>CAKQCV010000100.1 GCA_934217675.1 uncultured Prevotella sp. | reverse complement strand
AAGATGATGGCAAATGAAAAATTAAATAATTTGATTGCATATTTGCTTTCAGAACGTCCGGAATGGAACGATTTAACCATTCCAACTGATGAATTGGAACAATTCCGTCTATACCGCAGTCTTGTTAACATTCGATCGGCAGGGAAAGCCGGTGCAGAATATCTCAAAGCCGAGGACAAATTTCTGCAAAAGCTGACGGCACAGAAAGGCATTACTGACATTGCCGACTTACAGCCTGTTGAGAAAAATATTTATCTTTGGAAAGGCGACATCACAACGCTGCAATGCGGTGCGATCGTCAATGCCGCAAATTCGGGAATGACGGGGTGTTATCGCCCTTGTCATAATTGTATTGATAACTGTATCCACACCTTTGCAGGGGTTCGCCTGCGACTGAAATGTGCGGAGATCATGAAAGCGCAAGGACATGAAGAACCGACAGGTACAGCGAAAATCACGCCTGCTTATAACCTCCCCTGCGATTATGTAATCCACACCGTCGGACCGATCGTACAGAGTAGACTGACGAAAAAAAACTGCGAACTTCTGAAAAGCTGTTATCAGAGCTGTCTGGAACTTGCGATACTGAATGGGACAAAAAGCATTGCCTTTTGCTGTATTTCCACAGGTGTGTTTGGCTTTCCGCAGGATAAGGCGGCGGAGATCGCTGTGCAGACGGTGAGAGAATTTCTGAAAACCCACAATATAGAGGTGATATTCAATGTTTTTACAGAGAAAGATTACAAAATATACAACGGATTTTTCGGCTGAGATAGAACGTTTGAAAAATGAGATCGAAACCGCCGACGCCATTGTCATTGGTGCAGGAGCAGGGCTTTCAACTGCGGCAGGGTTCACATACAACGGCGAACGCTTTGAAAAATATTTCTCAGACTTCATTGAAAAGTACAACTTTCGGGATATGTATTCCGGCGGTTTCTATCCGTTTGCATCTCTGGAAGAACACTGGGCATACTGGTCGAGATACATTTACATCAACCGTTACATGAATGTTGACAACGGTGTTTACAAGAGATTGTTTGAACTTGTGAAAGACAAAGATTATTTTGTGCTGACCACCAATGTAGATCACCAGTTTCAGAAAGCTGGTTTTAACAAGCACAGGCTTTTCTACACACAAGGAGATTACGGACTTTTTCAATGTTCAGAGCCATGCTGCCAGGAAACTTATGATAACGAAGAATGCGTGAAGGATATGCTGGAATTTCAGGAAAATATGCGTATTCCAACAGAGCTTATTCCACGCTGTCCGAAATGCGGAAAACCTATGACAATGAATCTTCGTGCAGATGATAAATTTGTTCAGGACGAAGGCTGGTATCGTGCCGCAGATCGGTATGCGGAATTTCTCCGCAGACACGAAAATTTGCATATCTTATTTCTGGAACTCGGTGTGGGATATAATACGCCTGCAATTATTAAGTATCCGTTCTGGCAGATGACGGCGAAGAATCCGAAAGCCGTGTATGCCTGCTTGAATTTTGGCGAAGATTTTTGTCCAGAGCAGATTAAATCACAGGCGATCTGCATCAATACTGATATAAAGCTATTGATAGACTAAGCGATTCATTATTTATCTACCATAGACAAAATGCACCTGAACATTTCTGTCCAAGTGCAGTCAGATCATATTTCTTTTCTTGTTTTGCGATAGAAATCATTGAAACTCATACCTAAAAACCGTTTTGCAAACCAATAAACATTGGAAGGCTCAGGGTAGCCGAGCAAAGGATAGATTTCTTTTATGGAAAGCCCCTTTTTAATGGCATCAATCAGAATCTCTTTGCGTACTTCAACAATTACAGTCTGAAAGTTTGTACCTTCTTCTGCAAGAGCACTTTTTAAGCTTGTACGTTTTGTTGCCAAAGCTTCTACCACATTCGCTGTATCACATCGCCTTTCAAGCAATAATTGAGGGGCGATTTCTTTTATACGCTGTGAGTATGGCTTAAACCGCACATCCACCAAATCAGAAAGATTGCCGAGTTCATAAATATAGATGTCAACGATGCGTTTTCCGTAATTCTTTTCTTTCTGTCCCATTGGCTCATCGATCACGATTTTTTCAATCAAGGCATCGCATATCTCCTGCGTGACAGCATCTAACTCCGATAATCTGTAGCTTTCTATTCTGTTCAGTATTTCGGTGACAGAAAGAAACTTTTTGCTGATTATGGATTTTCGTACAGTAACATCCGAAAGAAATTGAAGCAGTTCTTCCTTTTCACAGCTTAATGCTCTTGATTGAGTCCTGAATTCTGAATCTGATAATTTGCCTTGAAATTTCTTTTCATATAGCTCTGTCAAAAGTTTGCTGATGGCACTGACTCGATTTTCAGCATCTTTGATCTGCTTGTCAAGTTCGGTAAGCTGATTTAATCCAAGTTGCGTGATGAGTGTATCTCTGCCGTCTTTAACAGCCATATAAAGCTTTTTAAGGTGGTCGAGCGTGATTCTTCGCAGTTCATTTTCAGTTATGTGATTGGAACAGCAAGTGCCATATTGCATATACGTTTTACAGACAAAATACACACCATTGACACTATGCCTTCGGTGCATCTTTGCTCCACATTTTGCACAAACACATTTATTTCTGAAAAAGGTATCATTTTTCATCTCGTTTGATGGTGAAAATGAGTTCTTTGATATGGTTTTCAGCTTTTCCTGTGTCTTTTCAAAATCTTCTCTGCTGATTATGGCAGGATGCTGATTTTCAAAAACAACCCAATTTTCTTTTGGGAGAAAGAGCCTTGATTTGGATTTATACGATGTTGTTTTTGTTTTGAAATTCACGGTATCTCCGCAGTATTCCTGAAATTCAAGCAGTCGTCTGACTGTTTGAAACAACCAGCCATAAGAAGTACCGACCTTTGTATATTTGTATCCCATGTACGCACTCGGTGTCGGCACTTTATTGGTTCTCAGGTATTTTGCAATAGAATTGATCGACATATTCTGATGCAGGAACATATCAAAAATCATTCGTACAATCTTAGCAGACTCCTCATCGATTTCCCACCGATTATGATCGCCGTCAACCAGTTTATAACCATAAAGCGGACGTGATTTCAATTTGACTCCATTCATGCCAAGGGTATGCTTTGCATAAGTGATCTTTTTGGAAATATCAGCGGCATACATTTCGGCAAAGATACTTTCAAAAACAAACAGATCATTTTCTGTGTTATAGGAATCGTAGTTATCGGTTATGCCGATCACTCTGACATGATGCTGCGGCAGAACAAGTTCCACATACTGACCCACCAGAATATAATTCCTTCCGAATCGGCTCATATCTTTTACAACAATGGTTTCGATAATACCGTTTTCTACATCTTCCATCATACGCTGAAAATCAGGTCGGTTAAAGTTTGTCCCTGTATATCCGTCATCAACATAGTACCGCAGATTGAGATAACCGTTATTTTCCGCATATTCTTTCAGCAATTCTTTTTGATGTGTAATACTTGCGTTTTCCGTTTCCTGTCCGTCATCTCGTGAATACCGACAGTACAAGGCTGTGATTTTATCATACATAAACATAAGTCCTCCTGTACGCTTTCCTATTAAGAATAGCGCATAAGAGGACTTTTTTCAATAGTTATTACGAGATTGTCGCCGAATCGTCGCATTTGTTATCAAAGTGCAGCAACTGAAATCAAGCCAATGTCAACGAAATAGACAAGCACCTTTATTCTTGTTTCAATTTCCTGAATCGTTACCTTTTCAATAAGCTGCTCTAAAATGTATCGGTCATCTTTGGTGATTTCCATATCAGCAAATGTTCCAACCTTTGTTAAGAAACGAGTGACGCTCTTTTTCTGGTCATCAAAGCTGTCGAGCAAAATCAGAAGTTTCCCGTATTCCGTTCTGAGTGATTCCGATTCAGCGTTTATGCTTACCGTAATATTTGTAAAGGTTTCCTGCGAAATTTCCTGTTGCAGTTTCTGCTCAAAAAGAGCCTGTTCCGTTTTATTGATCGTATTCAATCTGTCTGTGATTTCTTTGATGCGTTCATTGACTTCACGGGTTCTCGTTTCATTTCGCCGACAAATCCACCTTACAAGAGTACGCCTGCATTCGTTCTTATCCAGTTTGTACATATCAAAAATTTGACGTACTGCGTGAAGAACGGATTCGATCACTTCTGTTTCCTGTACATAATGAGAAGTGCAGCCTTTCTTTTTGCGATAGCTGTCGCATATATACACATAGCAGTTTCCGCCTGCGTATTTGCGGAAGTTCAGATACATCTTTTTCCCGCAATCTTCGCAGAATATCATATCGTCAAGCAGATGCCTTTCTCTGGTCTGAATCACACGTCTGGTTGACTTTCGGCGTTTCTTTGCCTTTTCATATTCCTCACGGGAGATAATAGCTTCCTGTGTATCACGGATAATGGTAAAGCTTTCTTCATCACGATAACGCACTTGCTTATCTTTGAAACTTGTATGATATGTCTTAAAGTTTACCGTATCACCAACGTACTCCTGACGTTTCAGAATAGCAGTTACACTGCTGCCTGTCCAGTGATAGGGGTTCTTTTCTGTTCTTGAACCTTTTACCACACGTTTGCGGTAATGAGACGGTGCAGGATATTTTGCTTTTTCCAGTGTACGGGCAATCTCTGACACCTGCATACCTTCATTGTAGTATTTGAAAACAAGTCTTACCACTTCTGCGGCAGGCTCATCAATGATCCAGTGGTGACGGTCATTGGGGTCAAGCTTATATCCGTATGTAGGTGTCGAAGCAATATGTCTGCCGCTGTTGCTTCTTGCCTGAAGCGAAAGCTTTTGCTTATCCGAAATATCCTTTGCATAGTATTCGTTCATGATGTTTTTGAACTGCGTTACCAAGCTGTCAGGATCACTGGATTCCGGTCCGTCATGTATGGAGATAAATTCTACACCGAAACGTGGAAAAATCACTCCAATATATTGACCAACTTCAATTGTATTTCTGCCAAGACGGGACAGATCTTTTACGATAAAGCGTCCGACACGTCTGTGCTGAATGAGAGCAAAGGCTTCCTGAAAGCCGGGTCTGTTAAAGTTCGTACCTGTATATCCGTCATCTGTGACAACCTTAATGTTATAGTACCCTTTGTCAGCTGCATACTGCTTGAGTAATGCAACCTGATTTTCAATACTCTCACCATCTTTGCCGTCCTCGCTGGAACGGCGGGCGTAGAGTATATCCAATTTGTCTGTAAAATCCATGTTCAGAACTCCTTCCTGAATCATGAATACCGGTATTCATAATCATATTTGAACGTTCAATGTTATATACAATCTTTCCATAAATTTATGCTGCGGATATTGTAGCATATTTGCATTCAGAAAAACCTGTAGTTGAATGTGAAAACGAACGAAAAGTGTAAATATTCAATAAACAATCGGATTTACAGCAGAAAATCGGTTGCGTTTCTCTCTAAAAATTGCGTGATATATGAGAGGAAAAGCGATGCAGAAAAGAGAATGGGCTGACACAGCTGATCTGGAGTAGCAAGCAACGATGATGTGGCACGAACGGTCAGAAAATGACCGCCTGCCAATCATCCGCTTGTTAGGGAAGAATCCCTAAGACCCTCTGAAAAACCACCTGACGGTGTGTAAAGATAAACAACGATAAGGAGAACAACAACAAAATGAAAACAGAAAAAGTAGACAAGCGGTATGTCATCAGGCTGACAGAATCAGAAGCAGAGGTACTTGAAAAACGCTTTGCGTTGTCAGGAATGTCCTCTGTCAGTGCATATCTTCGTCAGCAGGTCGTGAATGGAATCTATCTCGAATACGACCATGAGGAACTGAAAAAAATACGGCAGGCGGTTATGGGTGTAGCAAACAACGTCAATCAGATTGCACACAGAGTGAACTCCACAAGCCGTATTTACAAACAGGAGCTTTATGAGTTGCAGGAGGGAGTGACTGAGATATGGCAACAACTTCAATCCATCCAATCCGAGTTACAGAAGATAAATCCATCCAGTATATCATGAATCCTGATAAAGCAGCATATGTTACCCGATACGGCTGCTGGGGAAATGCAGCTGAGATTTCTGACGAGTTCAGCAAACTGAGAAGCATGGGAAGAAATACAGTGAGTGTTCTCAGTTATCATATCATACAGAGTTTTGCACCGAATGAAGCAACAGCAGAACAGGTACATCAGGCTGGATTGATGCTATGCGACAAACTCTTTCAGGGAAAATACAAGTATGTTCTCGCAACGCATACAGACAAAGAGCATATCCATAATCACATTATTTTCTGCAAAACCAATATGGAAAATTACAGAACGTTTGGTACACTCATGGATACAAAATATAATCCTGCGTGGAAGAAAATCCGTCAGATTTCTGATGAGGTGTGCAAGGAAATGGGGCTGTCTGTGGTTGCAAACGGGGTAATCGGTAAGGGTATTTCGCATTATGAATGGGAGAAACAACAGCAATGTTTATCATGGAAAGAAAAACTTCGCTATGAACTGGACTGTATCATTCAGCGGTCTGATACGTTTGAGGAATTTTTGGAAAAGTGCAGATTGAACGGAATCAAAGCAGTTTACAAACCAGAAAACATGATTTCTCTTAAATTTCGTATGCAGGGACAGCAACGCTTTGCCAGAGCGAAAACACTGGGATATTACTATCTGCCTGAGAATATTTAGCGTAAAATTAAACAATTCTCATCGCACAGAAAGATGATTCTTGACCATGATAAGTTTGATAACAGTGGCTTGCAGTATTTGGCAGATATTCAGAATATGAAGAACGTAACCCAGATGATAAATCTGCTTGAAAGTTACAATGTTCACAGCACAGCGGAGTTGAAACCGACCACCATGACCGTTATGGCACGGCGTGGAATGATTACACAGAGCATTGAAAATCTGGATAAAAAGATAAACACTTTGTCAGAACAGATAGAACTTGTCTGACAATTTCAACGCAGTAAACCGTATCATGACAAGTACAAGTCCCTTTCAGCATGGAAACAAAAAGATTATGCAAAGAAAAACGCTCCTGTACTGGAGAAGTACAAGAGCGTTGGAAGTCAGAAGAATACCGCTACATCAAAAAAGAGTATGCTGATCTGGACAAGGCAAGTCAGACGATTGACGATTATCTTGTAAGTCTGCGTGATAAGACTGAACAGAAAAGGAAAAAGGGAGAGTTAGAATAGCCGTGCAAACTGGAATTTGACGAATTAAAGCTTACATATCATAATGTACTCTTCTTCGTTTTCGTCAGTTATTTCAAATC
>CAKQCV010000099.1 GCA_934217675.1 uncultured Prevotella sp. | reverse complement strand
CTACGAATTGGTGCAGGTGAAACACTCTCTCGGTATAAGGGTCATTGACCACGATCGAGCTGATGACATACGTGACACGACGTCGCTGTCGGGTGGTGAGACTTTTATTGTCAGTCTTGGACTGGCTCTTGGTCTTTCTGCTCTCTCATCGCGAAATATCTCCTTTGATAACCTTTTCATTGACGAGGGGTTTGGTACGCTTGATCCTGATACACTTTCCACGGTTATAGATTCTCTTGCCAGGTTGCAATCATCACATGGCAAGAAGGTTGGTGTGATAAGCCATACCGACACTATGAGCGAGCGTATCACCACTCAGATTCGTGTTATCAAAAACGGTAATTCGGGAAGTAGTCATATCGAAGTGTATCCGTGAGAGAAAATAGAATATAATATTTTCACGAAGATTGTATGTTATTCAATAGTCGGCAAATGGCAGTTCCTGCTCTATCCATACATTCTTTTTGTGCCCGGTGTTGGCTTCGTCTTTTCCATTGTCGCTCACACCAAGACCGAGAAGTCTGATGGGCTTCTCGGTGCCATATACCACTTTCTTCATAAGTTTCTTGGCGAGAGGCAGAATATCGCTTTTTTTCAGTAGTGGTGACGTGTGGGTTATGCTGCGTGTTATCTGCGTGAAATCGGCATATTTAACTTTAAGAGTGAGTGTGCGTCCTGAGAAATGGCTTTTTTCAAGTCGCATTATAAGTTCAAGTGTGATATGGTACAGCTCTATTGTTACAGCAGAATTAAGCGAAAGGTCTGTGTCAAATGTCGTCTCGCAGCTCACTGATTTGCGCTCTTGTTTTGCTTCAACTGGATTGTCGTCAATACCGCGGGCGTAGTTATAGAATACAGTTCCGTGCTTACCAAATAAACGGGTGAGTGTGGTGAGCGACTGAGAGCGCAGTTGCTTGACTGTGAATATCCCGAGCATGTGCATCTCCTTTGCCGTTTTGCTTCCGACAAGCCACAGGCGTTCAACCTTCAATGGGTCAAGAAAACTTATTGCACGGTCGGGATGCACCACGCAGAGACCATCGGGCTTGTTGTAGTCAGACGCAATTTTGGCAATCATCTTGCAGTATGAAACCCCGGCAGATGCCGTCAGTCCTGTCTCTTTGCATATTGCAGCCTTTATTTCCCGTGCTATATCTTCGGCAAGGGTAATGCCTGGTTTATTGTTCGTAACGTCGAGAAAAGCCTCGTCGAGCGATATTGGTTCTATCTGGTCGGTATAGCGGTGAAATATACTGTGTATCTTTGCTGAAATCTCTTTATAGCGGTTGAAATGTGGCTCCA
This sequence comes from uncultured Prevotella sp., assembly GCA_934217675.1. Taxonomy (GTDB): domain Bacteria; phylum Bacteroidota; class Bacteroidia; order Bacteroidales; family Bacteroidaceae; genus Prevotella. The sequence goes on along the minus strand of CAKQCV010000099.1, from coordinate 6,040 downwards.
CAATTATCAATGTGGGGCATAGCCGCTTAGCCATGCGTATCGACTGAGCGGAGTGTACGCCAAAGCGACGTGCCTCGTAGTTGGCTGTAGACACCACACCGCGTTCTGTATCGTGTCCCACGGCTATTGGGTGTCCGGCAAGATCAGGATTGTCGAGCATCTCCACTGCAGCGAAAAAGCAATCCATGTCGATATGTATTATTTTGCGATATATATTTTCCATCAAGTATATTTCTTACATTGTCTATCCATACCTTTAGTCGTAGCCAATTTTTGTTTTTGTAAGATATTCTGATACGGCGATGACAGGTATTTTTCTTGTCATGACTAATCGTTTCTGCGAAGATACTGATTTTATTTGAAATATGATGATTAAATAGAAATAACGTATATGAAAATTAATTCAACGTTACGGTACTGCGAGTGCAGTAATAGTGCACTCACAATAGAATACCGCTTTAAGGACAGTTATCCCTCACATCTCTCATTATATCCATCATTCTTGTTTCTTAATTTTAATGCGTTGATACTAAGTGTATTATACGATAATGAGTGAGGAAGTGAGGGATAAAACGGAAAAAACTTTTTTTATTTTGTATTGTTGCTGACAGATAAAACTTCAAATGATATAAATATTACGCCCGAAAATATTTGAAATCAGACTTCTTACTTTCTTCTTCCTAACTTGTGCTATAGACTTTCATATTTTGGTAATTCTTCAAGAAAGGCATACAATTTTTTTTCGTAGTCAATCTTGCAGCAGTAATGTTTAATGCCATTGCTCACTACAAGATATTCAGCATGGAGTAGGGTGTTGTAGGCAAAAATCTGATTGAATGTCTTTTGGGTGATTTGTATTGTTGGCGCTTTATATTCAATAATCATTCGTGGCATGAGCTGGCGAGTATATAAAACACTGTCGCAGCGGAGTCTTTTCTGACCGATTGTCAGTTCTATCTCATTGGCGAGTAGGGCAGGGGGATAGCCTTTATAATTAATGAGAAAATGAATAAAGTGCTGTCGGACCCATTCTTCTGGAGTCAATGTTATAAATTTGCGGCGGAGAATATCATATATATATGTTTTGCCACAGGTTTGTTTCGTTTTTATTTCGTATGGTGGCAAGTTTAATCTTTCCATAATTGTCGTTTAATCGAATTTTTTTTATTTCCTTTGCATAATAATATCCAATCAGCATAACTAATGATGTAAATACAAAGGTAAACATATTTGATGAATTTATAGAGTTATGTCTCTAAAAAAAAGGTTATAGATAAAAAAGTGTGGATCTCTTAAAATTTTTTTTCTGAATTGTTGTGCTTGGATGAAAGAGAAATAATAAAGAATAGTCTAAATTATATTAACAAAATTATACAAAGTGATTTTGTAGGTATAAAAAATGATTATTGTATAAATATGTTAAATAAATAGTATGACAGAAAAAACAACAACGGTTACTTTTGAAAGCGTGATGACGGATCTAAAGGCTGGGAAATTTTCACCATCATATTTGTTGATGGGGGATGAGTCGTATTACATTGATCAGATTTCCAACTTTATTGCAGAGCATGCTTTGAAGCCAGAAGAGCGGGATTTTAATCAACAGATTGTTTTTGGAGCAGACACGACTGCTGCCCAAGTTGTAGACTTAGCTCGTAGTTATCCTGTAATGGCTGAACGCCAGGTGATAATAGTAAAGGAAGCTCAAAATATAAAAAATTGGGATCATTTAGAAAGGTATCTAGAAAAACCTGCAAAAACAACAATTCTTGTGATTTGCCATAAAAATGGCAATATTGATGGGCGGAAAAAAACTTTGCTTGCGAGATTCAAGGCTGCAGGAGTGGTTTTCGAGAGCAAGAAAAAAAGAGATTATGAACTTCCTGCCTTTATTGAAGGGTATCTGAAGCGTCGTACCAAGACGACAATAGAGAATAAGGCTGCTCAAATGATTGCTGATAATATAGGGTCGGACTTGAATAGGCTTACTGGTGAGCTTGACAAACTTATTCTTTCGCTTTCTGATGGAGAAATGCGTATTACACCATTGATGGTTGAGCAGCGAATAGGAATAAGTAAGGATTTTAATCCTTTTGAACTCAGAAATGCTGTTGCTGTGAAGGATATTGTGAAAGCAAACCGGATTGTAAACTATTTTGATAGTAACCCTAAGTTGGGTGGAGCATTTGTTCTTATACCTATTTTATTTTCGTATTTTCAAAACCTGATGTTGGCGTATTATGCGCCAAATCGTGGAAATGATGCTGAAGTTGCAAAGTGGCTTGACTTGCGTGGCCCTTGGGCTGCAAAGGAATATATAATAGGAATGAGAAATTATTCAGGAGTGAAAGTGATGCAGATTATAGAAAAAATTCGTGAGGCTGATACCAAGAGCAAGGGTATTGATAATCCGAATACTCCTCCTGGGGAATTGCTTCAAGAGTTGATTTTCTTTATCATGCATTAGTGTTGTTGGACCTTTATTATATATATAGTAAGTGGACTCAATTTTTGAGTTCACTTTTTTCTTTGTTGACAGTTTTTTCTTGTTTTTATTTCGAAACAGGAAAATAGACCAATTTCTTTGTTGGGTTTGGTGCTGAAATCGGTTGTTTTATTCTTTATTTTATTAAATAATATCGCTGTTTTATGCCTTTTCTTAATCCGATTAGATGGCTTTTATGTAAATATAAAGAAAAATGATAAACAAAAAAATTAATCTAATTCTACATGATATCAGTGCTTTATGTGAATTTATCCTATCTGAGAATTGCTTAAATTTGAAGATCTCAGACTCGCTTTCAGAATTTTTTAATTGTTTGTTTTTTGGTTCTTTCCGTTCTTAAAATATTTAGTGTTAACATTTGTTTTGTTTTATATTTGTTGAATTTAGTTGTGTAAAGTTTAATTTAACTAAAGGCTATAAAGTTGTGTAAACATAGTAATATAAAGAAATGTAAACTGCTAAGTTGTGTTTGTATTCATATTTATAATACTTAATATTTATATTTGTAAACCTTAATGTATATTTATACGATGTGAAAAATATTGTTTAATTAATTAAAACTCAACGGTATTAGGCTTATTTTTGAATTTAAATAGTGGTAAAAGTATAATAATACCCTTTCTAATGTGCTGTATTTCTGTATATTTAGATAGTTTAATATATGTATTTGTTTGATAGTCAGTTGTTTTTATTTATTTGTACGAGTAAAATTAAAACATTAAATGAATATGTATAAGTTTAGATTCATATTTATGTATATATAAATGGTTGATTTTGACGTTTACTTTTATGAATCTTAATATTGAAATGTAATATTTAAAAATATAAATTATTAATATAAAAAGTTGCATAGTAGAAATATTATGTTTACCTTTGTAAATTGTTAGAATGATATAGATTTTTGAACGTATTTACTATAAAAATGGAAATGAAAGATAGAATTAGACAGTTGATGGAGACTCAAAATATGACTCAACAGACTTTTGCAAGCTATATAGGGATGTCATCGGCAAACCTCAGTAATATATTTACTGGACGTACAAAACCAACTTTAAACACAGTTGAAGCTATAAGAAGTAAGTTTCCTAATATTAATATAGATTGGTTAATGTTCGGAAATGGAACAATGTTTATAGAAACACAAACAGAAGATGACTCCTCTTCTACCCTACAGGAACAGTCTAATGGGGAACAAACATTTGATTTCGGAGATTTCGATTCTGTAGATAAAATGGGGACAAGTGATTCGTTAAAGACTGAAGAAAATACGGATACTAAGCATAGAACTAGACATCAAGTTGCACAACCTGTTCAGGCGGATATTGTATGTAAGGATACTGATCGTAGAAAGATAACGGAAATACGAGTATTCTTTGATGACCAAACGTGGGAGAGCTTTGTGCCTAAAAAATAAAGAGTTTGTTTCTTGTAAAATTAGGTGGAATAGTTCTGTTTTCGCAATATTTTACTTAATTTTGCAAGAAACTTATAAAGGAACTGATGAAAAAATACGTTTTAGACCTTAAAGTTTCTTCTGTTAAACATATAAATGATAAATATGTTTTATTGAAACTTACGCATTCGGAGGCACTTCCGAAAATGCTTCCTGGACAATTTGTTGAGGTTAGAGTTGACGGATCGTCAACAACCTTCCTTAGACGTCCTATTTCTATAAATTTTGTTGATTATCAAGCAAATGAGCTTTGGTTGCTTATTGCTGCTATAGGTGATGGAACTCGTGCTTTGGCGCGTTTAAAAGTTGGTGATACGCTTAATTGTGTGTTACCGCTTGGGAATTCGTTTACGATACCTGAGGATAAAAACGCAAAAGTCTTGCTCGTTGGTGGAGGAGTTGGTGTAGCTCCACTGCTAAATTTTGGTAAGACATTGAATGATAATGGTATACGACCTGTTTATTTACTTGGCGGACGTTCGGCAAAGGATTTACTCTTGCTTGATGAGTTTTGCAAGTACGGTGAAGTTTGTGTTACGACAGAAGATGGAACAGCTGGAGAAATGGGATTCGTTACTGATCATTCTGTGCTTCAGGGGGTTAAGTTTGATCAAATTTCAACATGTGGCCCAAAGCCAATGATGATGGCTATTGCTCGATATGCCAATGAAAATGGCATTTTCTGTGAAGTCTCGCTTGAAAATAAAATGGCTTGTGGTGTTGGTGCATGTTTGTGTTGTGTAGAGGGTACTAAAAAGGGCAATTTGTGTGTATGCAAGGATGGTCCTGTGTTTAATATAAATGATTTATCATGGCAGATTTAAAGGTAAATATTGGAAAATTAGAGCTTAAGAACCCTGTAATGACAGCTTCTGGTACGTTTGGATATGGTCCGGAATATGCTGATTTCGTGGAACTTGATGAGATTGGTGGCATCATAGTGAAGGGTACGACATTGAAACCACGGCAAGGAAATGATTATCCTCGTATGGTAGAAACAACATCAGGAATGCTTAACTGTGTTGGATTGCAAAATAAGGGGGTTGATTATTTTTGTGAACATATATATCCAGAAATAAAAGACATAGACACAAACATGATTGTCAATGTAAGTGGTTCTTCGCCTGATGATTATGCGGAATGTGCTGCACGTATTGATGCTCTTGATAAAATACCGGCAATAGAGTTAAATATTTCTTGTCCGAATGTGAAAGATGGTGGAATGGCATTTGGGGTTACTTGTGAGGGGGCTGCAAGTGTGGTAAAGGCTGTGCGCCAACGTTATCAAAAAACGTTGATAGTAAAACTTTCGCCAAATGTTACGGATATAACGGAGATAGCCAAAGCTGTAGAAGCGGAAGGTGCAGATAGTGTTTCGCTCATTAATACGCTTATGGGAATGGCTATAGATATTGAAAAACGTAAACCTATGTTGAGTATAAATACAGGTGGACTTAGTGGTCCTGCTATTAAACCAGTTGCAGTACGTATGGTTTGGCAAGTTGCTAAAGCTGTAAAAATTCCTGTTGTAGGACTTGGTGGTATTTGTAATGCTCACGATGCAATTGAATTTATGCTTGCAGGTGCAACAGCTATAGAAATAGGAACAGCCAATTTTCTTGATCCGCAAGTAACGGTAAAGGTCAAGAATGGTATAAATGAATGGCTTGATCTTCATGGATGCAAGTCTGTGAATGAGATTATTGGTGCTTTAGGTTAATTGGTAATTAATGGCAACTTACATCAGAAACAATGTATGTTGCCATTATTTGGTTTTTAGTTATAATTTTATATATTATAAACAATTATTGGATATACTAAACAAAATAGCTTATTGTCTATAAATAAAAAAATGTATATTTAATTAAAATAATATGTTCCTTTGTGATGCATGACAATTTTTTTATTTTCAATTTCTGTATATGTTTTTTATTATTCGAAAATCTAATAATAATTTTTTTAGAATAAAATTTGGTTATATATAATAATTATTGTACCTTTGCATCCGCAAAAAGGGGTTCCGTAGCTCAGTTGGATTAGAGCAACGCCCTTCTAAGGCGTGGGTCCAGGGTTCGAATCCC
>CAKQCV010000098.1 GCA_934217675.1 uncultured Prevotella sp. | reverse complement strand
CGTTCTTTGCATATTGCAAAATACAGAAACGAGCAGAAGTCCGCTCGTTTCCATATTGTTACCTATATTATATAGGTAAACGCCCAACTTCTTGATTTTCAATCAAAGTCCAATTTAGAGCGAGTTATTATTATTAACCCGTCGGCTTTTACTTCTTTAAGCGTCAGCTTTCTCAATTCAAAACAATTTCTGCAAGATGATAATTCTTGCAGTTATTCCGCCATTGCCAGTGACAATCACTTGTTCATGCTTCTTTTTTTTGTGATTGTGGTTACAGCCACGTTGAATGTGGTGAAGATAATTATATCAGTGATAACAATTACAGTGATGTTGAAATGCGGCATCATCAGTCCGTTGACAACAATGTACAGTATCTGTAGCACAAGGATAGTAAAAAGAGCTTGATGTTGTGTCATTCCAAGAGCTAAAAGCTTGTGGTGAATATGCCGTTTGTCAGGGTTGAAAATCGGTGTGTGATGGTATAGCCTGACGAAAATCACTCTAAACACGTCGAAAGTGGGCACAATGAGCAGAGTGTATGCAAATGCGAGGCAAATCCTTTCGTAGGGCATTGAAGTGCCAAAGATACTGATACAGTAAGTGTTTGCCGGAATAAGGTCCGGACGGCTCATGGAGTATTTCACGATAAAGAAGCTAAGCATAAATCCCAGCGTAAGGCTTCCGGAGTCGCCCATGAAAATCTTCATTCCCTTTTCTGCTTTCCCCAATAAATTATAGTATAAGTAAGCTATAAGTATCCCTATCAGTCCGGCAATAAGAATGCAGTATATATAAAGTTGAATGCAGTAAAAGCCATAGATAAAGCCGCATAGTGCAATGACGGCAAGTCCTGCCGACAGTCCGTCAATTCCGTCAATAAGATTCATTGCATTGTCGATAAAGGCAATACACAGCACCGTTAGGGGAAAACCTATAAAAAACGGAATTTCGTATATTCCGCAGAATCCGTGAAGATTATTTATATACAGATTAGACAAAGGCAGCAAGCTTGCCGCCATAAGTTGGAAAATAAATTTTGTCTTTGCCTTCAGTCCTATTATATCATCGGTTATTCCCACTATGTATATAATGAAAAGGCTAATCATGCAGCTTGCCGTCCATTGGTTTATTATTATTTGCTGCTCTCCAGTGATGCTTTCGTATGTGAGAAGCATAATAATCGCAGCCAGGAGCATGCTTGGCAGGAAAGATATTCCGCCCAGTCTTGGTATGGCGGTGTGGTGCACTTTTCGTTCGTCTGGTATATCGTAGAGCTTGTTTTTCTTGCAGAAATTAAGTATAAAAGGTATGAAACAAAACCCTGCAATCATACTTATGGCGAATGTTCCAATAATGAGAATTGTCAATGTATTCATTGTGTGTTATTAATTTCTTTTGTTTAGTTGATTCTTGTATTAAACGATGTGCCATGAATCATGTTCATAAAACATAACACTAAAAAGTGTTTATTATTGTATTAGATTGCTGTTTTTATTTATGAAACGTTACAATATAGCATTTTTCTCGTCATTTAAAGGATAAAAGATGTGTTTGAAACATAGATGTATTAAATAATAATTGGCGTTTTTTATAATGAAGAAATCTATAAACGTTTTACTTCCTGTGGCAATTGCCCTTATGCCAGTGCTGTATGCACAGGCTGGTAGCCTTGACCGAGGTGAGGAATGCTGCGTGCCTGCAGGAAATAGTTTTAGCAACGTTGCCGTAAGCGACTTAATGGCAAAGAGCAATATCGTGGATAAGAACGAAGTCGGTGCAGACAAGATGCCGGAACAGATATCACCAATTAGCGGAGCACCTTTCAAAATGAAATCATTGAAGCGTCCGGTGTTCAAAAACAATAAGTTGAATATTGTTGAGGCAGACGCAGATACTTCGGGAAAGATAACTCAGGCTCTGAATTCTAAGATCACACAGCTTTCGCACAATGGTGGCGGAACACTTGTTGTGCCAAGCGGACATTGGCTGACGGGTAGGGTAGAGCTGAAGAGCAATGTGGAGCTTCATCTTGATGAGGGTTGTATATTGGAATTCTCTGCAGATATCAACGACTATCAGCCAGCAGTGTTCACACGCCATGAAGGTATCGAGGTGATGGGTGCAGGAGCTTTCATCTATGCCAATAATGCAAAAAACATTGCACTGACAGGAAAAGGTATCGTGTCGGGACCACCGATGGGAGTGCAAATGCGCAAACTCAAAAATGGAAACAGCGTGGTTGAAAAGGATATAGACTACAGAATGCCTGTGAAAGAACGTATTTGCGACGGACTTGAAGGCAGAACATTCTATCGTCCCAAGTCGTTTGCACCGATAAACTGCAAAAATGTGCTTGTTGAGGGTGTTACTTTTGAGCGTAGTGTGCTTTGGAATATCAATCCGATATATTGCGAGAATGTAATTATCCGTGGTGTCACGGTGAATTCTGTTGGAGTGCCAAGTGGCGATGGCATAGATATCTCGTCGTGCAAGAATGTGCTGATAGAATATTCAACCCTTAACTGTGGCGACGACTGCTTCACGCTGAAGAGTGGCAGAGCTGAAGATGGCGTAAAGGTGGGGAAACCAACAGAGAATGTAGTCATAAGATATTGTTTGGCAAAACAGGGACACGGTGGTATAACGTGTGGCAGCGAGACAGCTGCCGGAGTGAAGAATGTGTATCTTCATCATTGCGTGTTCGATGGTACACGCACAGGATTCAGATTTAAAACACGCCGTAACCGTGGTGGCGGAATATGGGACATTACATACGATAATGTGAGACTCATAAATATGAAAGAGGCTTTCACCTGGGACTTGCTTGGCACTAAAACATATATGGGAGAACTTGCACAGCGCAATCCGCCTCTTGCTGTCACTCCTCTCACTCCAACCGTGAAGGACATACGGATAAGCAATTTCGTGATAGAGTCTGCCGACCGCATGATGAGCATGAACACAATACCCGAAATTCCGACAACCGGTGTGGTGGTGGAAAACGGAGTGGTTCGCACAAACCGCATTTTCAAGACGTTGAATGATGTAGGTGGGCTTACTTTGCGCAACATGACAATTCAGGCAACCGACAACAACATAAATATGGATAATAGCCGAAATGTGGTGTTTGACAACGTGGACTTTTATGTGCCTGGAGATTCTTTGGTATATAATATAATAGGTGATAAAGCTGAAAAACCAATTGTAAAATAAAAAATAAACGTATATGAAAAAACTTCTTTTTATTCTTGCTATGGCTTTAGTAAGCATTGGATTAAATGCCATGGAGTATGAAACAGGGAAACGGGATTCTATTCTGAGCAACATCACTGGAGCAAAAATACCGTCGACAGAAATGAATTTGTTGAATTTAGGTGCAAAAGGCGATGGGAAGAAAGACTGTTTGCCTGCTTTCAAAAAGGCTATGACCCTTTCAAAAAAGAAAGGCGGACTGCATATCATCGTGCCGGCAGGAACATATTACCTTAAAGGAGCGATACATTTTGAGAGTAACACTTGCCTGGAGCTGAAAGAAGGAGCTACACTTAAATTCGATCCAAATCCAAAGTACTACCTGCCAATGGTAAAAACAAGTTGGGAGGGAACATTCTTACAGAACTATTCTCCTTTCATTTATGGTTACGGACTGAGCAACGTGTCGATAATAGGCAAAGGGACAATCGACGGCAATGCCGCTACAACATTTGCCACATGGAGAAAAGACCAGAAGAAAGCACAGCAGTTGTCGAGAAAGATGAACCACGAGGAGGTTGCTGTGGCTCAGCGCAATTTTGGCGAGGGCTCTTGGCTGCGCCCACATCTGATACAATTCTTTAACTGCAAGAATATCACGCTCTCTGACTTTTTCATCACTAATTCGCCATTTTGGTGTGTGCATTTGCTCAAGAGCGAGAATATAATCTGCCGCGGTTTGAGATATGATGCAAAACTCGTAAACAACGACGGTATAGACCCTGAATGTTCGCGTAATATCCTGATTGAAGATATCTGCTTTAACAATGGAGATGACAACGTGGCAATAAAGAGTGGGCGAGACAACGATGGCTGGACGATGGGCACACCGTCAGAAAACATAATAATCCGTAACTGCCACTTTAAGGGACTTCATGCAGTTGTTATCGGTAGCGAGATGTCGGCAGGAGTGAGAAATGTTTTTGTGGAAAACTGTGACTATGCAGGATACTGCAAACGCGGAATATTCGTTAAGACTAATCCTAACCGTGGTGGCTTTGTGGAGAACCTTTATGTTAGAAATTGCGTGTTCGACGAGGTTGAAGACTTGTTTTATATAACAAGTATGTATGCAGGAGAAGGACTGGACGACAATCATTTCACAACGGTAAGAAATGTTTATGTAGAGAATATGCGTTGCCGCAAGGCACGTGCTGCTGGTATTGTTCTTCAGGGAACAGAAGCAAAACCAATAAGCAACGTTACATTCAAGAATGTGGATATTGCTGATGTTAAAAACGCCCTCAGCATGGATAATACTGAAGGCGTTAGCTTTACTGGTTGCCATCTTGGCGGCAAGGCTGGTGTTCCAACACAAATCACAGCCAAGGACAAAATTTTTGAGAAATGATTTAGAATCTGAACTGTAGCTGCACGTCTGCCATATTGTAATTGTGGTCAGACAGAGTGCGGTCGTTCACGAGTACATATTCGGCGGTGACTCCAATGTTCTTTGAGAACTTGTAGTCAGCGCCGATTTCATACATAGTCTTGGACTTGTTCCATGAGCCGTCACATCGGTACATGTTATAACGCGCCTTCAGGTGCGCTTTCTTTTTTATTACCGGCGCAATGGCAAGAGCATAAACACCATCTGCCTTGTTGCCATATCCGTTCAGTGTGAGGTCTGGATTTTTCTCGTTGTCGCTGGTCTTGAAGCCCTCGCCAGTGCTGTGAATATATTCAGAGCGGAAAGTCCAGTCGCTTTTGGTAACATACTCTGCACTTACTGCATATCTATGCTGTGGCAAACTTTTGCTCTCAGTATGTTTCACGTTCAGTTCGTCAGTATAACTCCATTTGCGGGCATACGAACCCTCCAAGCCGAACACACCAATACGCATGCCTTCAACAGGCATTACCCATACGCCACCGGCAATTGTCTTTTGCTGGTCAACATCCTTCACGTTGATGCCCTGACCGTTGAATACGCCAGCCTGATAATGAAGCAAATTTCTTCCGGCATTGTTCTTCAGAAAATCTCCTTGAATTTGTATACCGATGTCGCGTCCGTTGCTCGAATGTTGTCCGCTGCGGTCAGAAAAACCAGATAGATAGCTCACGTTTTGGCTATAGCTCATGAATCCCTGGTCAATAGGATGCATTGGATTCTCAAAAGTGAAAGGCAATTTGAATTGTCCTGCTTTCAATTTGAAGAAAGAATACTTCTGCCATTCGGCAAATAGGTCAACGAGACGTGGCGAACTGCCCTTTGTTGATGTATTCCCGTTTATCTGCATCTGTGCTTTCCAGTAGAAGTCGTTGGCTATTCTTCCGTCGAGCGACACTCTGACCAGACGCAAGTCGAAAGAGTTTGCCTTATTGCCTTCCTGTCCGGAGTATTGGTATTCCACCAATCCATATCCCGACAATTTTATGTTAGTGAACCATTGTGCAGTCTTGTTCTCTTGCGCAAAAGAACCGTTGGCAGCAACTGCTGCGAGTGCTGCTAATAATATTTTCTTCATTTCTATGATATTGTATATATTACGTGTGCCTGTGTGTTTGCAACAGATTTACAGCTTTCCTTGTTCTCCAAGATAACTGTCCTTGAAACCAAGGAAGTAGAGCACGCCGTCAAGACCGATAGTGTTGATGCTTTGCTTTGCGTTGGCAACAACACGTGGCTTTGCGTGGAATGCAATACCCAGACCTGCTTCACTGAGCATAGGCAAGTCGTTGGCACCGTCGCCCACGGCAATAGTCTGTGCCAAGTTCACTTTCTCCACCTGAGCAATAAGCTTCAGCAGTTCCGCCTTGCGGTGACCGTCAACAATTTCGCCAACGTAACGTCCCGTCAGCTTTCCGTCTTCACCCACTTCAAGTTCGTTGGCATAAACATAGTCTATGCCGTATTTGCGCTGCAAGAACTCCCCAAAATAAGTAAAACCACCACTCAAGATAGCAATCTTGTAGCCGTAGTGTTTCAATACGAACATCAGTTTATCAACACCCTCAGTGATAGGCATGTGCTGGGCGATATCCTCCATGACACTTGCGTCAAGTCCTTTCAGCAGAGCCACACGACGAGTAAAGCTCTCCTTGAAGTCTATCTCTCCGCGCATTGCACTCTCCGTGATGGCCTTTACTTGGTCGCCAACACCAGCACGTTCGGCAAGCTCGTCGATACATTCTGTTTGTATCAGCGTTGAGTCCATATCAAAACATATCAGTCGGCGCATGCGGCGGTACATGTCATCGCGCTGGAACGAAAAGTCAATTTCCATTTCCGATGATATGTGCATAAGTTCCTCTTGCATGGCAGCGCGATTCTCTGGAGTTCCTCTAAGCGAGAACTGTATGCATGCTTTGCCCTTTGGTGAAGGGTGCATGATACTCGTTCTTCCGGTGAGTCGCAATATAGAATCGATGTTCAGACCTTGTTTTGTTATAACCTCTGTTGCTGCTTCGATCTGTTTTGCCGACAGTGAGCGTCCCATGATGGTAAGGATGAATCTGTTCTTGCCCTGACGGTTCACCCAGTTCTCGTATTCCTCGTCGGTGACGGGCGAGAAACCAATGTTTACCCCCAATTCGGTAGCTTTGAACAATAACTCTTTCATAACTTGTCCCGACACATCGCTATTTATACGAATAAGAATACCGAGCGACAGTGTGGCATGTATATCAGCCTGACCGATATCAAGAATATTTGCATCCTTGCTTGCAAGGATTTTCATGAACGAAACGGTTAGTCCTGGGCGGTCTTGTCCGGTGATACGGATAAGAATCTGTTCTTCTTTAGCATCGTTTGTTTCCATAATCTTTTCTAAATACTGATTTTCTGAATAGTTGAAGCTATTAATACTGCTGCAAATTTACAACAATTATTCTGTATCATGCAAGCGAAGAGTATAAAATCTTTATATTTTCCCGATTGCTTGATTTATATCTTTATCTGTTATAGAAGGCAATCAGTAAAATACGATACCATAGTATAGTAAAGACAATCATAGATGCCAATTTATGGCAGAAGACCCTCACCTTTTGTTACGCATAAATAACAACAGCCTTGTCGGGATGTTTATTTATATGATACCCTTGAAGTGATAGAGCATATTTATCCCTCACCCAATCCCTCACCCCTCAAACCTGCTATAAACAGGGACTTTTAGCGTATTTAGTGAGGGATGTGAGGGTAAAAACAGAAAAATATTTTTGTAATTTATAATCAAAAAGATAGTTTTCGCCAGTTGGCTATAAATGAGAAAAAGGCATTACAACTGAAACCTCAGTGTATATGCCTTTTTTTGTGGAGCTGGAGGGATTCGAACCCTCGTCCAAACAGGGAAACCATACGCTTTCTACATGCTTATTCCAGCCTTCGG
>CAKQCV010000097.1 GCA_934217675.1 uncultured Prevotella sp. | reverse complement strand
GGCGGGATAGCTCAGCTGGTTAGAGCGCATGATTCATAATCATGAGGTCCCCAGTTCAATCCTGGGTCCCGCTACAAGGAGCGAAACGATTTATTTTGTTTCGCTTTTTTTGTATTGTAGGTTGATAATCTGGCGTTAACAAAAATAAATGCTTTTCATTAGTATTTTGTCTATAAATATGATTATAAAATATGAAAGTGTTAGTAACCTGTATTTATAAATAAAATAATTTCCTTTTTGTATTGTTTGTTATTAAAAAATGTGTATTTTTGCAAGCGTATAGATTTAAATCTAAGAATAAAACAAGTTTTAAAGCATTGTTTGTATGCAATTGTAAATAATACACATATTGTGGCTTGTCAGTTCATATTAATGCTTTAATTGATTCTTATAAATAAAAAGAAAAAACAAGAGAAAATTATATTCACTTTAATAAAAACACTGATTATGAAGAAAAACTTACTTGCTCTTATGCTTGTGGCTGCTTCAACTGTGCCGACATTTGCACAGACAAGTATTTATCAAATGCCAAAGCCGGAGTTTAAAATGACTGCTTCTGATGTGCTGAAGGCTCCGCTTGGTGCTCCGGAAAGTATTGACGATAAGTCGAAAGGTGTGACAATGTATGTAGGTGAACTTAATAATCCATCGAAAATCCGTGGATTCGTAAAGTTCAAGTCAAAAGATGCCATTAACCTTACTACTTTGAAGAAGTATTATTACAATCCAGATGATCCTGCTGATGGAAATCTTGGTATGCTTTGTGGCGTATACGATGGTAAAGACTATTATGGTATCTTCGGATACAGCTATACATATGGAGCATATCCATACCATTTCTCAAAGGTAGACATGCAGACAGGTGATACTACTGCTGTTTACAGATACACCAGCCAAGAGCAGGATGCATGGTATAATTATGATTTTATTTACGCAATGGCGTATGATAAAGCACACGATGAAGTAATGGCACTTGTGCCTTATCTTACAACATATACAGATTCTGAAGGTCAAGAACAACAAGGATATGTTTCTGCTCTTTATACAATTGACAGAAAGACTGGAAAAAGAGAATTTGTTCAGGCTCTTGACAGGTTGTACTTCAACTTTGCTTTTGACGCAGATGGAAACTGCTTCATGGTAAGACCTAAGGATAATGGTAAAGGTGAAGCTTGTGGTACTGAACTCGTAAAATACAACAGCGATTTCGTACAGGAGTCTGTAAAGGAATTGAAGTCAGAATGGGGTGAGTCTTATCTTATGTACTATTATGGTACAATGAATTTCGACTATACCACAGGTGAACTCTATTGGCTTCCAGTTGGAGCTTATGGTGCAACATCTTTATATACTATCGATCTTGACAAAAACATATTCAAGTCAGTTTCATATTTCAGCTATAGTGGATATTCCTTCGTAGGTCTTGGTATTCCTTACTTGGAGGCAGACAGCCGCAAAGCACCTGCACAGGTTTCCGGTATATATGCTCAACCAAATCTTACTGGCGAAATGTCGGATGTAGTGTCATGGACAAATCCAACAAAAGCTTGGAACAAGACTGAGCTGAATGATATAAAGGATGTCTTGATTTACAGAAAGAAAGCTGGTGTAGCTACAACAGACCGTACAAACACTGCAACTTTGCTTTCTTCGGAAGTTTCCGAGCTGGTGGCTACTATTCCTGCAGATGGTAAAGAAGGACAGAAAATGGAGTGGACAGACTCTAATCCTACCGATGGTATCAACACGTATTATGTTTTGGCAACAAATGCTGCAGGAGAGAAGGGCGTTCTCGACAGTGTTCGCTGTTTCGTTGGCGAGGATGTTCCTGGTGCAGTTTCAAATATTCAACTGAAGAAGAATGGTGAAGGTGTTGTAGTTTCTTGGACTGCTCCTAACAAGGGTGTCAACAATGGATATATTAATGAAGATAACCTCAAGTATACTCTTGTTCGTATGCCAGACAATAAAGTAGTGGCAAAAGACATTACAGGAACAACATTTGATGACCAGACACTTGGTGAGCAGCAGAAATATTATTATGTAATTCAGGTTTCAAACACTAAGGGTGTTGGTGCAAAGGTTGAGTCAGACAAGCTCATGGCTGGTTCAGCACTTTCTATTCCTGTTGATTTGAAATTTGAGTCTCAGGATGATGTTGACCGTTGGAATATATTGACAGATGGTCGTATCTATTGGTATTATGGTGGTGGCTATAGTGCCGATTACAATTGCATCGTAGGTTATTCGGAGTCTTCGGGCACTTACGACGGAACTATTATTTCAACTCCGCTGAAACTTGAGGGTGGCAAGACTTATCGCTTTACTACTGATTTCTATGCTGGTCAGTCAGAAAGTTTGTTCAATTTGAAACTTACTGTAGGTACTGATGCAAACAGCATTAAAAATGCAACAGTAATGCGCAATGACGAGGATATGTCTTATTCTGACATGTATCATCGTGAAAAGCTTGAGGATACATTTACAGCTCCTGCCGATGGAACATACTACTATGGCTTCTATGTAAAGACAGAAGACCAGTACAACTGTTTCAAACTATATGGCTTAAATGTTGAGTTGGTAAGCGAGAATGATCTGAAAGCTGTTTCTATCGACAATATCAAGGAAGCTGTTGCTGGAAAAGACAACGATCTAACTGTAAAGGTTCGCAATAACGGTCTTAAAGACCAGAGCAAGTATGCAGTTAAGGTATACTGTGATGATGAGGGTAATGCAGAACTTGTTGGAGAAACAACATCTGTTCCTGCAATTAAGGCTGGTGAGTATGCAGATGTTCCTCTTACAATAAAGCCTACAAAGGACGGTAACTTTGATTTCTATGCAGTAGTAGAACTTGAAGGTGATGAGGATGACAGCAACAACCAAACAGAATCTATAATGCTGAATGTTCTTCCTGAGGGTTCTGCAAGTTGGACAAATGTTGTTACTGACGGTAATGAGACAGAAGATACTCACGGAGCTGTTCTTAACTACGATCCGTATGAGAGAACACAGACTGTATACCTCGCTTCTGAGATTAAGGCAAAGGAAAATGCTACAATAAAGAGACTTGCTTATGTTTATTCTGGCAATAGCCTTTATGACAGAACTGATCCTGTTAACTTCAAGGTTTATCTTGCTCAGACAGATAAGAACGAGTGGACTTCAAGTGCAGATTGGTTTACAGATGATCAGCTGACACTTGTTTATGATGGACAGAATACATACGAGCCAGGAACAGACAACTTGTTGATATTCGACTTGCAGACTCCATTTAAGTATGACAATACAAAGAATCTTGTAGTTGTTGTTGATAAGGATGGTGTAACAAATCCAAAATGGTGTGCTTCATGGAAGATTTTCAATGCTTCATCTTCAGTTAAGCGTATGATTGACTATGGCGAGAGCGGACAATTTGCTGGAAAGGGCGGATATTTGAGATCAAACGTTCCTGTATTGTATCTTGCTATAGACTATGAGACAAGTGGTATTGATAACGTTGTTCTCGGTGGAAATGGCGTTGGATACAACAACGGTGCATTTACATTCGGAAAGGATGTTAAGAGTGCTAATGTTTATACCGTTGACGGAACTCTCGTTGCTACTGTTGCCAGCGAGAATGCTCCTGTAGCTCTTAAGTCAGGATTGTATATCGTTCGTACTGTCCTGTCAAATGGAAAAGTTGAAAGCGTTAAATTGAACGTTAAATAATTTTGATATGAACTTAATCAGAAAATCAGTTTTTCTGTTTACTATTACAAGCCTCTCCTCAATTTGGGGAGGCTTGTTTGCTCAAACAGTAAACAGCGGTAATAGTGTCTTTAGCTTTGATAATAGTGCTAAAGCAGTGAAAAGTGTAGAAAAGGCAGACAATTCTTCTGCCGATGAAATGATTCTTGGATATTGTATAGACAAAACTTCACGTGGCTTGATTGTACAGGGTGTAAAATCTGGAAATCATACATATCATGGAGCAATCTATTTGCCTTCGTCTATATTGGATAAATATGCTGGAGATAAAATCAGTGCTATAGATTTTGGAATATCCAAGAAAAGAGGAAGCAGAGCAGACGTGTTCGTTTGTACTGATATAGATTATATCAAGGAAACACAAAAGGCAACAGCGAGCACCCGCTCGTATAAAGAGGGATGGAACCGTGTGTCGCTTAATTTGCCATATAAAATAGTGAAAGGACAAGACCTGTATGTAGGTTATATCATAAATACAACTGATGAAGACCTTGATTTTTTGCTCTTTGATGACAGCAGTTTTGGTTTCACAGGCAGAAATTTCTATGGACACGATAATAATTGGTATGATAACCTTACTGGCATAAACAAGAACCTTTGTATACGTGCTGTTATTACAGGCGACAATGTTCCAAATAATGACATATCATTTATAAGGGTAACTTCGGCAAACGGAGGAAATGTGGTAGAGCAGAACAAACCTTATTCTTACTCTGGATATGTTATAAACAACGGAAAAACTCCAGTAACGTCTCTTGGTATCTCTGCTTCGGCAAAGGGTGTAACTTCAAAAGAGGTCGATGTTGACGGATATAATATACCTAACGGTATACCTACGAAGATTGATTTTGACGGCGTTTCTGTTCCTTCTGATGGAAATATCACAGCCAATTTCTCTGTAACGAAAGTTAATGGGGAGAAAGACCCAGATATGACAGACAATAATGCATCAATGTATTTGTATGCAATAAAAGAAGGGGGTAAGTCACAACCGCATACTGTGCTTGTTGAGGATTTCACATCTGAGGGATATGAAGATGCAGAACTTTCTGAAAAAACTACAAAAACATCATTTGAGGCTGTTCCTGAAACAAGTCTTATTTGGGTACGCCATCATGTGAACTGGAATGGTGTAAAAGATCCATACAGATTGACAGAAGATGGTGAGTATTTGAAGTTGTTTGGTTCTTCAGAGCCATTCTTGCCTGCTCTTGCTGTTGACAGAAATATATTTCCTCAATTGTCTGAGGAAACCGCAGGACCAGGACCGGCATATTTTATGCCATGGGTAGAAACTGCCGGACAGCTTGCCGATGCCTCAGCATCTGTTCCTACTTTTATAACTCTGAAAGCATCAACGAAACGTGACGGAAAGAAACTTACCGTAACAGTAGATGCTACGACTGAGTCAAGTGAAATGCCAAATCAATCAGATCTTCGACTTACCACATGGCTTGTTGAAGACAGCATAAAAACAACAAAACAAGCAGGATCTGAAGATTATGTTCATAATGGAGTGATACGCAAAGTGCTCAGTGGCAACGCTTGGGGCGACAGAGTGGAAATAAAGGATTATGCTTTCCAAAAAACATACGAGGTTGAACTTGATGATAGTTGGAATCCTAAGAATTTGAGTGTTGTTGCTTTTGTTAGTAACCAAGGTAAAGAGGTTACAAAGCGTAGCATTTTCAACTCATGCCAGTTCTTCTGCAAAGATGAAGTATCAGGTATAGAGCAAGTGAACACAGGCAAAGCCGATATGAGCATTGTTGGTGGAAAACTGTATCTTGGTGAAGGATGTTCTTTGTTAGGTATTTATGACATGGCAGGAAGAGCT
Organism: uncultured Prevotella sp.; assembly: GCA_934217675.1. GTDB lineage: Bacteria > Bacteroidota > Bacteroidia > Bacteroidales > Bacteroidaceae > Prevotella. Next base: position 2,050 of record CAKQCV010000097.1, on the reverse strand, counting down.
TACTCTAACGGTTCTCTCAATGCAGGAATGTATATTGTGAAAGCTACTGACGGCAAAACTGTTTATACTAAGAAAATACGAATAAACAAATAAATATACAATGATAAAGAAAAAGATATTATTGCTCTTCATGGCTATTATGGCATTTGCAGCAACAGCAAGTGCAGTAACAAGTTCATGTTATTGGGGATATTGCAACAATACTGTTGCTGATGAGTTTGGTTCAAAGACGAGTGGAAAAGTTGCCATATACATACCGGCAGATGTAGCCGCAATGTATAAAGGTAAAACGATAACGGCTGTGCGAGTAGGATTGACAGCAATGGCAGACAATGTTACAGCTTTTATCACGAAAGACCTAAATGAGGCAAGTATCGTTACAAAGAAAGCAGGAAAGCTGTATAAGGGTTGGAACGAAGTTAAGCTGAGCACTACTTATGATATTGACGGTGATGGCTTCTATATCGGTTATATCTATAGCGGTTCCAACAACTCTGTAGGTCGTTCAACAAATTATTCAGAGAATGGCTGTTGGGCAGATTTTGGCGATGGATGGAAGAACTATGCCACAGATCCTGATTTTTTAGCATCGGCATTGAATATTCAAGCAAAGATTACAGGAGAGGATATGCCTAAGGATTTGTGGATTTACACAAACCGTAGTCTGCTTGTAAAAAAAGGTGAGGCTTGTCAGATACCTTTTAGTATTTTGAATTTAAGCTCAGGAGTGGTTAGAAAATTTGTTCTTGCCTATAGTATAGATGGTGGTGAGGAGTTAGAAAAAGAGTACAGTTCTACTATTGGCTCTAACACCGAAAAAGAACTTAGCTTAGAATGCCCTGGTTTTGATGAATTTGGAAAACACACTATAGATTTGAGAATCGTTTCTGTGGATGGGGCTAAAGATGCTTATGAAGGGAATAATAAAGCACAGTCTATTGTGAAGGTCATGACTGCAGTTCCACAACAGCGTGTTGTTGTAGAAGAAGGTACTGGTACTTGGTGTGGATACTGTCCGCAAGGTATTGTTGGCTTGAGAGAGATGACCAAGAAGTATCCTGATAACTTTATAGGTATTGCAGTTCATAAGCAAGATGAGTTTACAACAAGTTCATACGGAAGCCTAACTTTCAGTGGTTATCCTAAATGTTATGTAAACAGAATATTAAATGCTGCAATGACTCCTTCATTTGGCAATATTGAGTCGGCATATTTGAATCTTACAAGTGTTTCTCCAAAGATTGGTGTTGAGTTATCGGCAAAATTCACGGATGCAAGCAAAACTAAGATTGAGGCAACAGCATATACCACATTCTATTCCGAGATGAAAGGTGGGGCATACAGAATATCCTTTGTGCTGACAGAGAGCGGAATGATGGCAAGTCAAGCTAATAATTATGCAGGCGGAGGACGTGGCGAAATGGGAGGCTTTGAGAATATGAGTTCTTGGGCTTATGTCAGCATGGACCATGTTGCACGCATGAATTATAGCTTTAACGGCTTTGAAAACAGTGTGCCGGCAACTGCTTCTGCTGATGAGACCACTGAGTTCACACAAACCCTTGATGTTCCGTCGAATGTAGTAGATGTAAACAACACAACTCTTATTGCTTTGCTTATAGACAACGCTACAGGACAGATTGAGAATGCAGCACAGGTACATATGGATAAGGTTACATCGGGTATCGAAGACGTCACTTTTGGTTCTTCTCCAAGTTTCTCACTTGTTGGTGGTAAACTTGTTGTTAGTGGTTCTAATAGCGATATCAGTCTTTACGACCTAAATGGTGTACAAGTATCAAAGGAGTCTATTGTTCCTGGTCTTTATATAGTCAAGTCTGTTGAAGGCGGAAAGACAACTGTAAAGAAGGTTATGTTGAAATAAATTATAATCACTGTAATAATTAAAGCGCAGAGCATGAAAAATCATTGTTCTGCGCCTTTTTGTTATGTAATTTATTAGTTTTTAATTGCCAGGTTGCTACTAATTCTTTTTTATTAAATAATAACCATATCTGCTTTATTTAGAAGTTCCATATATTTCTTTTGG
>CAKQCV010000096.1 GCA_934217675.1 uncultured Prevotella sp. | reverse complement strand
AACATTTACAGGGCACATGGGCAAATTCAAGCGTGGTGCATTTATGCTTGCCGACGAGTTGCAGTTGCCTGTGGTTCCATTGACAATAAATGGCTCATTCAACATTATGCCAAGAATGAAAGACTGCAAGTGGGTGACGTGGCATCCTTTGAAGCTGACAATCCACAAGCCTGTTTATCCTGAAGGACAAGGTGCGGAGGACATAACCAGGCGTATGAACGAATGTTACGATGCTATAATGTCTGGGCTTGATAAAGAGTACCAGGGATATGTGGAGAATCCCGACCAATAAAAATAACTGTATGTTATTATACATGGCATTCAGCTTTGCTGCTTTTGCATGCATAGCTGAATGCCTTTTTTTTGTTCTGTTCCGCTTTGAGGCTGCGGATGCTTTTCTTGGCAATGGTTACAAATTGCAAATAGCATAGTCTTTATATATAAAGCGTAAAGATACAATTGTAAACTACTGCAAAATGTACATAATCTATAATTAATGTAGCAAATTTATGAAAAAAGAAGAAACGAAGCCCTTTTATGGGGCTGGCTTCAGTGCGTGGAGAAAAAATGCGTTGTGCATAGGATTCTCTACGGCATTGTTGCTTGCTGCTATCCCAGTGATGGCAAGCAGTCCGGCTCAACATTACGAAGCAGAAACGAGTATGGCTGTAGAGCAGTCGAACACGATTAGTGGTGTTGTTCTCGATGAGAATGGCGATGCCCTTATTGGAGCATCGGTAATAGTGAAGGGAACACAAAACGGTAGCGCGACCGACGTAGACGGAAAGTTCTCGCTGAAAGTAAAACCAGGTGCCACACTCGTAATATCCTATATGGGATACGAAACAAAAGAAGTGAAGGTGGGACGTGCACCACTGAAGGTTAACATGAAACCGGAAAACAATTCGCTCGACGAGCTTGTGGTTATCGGTTACGGTACGGTAAAGAAACGCGACCTTACAGGATCTGTTGCTTCAGTGAAATCAGACGACATTACACGTACTCCGACAAGCAATCCGCTGGAGGCAATACAAGGACAGGTGGCTGGTCTTGACATTACACGTTCAAGCGGTGAAGCCGGAGGAGGAGTAAGCATGGTGCTACGTGGTAACCGCTCTATAAATGGTAACAATGAACCGCTGTTTATTATAGATGGAATGGAAGGCAGCTATTCAGAGCTGAACCCTAATGACATTGCAAGTATAGAAGTGCTGAAAGATGCTTCCTCTACAGCCGTGTATGGTGCAGCAGGTGCCAACGGTGTTGTTATCATAACAACCAAGCAACCAAAGAAAAACAAATTCTCTATAGATTTTGATGCATATTATGGTTGGAACGTGATAACCAGTTTCCCGGAGGTTAATCGCGGACAGAAATACATTGACTTCCGTCGCCAGGCTCTAATCAACGGTGGAGAAATAACAGCTGACGACACCACAACACCATTGTTCCCAGCATATATGCAGAAATATATCGACAACAATCAATGGGTGGATTGGCAAGATTTGGCATCGCAAACTGGTACTACACAGAGTTACAATTTAAGTACATCGTATAGCAACGATCGTGTGACCTCATATTTCTCCCTTGGATATTACGACCAGCAGGGACTTCTCAAAGGAGATGAACTGCAACGATACTCTGCGCGTGCAAAGATAGACTTCAAGGCAAACAGCATATTGAAATATGGATTGAACCTGTATGCTATGTATTCGAACAACGACAAGCGCTACAGCAGAATCTGGAACCGTGTGTTATGCATGCCACCTCTTGGCGATGTGTATGACGAGAACGGCAATCTTGTTGATTATCCGCTTGGCGATGGTAATATGAATCCGATAGCAGACAATCAAAGCAGCAGTTATGTGAACAACATAAAGAACATAAGCATTGCCCCACAAGTATATTTTGAACTTACCCCAATAAAAGGACTGTCGTTCAAGAGTGTTCTTGGCGGATATTTCCGCAATTCGCGCCAAGGACTTTATATTGGACCAAAATCTTATCAAGGACTGGAAAGCGGAAAGGTTTATGCCCAGATACCTAACAAATTCACTTATAATTATAAGTGGCAGAATATATTGACTTATAATTTCAATATACAAAAGAAACACGACTTTACAGTAACTGCCGTTACGGAGTGGACAAAGAACAGATACGAAAGCTCAACAGCTACAGGAAACGGATTCGACAGCGACAGTTACAAATACTTTAATCTTGGAGCATCTACCGGAACACCACAAGTGGCATCAGATTATGTTCAGAGACAAAGTATGGGATATATCGGACGTATCAACTATAGCTTTATGGGAAGGTATCTGTTTACAGTCAATGCCCGTGTTGACGGAGATTCCAGACTTGCTTCCAAAAAGCGTTGGAATATATTCCCTGGAGGAGCTGTGGCATGGAGAATTAGCGATGAGCCTTTCATGAAGAATGTAAAGGAAATATCAAATCTGAAATTCAGAGCAAGCTATGGAGTGACAGGTAATGCAGGTTCTAAAGAATACGGAACACAGGCTGTAACACGCACAGGACTGATAGGATTCCAGGATACTCCTCTCTCTTACAGTGGATATGGACTGACGTTCGGAAACAATTCTCTTACTTGGGAAAAGAATTATATGACAGACCTTGGTCTTGACCTCGGATTGCTGAAGGAACGCATCAGTCTTACATTCGACTGGTATGACGCCATAACGAAAGGTGTGATATACAACAAAAGCTTGCCTTATGAGCTTGGCGGATCAGGATCCAAGTCGTATAACGTTTGGAGCAATGTGGGAGAAACACGCAATACTGGTGTTGAGATTGGTGTAACAAGTAGAAATTTTGTAGGACCAAAGTTTACATGGACTACAACATTGCAGTTTGCAGCAAACCATGAGCGTGTGGTTAAGACAACAAGTGACGGACCACTGCAATTCGGCAATTACTATCTGATAAAAGGACAACCAATACACACTTATTACGGATATAAATATCTTGGCATCTGGGGCACGGCTCAAGCTGAAGAAGCAGCAAAATACAGTCAGAAACCAGGACAAGTGCATATTGAGGACAAGGACAACAATTATAAATACAATACCTCTGACTATTCGGTTCTTGGAAGCGCAACACCAAAATGGAGCGGAAGCTTGTATAACAGCTTTACATACAAAGGATTTGATCTCAGTGTGCTGCTTATAATGCGTTGGGACTGGACTATAAATTATGGTGTGACAGGTTGGTATCGCACAGACGGACTTTCTCCATCACCTACCGTTTGCGACTATTGGACTGTTGATAATCAGGGGGCACGTTTCCCTGCTCCAAACTCAACGATGAATAACGGACAAGATCCGTATCAGCAATGGTGCAACTACTTTGACGGTTCATATCTGAAGGTGAAGAATATAACGTTTGGATATACATTGCCAAAGGCTCTGACTAAAAAAGTAGGTATACAGAAAGCACGTTTCTATTTCACTGCCGACAATCCATTCATATTCACAAAGAGCAAATATCTGAAAGACTATGATCCGGAGAAGGGTGGTGATGATGACGAGGCTCCACTGTCAAAGCAATTCGTGTTTGGTGTTAACGTATCATTCTAAACATTTTTCAATAATAAAACGAATACAATGAAAAGATATAAATTAATGTCATTGGCTGCTGCATCACTTTTGCTTACAGCAACAAGCTGTAGCCTTGACGAATACAATCCTTCTGGCAACACACCGGAAAATGAGTGGACAAGCAGTGAAGGATACCAAAAGAAAATCGTAGACTGTTATTTTGATCTCGTAAGGATAATATACGGTCAGGCAGAGGATACCTACCTGATGGTTTCAGAGGGTGGTACCGATATTTGGCAAGATACCAATCCTACGGGAGCAAACGGCAACTGGAGCAAGATTCTGAGATATGAAGACTTTGGATCTGCTAATGGTATGCTAAATGAAGGCTACTCAGGATTCTATGGGAATTTAAGCGCTTGTAATGGTGCTATTGCATATGCGGATAAAGTGAAGGGATTGACTGATGACGAGAAAAATGCATTGGTTGCTGAAGCTCATTTTCTGAGAGCACATGCTTTGTATAATATTGTTGAGCAATGGGGTGGAAAATATCTACCACTAAAGCCTGTGGAATCAGAGGCAAAAACATTGCAGTGCAGTAGCGTTAATGATTTCTACAAAACGATACTTGAAGATTTGGAGTTTGCAATGAAAAATCTTCCTGTAACACAAAAAGTGTATGGAAGAGTAACGCGAGCTGCCGCTTATCATCTTTATGCCAAAGCTTGTTTGACTTATGCCACTTATACAGACGGACTCGGCAACTGCAAAGCTTTGACACAGGACGAAAGTAAGCAATATCTGCAAAAAGGAAAAGAGGCTGCTGATTATCTTATAGAACACGCATCGGAGTTTGGAGTAAAGCTGTATGATGATGTTGATGATGTGTTTGCCGAGAAAAACAACAAGAAAAACGATGAGGCTCTCTTTGTTGTAACCCATTCTTCAATACAGGCATACAACCCACGTGGAAATTATTACAACCGTGTGTGGAAACATTCAGAGGCTTATAACAACAACACTTCAGGAATATTCCTATCAGGAATGACTCCTAACTATGCTACTGTTGTTAACGGCTTGGAAACCCATAAGCTCGCAAAGGGTAATTGCTATATGGAGCCAAGCAAGTATATGCTTGATTTGTATGGAGAGAAAGACAAGAGATATGCTGCTTTCTTCAAGGACACTTATTATATAAATAAGGCAACTGAGAAAAATGGCACTGTGTATAAATGGGATGAGGCTGACGCCAAACGTTTTAATTTGTCTACTGCACGTGTGGGCAATTCTGCATACGATATAACTATTGGTGACACTGCTGTTTATCTCTCTCGTCGCAAAATGTCGCAAGAGGAGCGTGATTCAAAGCGCTATGCCGTTTACAATATTGACGACAACTATGCTAATCCTGCACAACCTTTGAAGTTCTTCCCAAGTCTGAAAAAGGCTGACTGTCCAAGCTTGTATGCCGGTACTAATGCTAATAAACCTTATAGTTCTGCTGACTGTATTGTGTATCGTCTTGGAGAGACTTATTTGATTTCTGCAGAGATTGACTGGAGACTTGGTGACCTTGCAGGTGCGAAGAATCGCTTGAATACGCTAAGAAACCGTTCATGTGTGAACCACGACCACAGTATGGATATCTCAGAAGCTGATATCACGCAAGACTTTTTGCTTGACGAATATGCAAGAGAGATGGTAGGAGAGTGGAACAGATGGATGACGCTTAAAAGATTCCGTGCCTTTGAGAGCCGTATAGCAAAGGGTAATCCACAAATAAAGCAAGGTGGCTTTAAGGAGAATTATTACCTGCGTCCAATTCCAGATGCTGCAATTCTGCTTATTGACAATGGAGAAGAATACCAGAATCCTGGTTACTAAGCATATTCTTCTATTATATAAAAATCCCTCTACCGTATACTATAAGCGGTGGAGGGATTTTTTGTATGTTGTTTATTTCTTTGGATAAAACCTAAGTTGATTATCGTCTTCTATGGTTACTTTGCTCTCGTCGAGCTTTGAGCGGTCAAGATTGAATGTCTTGATAAAGAACTCGTATACAGCGTTACGCTTGTTTGGTCCGAAGTCGTGTCGCTCCTTTGGCAAGTGAACATTTGATATATTCTCTTTCTTTCCATAGAAACCGTAGATACGCTGCAGATATGGATACTCAAGTTCTGGAGTCGTTGATGTCCAGTCGCCACCGTCGCTGACAAGCATCATTGGCTTAGGTGCAAACATTGCTGCAATTTCAGCATTGCATGTTCCTCCTCCGGCAAGTTGTATTGGCATTCCGCTTTCGCATGGGCATCCACCGTCAAACCATGATGAAAGACTCACAACGGGATTTGCAGCCGTATACCGGTTGTCGAGTGCTGTTAGCAATACGGTTTGTGTGCCACCACCAGATCCACCGTTAACTCCAATTCTATTTTTGTCCACATCCTTTCTCTTTATCATCCAATCAAGAATTCTGATACCGTTGAGTGCTTGCATTTGGTGGGCTTCTGCCGTTTGATGTGCTTTTGCACCAACCTCATCTTCAGACTCTCCCCATCCCCACAGGTCGAAGTCTACGCAGATGGCTCCCATACGGGCAAGGGTGCCCAATCGTTGTTGTTGAACCTTACCGTATCTTCCGTTCAAGAAATGACCGTTAGGACATATTATCAGAGGATGTTTCCCCTTACTGTTAGGAGTGTATATAGAGCCTTTCACCGTATGTCCGTTTACGGTCTTCATGCAGAAGTTCTGCACGCTGTAGCCATCATACTTTCTGATTTTCGAAACGAGTGGTTTTTCGTTTGAGCATTTTTCCAACAGTGGGTCGATACCCAAGCGTTCTCTCACTTCTTTTCGCAGTGTGTCGCGTCGAGCTTCCCATGATTCCTTGTCGTTATATTTTGATGCAAGATAAGGGATTAGCTTTTTACCATCGGCAGGTTGTCGTCGTGGATATTCATAAGGCTTTATCTTGTAGAGATTGCCATTTTGCTTCAAGGCATAGAAATCGAATGGCTTGAGGATATTGTCGAACGTTTCTTCCAATGAATATGGACGGATACGAAAATCTGCATAGTTAAGTTTTAATCCTGTTGTATCTACATTATACTTCAGTTTCACGTTGAATCTCTTTGCCACATCGTTTAGCACATCGCCCAGTGGACGTGCATACTTCGTTTCGAAAGTCTGTGCGCCACATGTCGTGGCAGCGAGCAGCGCAGCTATGAGTATAGAGTTTTTCTTCATTGTTTGTTTTGTATTTATAATGGTTTGCAAATATGCATAGATAGCATACTGATGCTTGAATTGTTTTAAAGTATACTTTGCAAGATAATGCAAGCGAGTGCAATGAAAGCTTGCTTTCAAATTGCCGAGTGCAGCTTATCTTATGCAAAGATAATGCAAGCGAGTGCAATGAAAGCTTGCTTTCAAATTGCCGAGTGCAGCTTATCTTATGCAAAAATACAGAATTATTTTAAAGTATGCTTGCAAATAATGTAAAAAAGTGATGTCTGCTTGTCGGGCTTTTTTATAAGACAAATAATATAGACCTGAAAGAAAAATTTAATTTGCTCAAATTTACCCTCATCCCTCACTTTTGTGACGATAAAATGTTGATATTCACTGATGTGTATTGGTGATGGATGGGGTGAGGGATAGATTCTCTCACTCACCATTCCTTATATCCTTATTTTTCTTTTGAAACGGTTTGTGATTAGAATCTAAAAAAGAATTCCCGGAGCTCTCCTTGTTGTATTCATGGAGAACTCCGGGATTTTTTTGTCAGTCTATTATGTAGCGACTAAAACTTGTATTCAAGTCGTCCGATATCATTGCGCTGTGCCACTTTCTTGCCGTCAACGAGAAGATTGAGACCCTTGCCGTGGCGGTAGTGGTTGCCAGTCTTGTCGTAAACTATAGTCAGGTTGTGACCGTGATAGAGCACATTGTCAAGACAGAACCAGTCCCATTTGCCATCTGGCACGAGTGGATTGATAACGATGCTACCGTCAGCCTGTGGACGCAAGCCACAGATGCCCGTAATCATCAGGTCGTTGAACGTAGAGTGGTTGTAGTAGCGACTGCGCT
>CAKQCV010000095.1 GCA_934217675.1 uncultured Prevotella sp. | reverse complement strand
CTACGGACTGCTGTGGGGCGTGAACAACGGCTATCTGCCGAAGAAGGAATACAAGAAGACTATAGAGCGCGCATGGGCTTATCTCACGGAAACGGCAATGCAGCCCAATGGCAAAATTGGCTATGTGCAGCCTATCGGCGACCGCGCCATCCCAGGACAGACCGTGGATGCAAACTCTCAGGCAAACTTCGGTGTGGGAGCATTTCTGCTAGCGGCTTGCGAATATTACAGATACTTGTAAAACAACTTAATCAGAAATGAAGGTTAGAATTACGTTCATAACACTATTGCTGACACTGCTCATGGATATCGATGCCCATGCAGCGGTGTCGCTTTGTGTTGAAAACCCCACAGCAAGGCAACGTCTTGAAGTGGTTGAGTTCAAAGCAAAAGATATTTGGAAGAAACTTGGCGTGAAGGAAGGAACCAAACTCGTGGTGAAGGATATGTACAACCAGGAAGTGGCAAGCCAACTGACCCACGACAATCTACTACTCGTAGAGGCAGCCGTGATGCCTGATGCAAAGGCATATTTCACGGTGGAAGCCGGAACGCCACAGGAATACAGAAGCTATGTTGACGGATATTTCTCACATTGGCGTGCCGATGACTTCACTTGGGAGAACGACATCTGCGCATACCGCGCCTATGGTCCAGCTCTGCAAAAAAGCGGAGAAAAGGCTTTCGGCTTCGACGTGTGGATGAAATCTACCGACCAACTCGATGTGCGCCATCGCTATGAACTCCATAAGGAGGCATGCAAGCTGCGTGAAGACCTGAATCGTCAGGATAAGAAGGAGGAGGCAAATGCAGCCTTCGACACAAAATCCTTTCATATTGACCACGGCAGAGGACTGGACTGCTACAATGTGGGACCGAGTTTGGGTTGCGGCACTCCTGCCATCATGCTTGGCGACAGCATCGTAATGCCATGGTGCTACAAGGAATACCAGGTGCTTGACAATGGTCCGCTGCGCATAACGTTTGATCTCGTCTACCCTACCGTGAATATTGCCGGCAGCGAGATTACGGAACACAGAAGGATAACTCTCGACAAAGGGGCGCATTTCAACAATATAACAGTGTGGTATGACGGAGTGAAGGATGCTGTGGATGTTGCTGGTGGCTTTGTGGTGCACGACGAGAAAGCAGAAAGCCTCATCATAGGCAGAGACTTCATCGCCTACAGCGACCCGACAGACGATGCCCGGAAGCACAACTTCGAGATTTATGTAGGTGTGGTATTTCCCAATGGGGCAGACAAGACGACATTCATTCCGGATCCTTGGCATAAGAAACAGGGAATCACAGGCAATGCCATTGGAGTGAGACGCTGTGTGAAGAGTGGCGAGAAAGTGAGCTATTGGTTCGGTGCATCTTGGTGTAAGAGTGGCACTGCCGACCAACAGACATGGCTTAACCAAATCGGTACATTTATCAACAACAGCAAGAATCCGCTGCTTACAAAAGTATACTAAACAGCCAACACCACATATTTCTAAAATAAAGCTTGCCGCTTAACAGTTGTATATTGCCATTTTACAACTGCTAAGCGGCAAGCTTATCAATGCTAAACCATAGCCTTTACTATTTCAATCTCAGTATATTCAACGATGTTGATGGAATTTCCATTTCCAACCCATCCTTTGTTGTAGTAACAAAAGTCTCAACAGGATAAACATTCGTAGGATTATTTATGTTGTTCTCGTCAGAACCATTCTTTGAAGACAGGCGTATTAGTTTTCCGCTGTTTATCGTCTTGCCCTTGAGAGCAATCTTTGCCGTAGTATTCTCATTGCTTGTATTGGCAATCTTCAGAATAACCTCCCCTGTGTTTTCATCAAGCGTTGCCGTAGAGAATATTCCAGGTTTAACATTACTCTTTATCTTGGTGGCAAAAATCTGCTTGCCGTCAAGTTTTGCAAAGATACTGTCGCCAACCACCTTCAGTTCAACATCATACCACCTGCCCTGCTCTATCTTTACGGGAGCCGTGGCGAGCTGCGTTCTTCCACCGTTCAGCGTCTGCTGAATGGCACTCTTGGTGTTGTCCCATCCACCGATGTTTAGCCAGCAATAATTCTTTTCATCAACATAGTTAAACACAATGAGGAACCCCTCCTTGCCTGAATTTTTCCTTGCCTTTACCTTATATATATATCCATCGCTGTTTATTGTACCAGGATTCAGTCGCATACATTCTGTTTTGCTGCTTGTCTGGCTTATTATATCGCCCTCAACATTCCATGAGCCGTTCAAATCAACAGGCTGCAACTGTAATGTGGCAGGAAGAGCATTGCCTTTGTCGTCAGTATATCCAAGGTCTTGGAATGATGACTGTGTGGCATAAGTCCCTATGCCGACACGACATACAGCAGGTTTCATTTTCTCTTCCTTATAAATATAAGGCGACTGTTGGCTTACTGGCAAGACCCTTGTTCCGATATTGTTTGCCATCATGTTCTGCACATAGTAAGAAGGAGTGCCAAATGCGCGGTCTGAAACAAACTGTATCATGTCTGGTGCCCACTTGCGGTTATCCAAGTTTGCAAAGATTGGAGCATATGAAGCCATGGTCACGATATCCGAATTTTTCTCTATTCCCATCATATATACAGCCTCGCCAAGAGCGGCATCCAACGATCCCATATTTCCGAAGCCACTTGTTACAGCATACTCGCCAGCATAGACTTTAGGTCCACGACGATCGTAGGTGTCGTATTTATTAAAGTTTTCGGCAAACCAGGCAGGATTCCGGTAATAATGTTCATCAACAAGTTCCACACTCTCCGTACTCTTCCATTTCGGTTCATCAGTGCCCCATGCTGCCACATTTCCAATAAGATGCATTTTTGGATATTTGGCAAGCACAGCATCCTTGAATTTTTTGAAACGCTCGTAGTAGCGGTCACTCTGTTGCGAAGGATTATCTTGATTGTTTTCGTTTCCAATCTCAAGATACTCGATATTGAAAGGCTCCGGATGTCCGTTTTTAGCTCTTAGAGCACCATATTTTGATGTTACCGGACCATTGGCATACTCCAGTGCATTCAGACATTCGTCAATCCAGGGCTGCAAATCTTCTACAGCAGTTTTGCCTCCATGCCACAACCCAACGTTCACTACATAAAGCGGTTTGGCATTAAGATCTTCGGCAAGTTGCAAATATTCATGAAAACCAAGTCCATCGCTTGTACGATATCCCCAGTTCACGTTTTCGTGTCCTCGGCGTTGCTCTATCGGTCCGATAGTGCGCTCCCATCTAAAGGCATTGTCGGGAGAATCCTGTCCCTCAACAAAACATCCTCCCGGAAAGCGCATAAACTTAGGATGCAGTTCATACAGCATCTGTGCCAAGTCGGGACGACAACCGTTCTCGCGGTTCTTGAATGTAGGCGGAAACAAGCTAACCACATCCATAGCTATAGTGCCCTTACCGTCGGCAACAATGGCAAACTGCGCCTTTGGATTATTGGCATCAGCTTTCAGCGTGGCTGTGTATTTTGTCCATTTACCGTTCAGTTTTCCTGCAACAACAGTTGTTTCTGCATATATATCCTTTCCTGTTGCATCGGTGAGCCTTGCCTTCAGGTTGCCTTTATAGCTGCCCTTTGCCCAAAACGAAAGTTTATACTCTCTGCCCTGCACCACATTAATTCCCCAATAGCCTTGGTTTATTATCGAAGCCAAAGACTCGGAGGTTGCATTCACCGTAACCTGTAGAGCTTTGCCTTGCACTTTATTCAACAAGCCCTTGGTTATGATTTCAGATTTCACTACTGCACCATTCTCACCCACAGTCTTCCATGTTGGCAAGTTCTTAAGTTCAGCATCTTCAAACGAGCGGTTGCTGATAAGTTCAGCATATAGTCCACCGTCAGCAGCGTGGTTTATGTCTTCATAAAATATTCCATAAAGATCTGGAGCAACTTTCACTCCCGGTTTAGCCACATCCACATTTATATTCACCTGGGCATTGGCAGCAAATGCCGATGCCAAGAATACAGAGAAAAGAAAATGTTTTCTGTTCATTTAATTTATGATTTAATTATGATTATGTTTATACCTGCAAAGATAAAGCACAAATTCGTCATACAAGGAAAGAAATTGAGAAAAAAGGTACACATATCAACATTGCACGATTTTCCTCACTGCAACAATGGCATATAAATTATTATTATTGTAACTTTGCCATACAAAATTGTTCAACTATTAACTATAAACACTATTCATGAAGAAAATTTTTCTTTCTGCCGTGATTGCTGCAATTCTTTTCGCATCACCGGCAAAGGCACAAAAGGCACTAACGAATGGATATCCATTCACTCAGGTTCCGTTCACAAGCGTTAAAATATCTCCAAACACTTTTTGGGGTGCACGCCTGAAGGCAGTGAGGGATATTACAATACCATTGGCTTTCAGCAAATGTGAAAGCGAACATAGATACAAGAATTTTGAGATGGCGGCATATACGCTGAAGCATCCTGGACACAAAGCTCTCGACACTAAAGAATGGGATGTGGCAAAATTTATGGGATATTCGTTTGATGATACTGATGTATATAAAACCATCGAAGGAGCAAGCTATATCTTGCAAAGCTATCCTGACAAGAAACTGAAGGCATACGTGGACAGCGTGCTCAACATAGTGGCAGCGGCACAGGAACCAGACGGATACCTCTATACCGCCAGAACCATCAATCCGCAGCATCCGCACCAGTGGTCGGGCAAGAAGCGTTGGGAAAAGGAAGAAGACCTTAGCCACGAGCTATACAATCTGGGACACATGGTTGATGCTGCTTGCGCCCACTATCAAGCAACAGGCAGCAAGAAATTTCTCAACATAGCTTGCCGGTATGCCGACTGTGTATGCCGTGAGGTTGGAGCAGGAAACGGACAAGCTACCGTTGTGCCAGGACACCAAATCGCAGAGATGGCTTTAGCAAGACTCTACACTATCACTGGCGAAAAAAAATATCTTGACGAGGCTAAATATCTGCTTGACTATCGTGGAAAAACAGCCAAACGCCAGGCTTACTCACAAAGCGACAAACCGATATTGGAACAGACTGAAGCTGTAGGACATGCCGTAAGAGCCGGATATATGTATGCCGGAATTGCGGATGTTGCAGCACTGACAAAGGATTCGGCATACATAAAGACTATAGACCGTATCTTTGACAATATCGTGGCAAAAAAGTATTACCTGACTGGTGGTGTGGGAGCAAAACACTGGGGAGAAGCTTTTGGCAGTAACTATGAACTGCCAAACATGACGGCATACAATGAGACTTGCGCTGCGATATCAATGGTGTATCTCTTTGAACGCATGTTCTTGTTGCATGGCGAAAGCAAATATATAGACTGCATGGAGCGCACTCTATACAACGGTGTAATTTCAGGTATGAGCATGGACGGCGGAAGGTTCTTCTACCCTAACCCTCTGTCAAGCGATGGCAAATACAAGTTTAATGCCGACAATACCTTGACTCGCCAACCATGGTTCGGATGCGCTTGCTGCCCAAGCAACCTGTCGCGCTTTATTCCATCTGTACCTGGGTATCTGTATGGAGTAAAAGACAATAATATATATGTGAACCTGTTTGCCGGAAACACCTCGGAAATAAAGGTTAACGGGAAAAGCGTTGTTATAGAAGAAACTACTGAATATCCTTGGAATGGGGATATAAAGATTACGGTGAAAAAATGTGATGCGAAGGGTACCAATCTGCTTGTAAGAATTCCAGGATGGGTACGCGGCAATGTGGTGCCAAGCGACCTTTACAGTTATAGCGACAAGGAGGCTCCAAAGTATTCTGTTAGTGTGAATAACAAGGTTATTTCTGCCGACATTGCAGCTAACAAAGGATACATGCCTGTAAAAGGGATAAAGAAAGGTGATGTGGTGCGTATACATTTTGACATGCCAGTGCGCACGGTCGTAGCTAATAAAAACGTAGCTGACGACAAGGGAAAAGTTGCCGTTGAACGCGGTCCGCTGGTTTATTGTGCTGAAGCGGTAGACAATAATGGAGAACAAGTTTTGCACACAGTTATCAACAAAACTCCTAAATTTACTGTTGTTGACAACTATAGCATAAACAATACCGAAACAAAAAATGCTCCAGCATTCAAAGTTAAGGCTATACGCACTTCTGCACAGACCTTAGAAGAGTCTACCAATGGAGGAATAAGCGTAAAGGAGATGCCACTAACGCTAATCCCATACTATGCTTGGAATCATCGTGGAGCCAATGAAATGAACGTATGGTTCATACAAAACCTGTCACTACTGGATAAATAAAAACTCATTTTCTCATTAATTATAATTAACTTTGCAAGCGGAAAATTATAATTATAAAGAAAAAAGTATGAGAAAAAGTGAAATTAGCTACATCATCATTGTAGTTTTAATTAGTGTGTCGTTACTATTAGGCTTCACAGAAGAAGTATTCCACGTAGATTTAGGAGCTTTTGCCTGGACTGCACACATCATAACATCGCCTGCGGCTCTTGCCATAGGATTTGCATTTGCCATGTTGGCAGGAAAGGCATTCCCAGATTTCAACAAGACCATGTCAAAGAAACTTCTTCAGTATTCCGTTATTGGGCTTGGTTTCGGAATGAATGTGGATAAAGCTCTTGCATCGGGTGCCGATGGTATGTTGTTTACCATTGTCAGCGTGTTTGGCACACTTGCCCTCGGATGGCTGTTCGGGAGAAAACTGCTGAAAGTTGACTCCCAAACAAGTTATCTGTTAAGCTCTGGAACTGCAATTTGTGGCGGATCGGCAATTGCTGCAGTGGGACCGATAATTCGGGCTAAAGCAGAAAGCATGTCGGTTGCATTAGGAGTGGTTTTCGTACTTAATGGCATTGCACTCTTTATCTTTCCATATATCGGTGATGCTCTCGGACTTACAATGAAACAGTTTGGCATGTGGGCAGCTATTGCCATACACGACACATCATCTGTAGTTGGTGCGGGAGCGGCCTACGACCAGATGCATCCGGAACTTGTCAAGCTACAAGGGGTCAGCGCATTGGAAGTGGCAACGACAATCAAGCTTACAAGAGCATTATGGATTGTTGTACTCGCCATTCTCACACCTTTCTTCTTCAGAAAATCGCTTGCCGGCACCGAGGGAAACGTAAAGCCATGGTATAGCTGCATACCAAAATTTATTATTTGGTTTATTATTGCAATAGCCGTTAATACATATATAATAAATAATGCAGCACTGGTTGGTGAACATGTGGCTAATATTGGCAGTGAATTCAGCGGTACAATCAATAAACTTGCAAAGCATATTATCACGCTGTCATTATTCTTTATTGGAGCATCACTAACAAAAGATACACTGCGCAGCGTTGGAATAAAGCCACTCATCCAAGGGGTAATGCTTTGGATTAGTATCAGTTGTATAAGTCTGGCATATATCTTTGCTGTCTGACTGACAGATTGGATGGTTGACAGAGAATTATTCTGACACTATATGACAAGATGGCATGCCAAAGGACATTATAACTCCTATGGCATGCCATTTGCTTTTTAGATGTCGGATTGCGAAAGCAACCAAAAGAAATAATTAACATCGAAATAAAAATAAAAAATATACAATTATGGGAAAGATTATTGGAATCGACTTAGGTACAACAAACTCATGTGTTGCAGTGTTCGAAGGTAACGAACCAGTCGTAATCGCTAACAGCG
>CAKQCV010000094.1 GCA_934217675.1 uncultured Prevotella sp. | reverse complement strand
CTCAAACCTGCCTGCATCACGAAACTATCTGTTATGGTTTGGTTATTCGTAAGATTGACTCCGTCGCTTGAAGCAACTAATGTTGCATTTTTGCGACGGTCATTAATGTAGTTGACAAGCCCTCTAAATGATGCTCCATGAAGAATTTTACCATACATGTGCTGTAGTGTTTTGAAGTTTAACTTTGATTTTCTGATTCTTCATTGTCTTCTTTCTCTTTGATTTTAAGACGAGCTTGATGGAGAACCGCATTGACTCCATCCAGAGCTTCATTTGCTTTATCTGCGATAGATATGAATCCTGCTTGAAAGGCAAGTTTCGCCAATGAGTTGATGTTCGTTCCAAGATTATTCAAGTCTCTTATCTCTTTCATCAACTCTTTTGTAACAGGTTGGCGCACGATGGCATGAAGTGCGCCTTCACGAATATATGCACTTATGGGCATTTCTCCTGCCTTACGTTTGATACGAACAAACTGTTTTGCTGTGAAACGAACTGGTATGGGCTTACCATACTTTTCTTCTTCAGGGAGAGGCTTGCGCCCTCCTGTATTGTTGATTACATGTTTTGCCATTGTACTTATATTTATATGATACAGTTCTTGAGGGGGCAAGTTTCTCAATAGGTATTGACCTTTGCCAAAAGTTTGCTTGGGCAATGTCAATAGCAAAATCGGATATACCGATTGCAACTGTTTTCGTATATCGAAAACACAAACTTGCTCCCGAAAGAACTTTCCTAAATAATTACTCTTGTTTTTGACTATTGTTGATACAAAATTTACCGTTTGAAGCCACAATTCTGAACTCGACTTTTCATCCTTTTACAAAGGAACTCGTTCAAGTCTTTGGATTCTCCATATTCGTCAGAAGCATCTATCACATTGCCCTTGCACAAAATCTTGATCTGTTCTGTGGCATCGTGTCCTGCTTTATCATTGTCCAGATGACAATGGACGTAATCATATCTGTTCAAGTAGTCTATTGACTTAGGAACATTGATGACCGAATTAAGGACAATAGCATCGCAATCTCCATGTAATACCACATAGGATAGGAAGTCGATGAATCCTTCAAACACATGACAAGCTTTGTTGCCTTGGGATATGACCGAAATGTCTTTTGGTGAGATGCATCCCTTGAAGTAAGCATTACGAATCTCATAGCCACCTGTGCGGTTAGGAAAACCTACGGCAAAATAGTTCTTGCCATTGTTTAGGTAATATACTTCCTTGCAATATTGGCTTGCCACTTTCTGAGTGATACCACGTTTTCCGAGGTATCTCACCAGGGCAGAATTGCTCAAACTCTTTACATCGACATTGCTAAAAGATTCTGAGTTTTCCCTTGCTGTTTGGGGAGTTGAGGGAAACGAAGTTCTGATACCGTTAAGATGATGAAGATACTCCTGAAAGCTATTTGGATGGTACAGTAAATTGACTAAAGTAACAAGTCCACCACCTTTACCCAAACCGAAATCATACCACACATTTTTGTCCACATTCACCTTGAAGGATGCTGTATTCTCTTTATGCAATGGTGACAGATACCACCAATTAGCCCCTTTCTTTGAAATTGGCAGATAACCTTTCTCTGCAAGGAAATCTGCAATCTGAATATTCTTATTATCAAGTGTGTTCATTTTTTTATATTGTTGAACTGTTGAATTGTTGAGAGAGTGTATAATGAAAAGAGAAAGATGTTGAGCCTTTGTTGAGCTTTTGTTGAAGCATAAGTGTCTATGCCTCTGTACCTAACTTTTTCTTTTCATCATTTCAACAAATCAACAGAGATTATATGTTTAATGTATCTATGAACTCTTTAGTGACGGTATAATACCGTCCAACCCGATTGATTGCGCCATACTTGGAGGGTTTGGAGTAGTCATATTGATATGTAGTATATGACAGAGCATTTGGAGCTGGCTTCAATCGCCAAAGTTCCTTCACCACTTTACGTATATGCCAAAGCTCTACTTTTACACCATTAAGGGAAAACAATGGAAGCAGGTCTTGTGGTATGAAAGATACCTTATCCACATTTTGACATTCCATGATATTACGCAGCAATTCAACGAGGTCAATCTCTGTATGATTACGATTGCATTGCATAATACGGTCAAGTGCCTCGGTATGGATGAGTGCAGGATTAAACCACATACGGCTCTCTTTGGTGCTAACCAATGACCTTTGTTGCAAATAATACAGAAAAGCAGGAATCTGCGCCTTCAACTTTTGCAGAAAGTTCGTGTCATCGCTCTCCAACTTCATCACTTTGCGCACCCAATAACGTGTTTCTCCTGTATCAATGATAACAGGAAACAATTCGTTGTTAGAGCATAGCACAAATTTTGCAAAGAAGTTTACCTCTTGCCTGTCTTTTCCTTTTGCTTCCACCTTGTACGTTTGGGCTGTGCTAAGATTCTTCAATCTTTCAGAATCCTCCCGTCTGCACAACAACACTTCATCTACGACAATGAGCAGCTTGCCTGCCCAATCTGCATTGAATTGACTACGAAAGTCCTCATTCGTATTGAAGGTGACGTTATCTTGGAACACTGCTTTTAGAAAGTTCAGAAAGGTGGTCTTTCCTGTATTTCGCTCTTCCGACACCAATAGCAGAATGGGTAGTTTCTGTGTTGGCTGAGTGTAGAGCAGCTGCATGTAATCCATCCCTAACTCAAATTGCTCGCCAAAGATATGGCGTATCAACTTTATGATGTCAGGGAACTCTCCTTCTGATGGTACATGGTCGATAGGCTCGTATAAGTTGTAAAAGCCACCTATCTCTTTATGATAGTTAGTATGACTCGGAACCGTACAAAAGCCATCATACTTTGTGATGGGTGGAGTGTAGTTCTTACCATAGTCTTGCCGAATGGTGCCAAGACTCCATGGAATACGGCGCAATATACTTGTTCCATTAGCTAATGGTTGCTGCGCAATCTTGTATAAACAAGTACCCACTCTGATGTATTCTTCTTTATTTCTTTCCATAACGCTTGTTGTTTATGAAAGCCATAGCTTCGTTCTCTAAATCAGCCTCGGACTTATGGTAAGTACCTTCCCTTAGCCATTCCTCTATTTCTTTCTTGTTGAAGATGATGCTTTTCCCCTTTTTGTGGAAAGGTATCTTTCTTGCACTCGTCCAACCATAGATAGTCTGCTCCGCAGGATGAGTGGGCAAGAACTCTATGAGGTCAGCCACATTTAGCCACTGCGGTTCATCATCTTTCTTTGGTGGTACCAGTTTGTCCACCTTGTCGCCCAACTCTTTTAGTTTGGCATACATGATAGCCAATATCTGTGGCATATCATTGAATGTGATAGTATCTTTTTCCATATTCATATGTTTAAATTTTCTGGGTGCAAAGGTACTACTGTATTTATGTGGGTATATGTGGACTTTTGTGGGATATTAAAAATGAAAAATGCGCTATCCGCTTGATAATAAGCGAATAGCGCATCAACAGAAAGTTAATCTATGTAAGTTTTGTGGAAATATGTGGATTCCTGTGAGTTTTTACGAGTTACGACCTCTTTCTATGGCTTCATCTATGAACTCACGGTATTCTTTATTTTTCTTGGAAGCTTTTACGCTAAGTGCATCCTTGTGATGTTTCTGATAATATTCCAGAGAAATATTACATAAATCCAATATGCCTTCAATCCAATATTTGGAAAAGTTAGCAGGGTCTATCGTACGTGAAACGGCATATATCATATAACAGATACGTTGTTTCTCACGAGGCAACGGAGTCACCAATTCTTTGGATAACTTAAGATTCAAGAAATTGACAAAGTCACTTGCTGGCATGTTTCTGAACTGTACACCATTACAGGTTTGATAAATGCTGACGCATACACCAAGACTGATAATATCCCTTTCCAGGGCAAGCTCTTTTAGTAATGAAGTCTCGTCTTTCATGTCGTGCCCTCCTTCCCAACGTTTTTCTTGTCATCCAAGATAACATGAACCAATCTTGCCAATTTCAGAATCAGCAACTCCAAAAACTGCATCTCGAAGAAGTGAACGTGTCCACACTTTACCTGTTCATTTCTGTAAATGTTGTATGCTTCTTCGTTCTGCTTATGGACTTTATCGTATGCTGATTTCGTTTGATCACACTGAGCATCTAACGCACTAAAGTTCTCATCATCGTAGCTCATCATGTCAAGACGATTACTTTGCGATTGGTACTCTTGCCATAGCTTGGTAGCTTTTTCTTTTACAAGTCCCCATTTATCCTTATAAACTTTCAAGTGCGATTGCTCTATGCTGTGATAATCCAATGCCTTCCACATTTGCAAGTCCATTCCCATGAAGCAATCAACTTCTTCTTTCAATTTTAAAGCAGAGCTATACAATGCTTCTTTATTATGACGTACCAAATCTTCCATCATATCAATAACATGGTTCGTATCTTGATAATCATAGTAGAATAGGGCTATTGCAAGTGCATCATCGAAGGAAACATCTTTGGCTTCCTTCTTTGATTTCAAAATATGGTTGACCTCCCGCAAGCGGATCGTGATTTCTTCAATTATGTTTGCCATATATATAATAATGTGTATTTGTTATTTGATGTTGTCTAAATCGATCTTGATGGCATCGGCAGCATTCTCTTTCTTTTCATCTACCACCTTGGTGTATCTTTGGGTAGTACGAACGTTGGTATGTCCCAACATCTTGCTTACTGTAAAAATGTCTGTGCCATTGCTCAGCTGGAGCGTAGCGTAAGTATGGCGGAAGCAGTGGAAAGTGATATGCTTAGTGATTCCAGATGCTTCAATCCATCTTGCCAAAGGTTTGGAAATCCATGATGGGGCAGGAAGGTCTTCGAATACTAATTGGTCAGGATGCCCAGGTTCTCCACATAGATTATACGCTTGCTCGGATATAGGCATATACTCAACGCCCTTTGTTTTCTTTTGATCAAAGTTAATGCGATTGTGGGTACCTTCTTTTGCCAATTCCTTCCAAGTCATCTTTTGGATGTCACAATGGCGAAGTCCTGTTAAAGCAGAGAAAAGCGCAGCACGCTTTATAGTCGGATTATCACATGGAGTAGATGCCAATAGGTTCAGTTCTTCTAATGTAAGATGCTCCCTTCTGGCTTCTTTCTCTTTGATGCCTTTTACCTTAGCTGCAATATCCGATACGAAATATCCATCAACAAACGCTTGCTTCAACCCAGCCTTGAATATGGCAAAATAAGTTGCAGCCGTGTTTTGTGATATGGTTCCTTTCTTATTGCCACCTTGTGGCGCATCCAGAAGAAACTGTTTGAAGTCTTCTATCAGCTTAGTATTTATGTTTGCAAAAATCATTGGCTGATTGTCTGTAAATATCAGCATCAAAGCATATACACGATTCCAATTGATGACAATAGAGTCCGAACTGTTCTTGTGACGAACATCTATGATCTCCTTGAAATAGGTAATGAAATCGCATTGTGACTTTTCTTTTTGCTCTTTTAATGAAGCCTCCTGTTCTGAGTAAAGTCCTGCGGTATCATACTCCTTCTGGCGAATAGCCCTTACCTTGTCTGCATAGATACATGATTCTTGGTCGAGTTCCGACTTACAGAGGATTATGCCGTTTACATCACGCTTAGGCTTATATGTTACGCTACCATCGGATGCTGTTCTTGCCGTTCTACTTTTATCCCATATTGGAGTGGTGATGGTTCTGTTGACATATTCACGCACACGCTGAGGCTTGTCTCCTTCTTTGGAAACAACTGGGTATGACTCAATATAGAGATACCATTCTTTACGAAACTCCGCTTTGCGAAGCTTTACGGAAACTCGGGTATGTGATAGAGATTTCTTCATCTGTCTTCTTATTTGTAAAGATTATCTATTTCCTTCTTGGGCACATATACATAGTTGCCTATCTGCCGGGTAGGGATGGAATACTTTCTGATTTGGAGATACAGCGTACTATCATTCATGTGATATTTCTCACAAGCCTGTTGGATAGTATAGCAGTCCTTGGGCTCCATACTGTACAACTTAGGCAATGGCTTCGGTTGTTTTTTGAGCAAACTCTTCCGTAAAGGGTACATCTCCATTAGCTTTTCCTTACTGACACGAGTTTGTCGTTGTCCTGCATTCACACTTGGAATAACACCTTTGCGTATTAAGCGATAAAGCGTTTCTTTGCTAATGCCAAACATGGAATATGCCTCTGGTACTGTGATGTATTCTTTGTCTTTAGGAATAGCCTTGGCTATCTCGTCCAAACGCTTGTTCCTTTTCTCTTCATCCTTTCTACGTTTATATGCAACACTCGAACACCTTGGTGAACAATACCAAGATGTAATAGTCTTTGCAAGAAATGGTTCTCCGCAAATCCTGCATTTTCTTGTTATTTCAAACTTTGCAGCACCCATATAAGTTCTGTTTAATATTACCTATAATAATTAAGTGTCACATTATCGACCACTAAGTGTTGGTACAAATATGGTGCAAAAATAAAGCAAAAATCCGAAATCAACGAAAGAAAAACAAAGTTTAACTAAAAAGAAAAACCGCATAACTCATTGAGCTATGCGGTTTTAATTATCTATACCTTTCGGTTGTTATCTATACTTACTTAACCTCCTCGAAGTCAGCGTCCTGAACATCGTCAGCACTGTTGTTGCCGGCATTGTTCTGAGCACCACTTGTCTGCTGACCTGCGCCAGGACCTTGCTGAGCACCCTGTGCACCCTGATACATCTGCTGAGAAGCAGCCTGCATCACAGTGTTGAGGTTGTTGATAGCACTGTCGATGGCAGCAACGTCACCGCTCTTGTGAGCATCCTTCAATTGCTGGAGAGCCTGCTCGATACCAGGTTTCTTGTCGGCAGGAATCTTGTCGCCATTGTCCTTCAAGAAGTTCTCTGTGGTGAAAATCATAGAGTCTGCCTGGTTCATCTTGTCAATCTTCTCACGCTCCTTCTTGTCGTTCTCGGCGTTCTGCTCAGCCTCTGCCTTCATACGGTTAATTTCGTCCTCGCTCAAGCCAGAAGAAGCCTCGATGCGGATGCTCTGCTCCTTACCGGTAGCCTTATCCTTAGCTGATACGTTCAAGATACCATTGGCATCAATATCGAATGTAACCTCGATCTGTGGAACACCACGGCGAGCTGGAGCGATACCAGTCAAGTTGAACTGACCAATACTCTTGTTCTGAGCAGCCATCGGACGCTCACCCTGAAGTACGTGAATAGTAACCTCTGTCTGGTTATCAGCTGCAGTAGAGAATACCTCGCTCTTCTTGCAAGGGATGGTTGTGTTAGCGTCGATCAACTTAGTCATGACACCACCCATCGTCTCGATACCGAGAGTAAGAGGAGTTACATCAAGCAATACGATGTCGCCTACGCCCTCTTCTTTGTTCAGAATGGCACCCTGGATAGCAGCACCAACAGCAACTACCTCATCTGGGTTAACACCCTTAGAAGGCTCCTTGCCGAAGTAGTTCTTTACAAGAGTCTGTACGGCAGGAATACGGCTTGAACCACCAACCAAGATAACCTCGTCAATATCTGATGTAGAGAGTTTAGCATCGCGGATAGCATTCTGGCATGGAACTAAACAAGCCTGAATCAAGTTGTGAGCAAGCTGCTCAAACTGTGAACGAGTCAGAGTCTTAACCAAATGCTTTGGAACACCGCCTTCAGCAGTGATGTAAGGCAAGTTGATTTCTGTAGAAGTAGAGCTTGACAACTCTATTTTAGCCTTCTCTGCAGCCTCTTTCAAACGCTGCATAGCCATTGGATCTTTAGAAAGGTCAATACCCTCGTCAGCCTTGAAGCCATTAACGAGCCAGTCGATGATAACCTGGTCGAAGTCATCACCACCCAGGTGAG
>CAKQCV010000093.1 GCA_934217675.1 uncultured Prevotella sp. | reverse complement strand
TTTGACAAAGAGCCACCATTTTTTCGTTCGAGTGCCTTTTTTTACTCGAAAGGCTGCCGCTTAACGCGACAGCCCCTTCTTTTAATTTGCGGTCATTTAATAGATTTTATAAGCAAGTCCAATAAAATCATATCCTGTACCAGAATAAGTTCCATACTGATATACATTTATTGTGTAGTAGCCTGTAGTTGACGCTGTAAACATTATCAATTCAGTATTACTTGAAGCAGAGTTTGATGACACCGTTGTGCCTGAATACGTAAGACGTAAATCATAATCTGTATAATATAGGGTATCGGTCGTTCTATTAAAACGCGCCAACCAATACAGGTCAATTTTTATTTTTTGTCCAGCTTTTAAATACACTTGTTGCGAGAGTACATTTGTTCCTTTATGGTCATTGTTATTCAAATGAGTATCTGTTATTGTTAATGAATTTAAAAGATGATCAATATTTAACACTCCTGCACCATTCTCATTGTCGTGATTTGCTGTCCCTGCTGAAAAATCACTTAAAATTTCGTGGTTACTACTTGCCTCGAGTGCCGCTGCCGTTTGTTCGGGATATATACTCAAATAAGGGTGACGCTGGAACAATAAAGCAACTGCGGCAGTAACCTGTGGTGTCGCATAACTTGTTCCGCTACCAGTATTCCCGTGGGGGTTCGTTACGGTATACGGTGCTGAAATGTTAGGCTTTGCGTAACCATCGGAATTTACAAAGGAAGCACCACTTGCGTGCGATACGGATGACGTTGAGCTTCCGGCAACTCCACCGACAGTCACAACATTGCGTGCGTAACCAGGGGAAGAAATATTGTTACCGGGATTGTACCCCGATTTTTTATTATCGGTATTCAAGTTTCCAGCACTTTTCAAAACTGTAATATAGTTAGTATATATTTGGTAATCATAAATTCCATCATACGCATTATAGTAACCAATCGAACTTGGACGAGAATATGTACCATCGCTATTTTGGGTATTTCTATAATATCCAAAACTACAATTTATTGCGCTTACCCTATTATCAATAAACCATTCAACACCGATCTGATCAACTGGGCTCATATAAACAGTAGCGCTTGGAGCTATTCCAAAAAATACAGAAGTAACAAAGTTGGCGTGGTTGGTATAAGTTGTGTATTTAGCATCACTTCCTGATTTGTAAATGATATTTCTACCTGTAAACAAACTCGGGTTGGCTACACCACCAGACTCATAGATTCCTATTTTTACCCCACTGCCTGTATATGTTGAACTCGATACGATAGATGTTGCGTTTATTTGAGCTAACATAGTGTTATAAGACACTTCAGATGTAGCTACATCTTCGTCCTTAATTTCTGTCGTTTCGCTATAAACATTGTCTATGATTTCTATTATGTCAATTTCCTCAATTTGAGATAAATTAAAAATGTTATCCGCTGCATCCTCAATTGAGTCATAAGAAAGCAAAACATAGGGGCTATAATTAACAATTTCAGCGTTCTCAATATCATACTCATCTATGTATTTATTTAAAATATTCCTGTGATACGCATAAGTATAACTGTTAAGTTCTTCACGGAAAGCTTCTATGTCATCAGGGGTTTTGCAACTATAACGTTTTGATGATATTTCTTGATATGTTGCATCATCAGTGATATTGAAATCGAACTTGGCAATGATATCGGTAGATTCATCGCTATATTCCATTTCTGTTAATGAATCTTCTATTTCTTCTTTTGTAGATAGTGCATCCGCTGTAGCAAAATTATTAGCCGTCGCTATTACTTTAGCGGGTGAGTTACTATCTTCATTTATCGAATTATCATTCCTTGAAAAATAAGGAATCAAGAATGCTTGGGATAAAATGAAAGAAAAAATAATAAAAGTGATACATAACTTATTTAACAATTTTTTTCGCATAATCTTTTCCCCTTATCATTAAATTTTTATTTTTTGTATTATTGTACTCCGAATGCAAATCTTAAATCATGTGTGTGAACATTAGAGGATGCTGCCTTAATAGAACATTTATTAGGGCCTGTGCGTAAATAGAAAGTTTCGCCGTTGATTTCAACCGACGAAGTTTTATATCCTATCCACGGGATCTTTACTTCAATATCTGCCAACTGTCCTTTATATTGTATAGTACCTTTGATTGTATGACCATTACTTGAGTTGTGTTTCCAAATATAGTAGTCCTTATCATAAGAAGTTGGCACTGTGCTTTCCGAACTAAATACCCAATACGCAAATACTCCTACGGCAGAATATCTTGACTCATAACCATATCTTACTAAAATATAATCTCCCATATCCACATCATGTTCAAGAGAAGTATAGGAAGATGAATAGGTTTGAGAATAAGAGTCGTAAGATTTACCCAAGAAATAATCTGGATCACAATGATTTGTGCCGGTATTTTCGGGGAACTCGTAAGTGCGATAGAGAATATCACCCATTAAAAAATAGTGTTGCCAGTTTCTAGACATAGCTATTTCGTCTCCACCTCTACCAACACGCCAATCATATCGAACAATCATATTGTATTGGGTGTTGTCCCAAATAACAGTAGGGGCGGCAATTGAAGCGTAAGTTGATGCCATATCTACAGTATCGTTGCTTACGTTGTTTGCATCTTGCTCCAATACTGTTACGTCCCCCAAAGCAGGAGATGCTGCCATTGCGATGGTGGTGGATGCTGTTGTCATCGCTACAATTAGCACGAAAGACAAAACACCTACGAAAAATTTGTGTAATACTTTCATATAAATACCTCCTCTAGGAAATATCTTCCCAGAAGCATTATAGCATATATGGTTGTGATTGTCAATAAAATTCATTGACAAAAGATAATAAATATGATAAAATATAAAAAAAGTGGAGGTCAAATCAAATGAGAATAAGAGCCATAAAAAAAACATACAAGACAAAAAACGTGCAGCCAGTAGTGGCGCTTGATGGTATAAGCTTTGATTTGCCCGAAAAAGGAATGGTATTTATTTTAGGAAAATCTGGAAGCGGTAAGTCTACATTGTTGAATGTTATGAGTGGCTTGGATAGGGTGGACGAAGGAAGTATAGAGGTAGGTGGAAAAGATATCTCAACATTTACTGAAAAAGAGTTAAGCAACTACAGAAATTCTTGTTGTGGTTTTGTTTTTCAAGAATATAATCTTATACCTGAATTAAACGTAAGTGAAAATATTATGTTGACCTTGCAGCTACAAGGTGAAGAAAAAACAGAACAAAAAGTTAAAGAGATTCTCAAACGTGTAGATTTGTCGGGATATGAGAAAAGAAAAGTAACAGAGTTGTCCGGAGGTCAAAAACAAAGAATAGCTTTAGCAAGAGCAATAATAAAGAATCCCAAGATAATCTTCGCGGACGAGCCAACAGGTGCTTTGGATGAGCAAACAGGACGAAACATATTAGACTTATTGAAAGGGTTTTCGAAAGATAAGCTTGTAGTAGTAGTTTCTCACGATAGAGAGTTTGCTGAAAAATATGGAGATAGAATTATAGAGCTTGCAGACGGAAATATTATAAACGATAGTAATCCTATTGTGTTTTCGCAAGAAGAAGCAAAAGAAAATTGGAAAAAGCCGAGACTGCCGATGAAAATGGCGTTAAAGATCGGGTGTAGTAATTTTAGATATCATCCAATCCGGCTTGTAGCTACAATACTTTTATCGGTTATTGCCTTTACTTTTCTTGGTGTTTCTTTGAATATTGCTACGATTGAGCCTATGAATAATTATGTTGAAGCAATTTATGAAAATGACATAGAATATACTGCATTATACAAATTTAATACATACCAATCTAACGAATACGATATGTCGTTAGATCAGTTTTTGGGAGCGAGTAATTTATCTAAAGAAAAAACAAGTATCACAAAAACGGATTTAGATATCTTCAAAGATGTTTACAGTGGTAATACATCTTTTGTTTTTGCTGCCGAAATTTATTCTTTTCAAAACTCTATTGTTGCTACAACCGCACAACTTAATTCTGTTAAACCAACAAGCGATAAGCATTTTGCAATTTCGTCAAATGGATATATAACTTTGAATTCTACTACTTGTGATGAATTTGGATTTAGTATAGTTGGTGAATTGCCTAAAAACACATCAGAAATTGCTATAAATGAATGTATGCTGAATACATTTATGTTATCAGGTGTTTTGGAAAACGGCGAAGTATTTCCAATAAAAACAGCTGAAGACATTATTGGGCATAAAATTTCGATTAATAATAACAGTTCGATGGATGTTTTTAAGATGATAACTGGAGTTGTATATACTGGTTGCAGTAAGCAATGTTATATGACTCATCCATCTGAAAATTATCACGATAAAATTTTTGTTAGCGATAATTACTTTCCGTCGTATTCATATGCATTATGTGGTATAGATACGAACTATGAGGAGTTTACTAAGGCGGTAGAAAATTATTACACCAATAATGTGGTGTTTGGATTTTCCAATCCCCTTAGTGATGGATATTATTCATCTTCTTCTGTAGCGATGATGTTAAAAATGTTGTGTTTATATTTGAGTATTATTTTTCTCGTATTTGCAATGATTTTACTTGCGAATTTTATCGCGGTGGCTATACGTGGCCAAATGAAGCAAATAGGTATATTATCGTCTATGGGAGCTAATTTCAAACAGTTAGTCAAAGTGTATTATGGAAGTTCCATATGTATGTGTAGCATAATATATTTGTTGTCTTTGGCATTTGTAGGTATGTTAGTTAAAGTAGTAAATATTTACTTAAAAGGCGGATTTGGGCTTTTATTTAATCTCATATCGTTTAATCCAATTATGCCGCTTTTATTATTAGTGATTATATTTATGGCAACCGTTTTGGGGAGCTTTATCCCATTGCTTAATTTAAGAAAATATGCGCCAGTGGATATCATTGATAGAGGTCAAATCAAATGAGAATAAGAGCCATAAAAAAAACATACAAGACGAAAAACGTGCAGCCAGTAGTGGCGCTTGATGGTATAAGCTTTGATTTGCCCGAAAAAGGAATGGTATTTATTTTAGGAAAATCTGGAAGCGGTAAGTCTACATTGTTGAATGTTATGAGTGGCTTGGATAGGGTGGACGAAGGAAGTATAGAGGTAGGTGGAAAAGATATCTCAACATTTACTGAAAAAGAGTTAAGCAACTACAGAAATTCTTGTTGTGGTTTTGTTTTTCAAGAATATAATCTTATACCTGAATTAAACGTAAGTGAAAATATTATGTTGACCTTGCAGCTACAAGGTGAAGAAAAAACAGAACAAAAAGTTAAAGAGATTCTCAAACGTGTAGATTTGTCGGGATATGAGAAAAGAAAAGTAACAGAGTTGTCCGGAGGTCAAAAACAAAGAATAGCTTTAGCAAGAGCAATAATAAAGAATCCCAAGATAATCTTCGCGGACGAGCCAACAGGTGCTTTGGATGAGCAAACAGGACGAAACATATTAGACTTATTGAAAGGGTTTTCGAAAGATAAGCTTGTAGTAGTAGTTTCTCACGATAGAGAGTTTGCTGAAAAATATGGAGATAGAATTATAGAGCTTGCAGACGGAAATATTATAAACGATAGTAATCCTATTGTGTTTTCGCAAGAAGAAGCAAAAGAAAATTGGAAAAAGCCGAGACTGCCGATGAAAATGGCGTTAAAGATCGGGTGTAGTAATTTTAGATATCATCCAATCCGGCTTGTAGCTACAATACTTTTATCGGTTATTGCCTTTACTTTTCTTGGTGTTTCTTTGAATATTGGTTTTAATGGTTTTCAAGATGTGGTTTTCAACTCAATGCAGAGTAATCAATTGAAACATAGTATAGTTAACAAATATCATAAAGATAATGTTGTAATTCCGATTAAAGAAAATGAAAAGAAAAATATAGAAAGGCAGTTTGGAAAATCTTTGGGGGTAATATGTGTCTCAATTGATATCAAATATGAGATTAAGAGTGAGAGTGAGAATTGTTATTATTCCGTTATTCCTAATGGATTTGCCGAAATATCATCTGATTTAATTGAACGATTTGGATTCTCATTTGTTGGACGTCTGCCAAGTGAGAATAATGAGGTTGGGCTTACAAAATTTTCTGCTGATATCATAAATTATTTGAATTATAACGAGGAAAAAACAGAAAATATAATTGGAAACTATATTGTAATCAATGAACAAGAATACATAATCACATCTATAATTGATACGAACTTTGATTTTGATAAGTATTCTCCAGTCAAAAACGTTCAGGCAAATATAGATACACATCTTTTGAGTGCATTCCAAAAAGAAGTACACTCTTCACTACATAATTTTATTTATGTCAATAATATCATTGACTATTGCAATGAGGGTATTTTATTAGACAAAGAAACCTGTGGTTTATATTTTACCGATAACTTTTCGGTTGAAATTTCAAAATTGACAAAACAAGACAATTCATTTGATGTTTATGTATTAAATACTTTTGAAAATGGTAGTTTTATATCGGCAAATCTAATTCCTACCGTTTTACAATTGATAGAATGTAATATTGAGTATAACAACGCAGTGTTTTCAAATTATGGTGAGTTGTTTAGAACGTTATGCAATGAAGATAGTGAGATTGAAGCAAATACTGATGATAATTTATATCTGAAGATTTATGAAAAGTATAAAGAAAGATATTTGTTTCCAACGAGTTTTAACTGCTCCTTGGTAGATGAAAAATACGGTTTACAGCACGATATAACTGTGAGTGGTTTTTTTACGAATTATAGTGATGATACTGCTGTAATTTTATCCGATGAACTTTATCAAACTATTTATGAAGAAATCGGTGGGCAATATGATGGGGTTTTTATAACAGTAAGTAACGAAAATGTGAAGCAATTAATTAGTCAAAATGGTATTTTTCGTCTTAATAATTTTATTGTGGAAAACGTAATTAAGTATTGGGACACAATTGATACAATTAAATCTATTGCTAATATTATGTCTGCAATATTTGCATTCTTTTCCATAGGATTATTGCTTAATTTTTTGCTACAAAGTGTTATCGACAAAACAAAAACTATAGGCATTTTAAAAGCTAATGGATGCAATACTATTCTATTAAGTAAAATTCTTATAGTCGAAGGAATTGTAATTGCCTATGCTATTTTTATATTCGTTTCAATCTTGGTATCTGCTATATGTTTTTTCTTGAGTAGATACTTCATAAATATTGCTGTTTTCGGGATAAACATTTTAATTTTCCCGATAATGTTAACTGTTATTCTATTGTTTTCTGTGTTTGGGTGTTTGTTTCCAATTGTACATATGAGACGACTTTTGCCGAACGATATTATTATAAGAAATTAATTTAAAAGTATATAGGTGGGGTATGAAAAAAAAGATAATCTCAATGTTGCTATTATTAAGTGGTGTATTCACCATTTCAGCTTGTACGAATGATTCTACTGATCCATATAAAAATTATACAGATTCGGGGTTCGAGGTAAAATGTATACAAATTGACTATGAGAATGACAATTGTTCTTTTGGGTACGATAGAGTAGAACTACTTTCTGATTACAAGAGTTATGCTGCATATAACTTTAATCTTGACTATACAGAATCGTATTTTGAATTAAACAATTTGTTGGTATTTGCGGTGACATGCCGATCTTCAGATGGTATGGAGTTTATCGAAATATTAAAAAAAGATAATGCGATTTATCCGTTGTTTGAGGTAAACGGGATTGGCGAAGACGAACCTGTGACAGACGATATTATTGTAATGTCGTATTGCGTTGAAATACCGAAAACCACGGAATGTGAAATTGGTGATATTAAGTATCGCTATAGATAATGTCATTACTGATAAAATCACCCTCAAATATGATAACGGCTTGGGAATGTCAAGAAAAGTGTGTAAGTTTTTTTCGTCAGATTGAATTTTCATACTTTTGCATAAGCGATTGAAACTTAGAATTGACCATAAGTTGGTTCCTTACCATAGCCCAATTTGGACGTGCGAACCGTTCCCTTTTGAGTACAATTCGGTACTTCTCAAACAGAGCAATTTGAGCAAGGCGTTTTCGTTTGGGAAGGCGCCTTGTTTCGTTACCTTGCGGAAACTCGAATGTACGCTTTCTACGGCATTCGTGGTATACATGATTTTACGAATCGCGCTGCCGTAATC
>CAKQCV010000092.1 GCA_934217675.1 uncultured Prevotella sp. | reverse complement strand
ACACCACCTATGACAAGAGCGGAAATGTTCTGACCTCAACCGATTATGCAGGCAACTTGACAAGCTATACATACGACAGTCTTGACAGGGTTTCAAGTAAAACAACTCCCGACGGCACGGTGAACTATACCTACACGGCTGACGGAAAGATATCCACAGTAACTGACAGCACAGGTACAACCATGTTCACATATGACCTTATGGACGGTCTGACGAGAGTGGATTATCCTGACGGAAATTATGTAAGCTATTCTTACGATAATGCTTGCAGGCTTACAAAGGTCACAACGCCTTTCGGTTCAACTTCCTATGAATACGACCTGCTTGACAGGCTTACAAGAGTAGTTGACAGAAATGGATATGCAACTGTTTATGAGTATGATGCAAACGGAAACCGCACCGCTGTTCATTATGCAAATGGGTTTACTACCACATATGAATATGACTTGCTCAACAGACTTGTTTGTGAAAAAACTATTGACAGCGAGGATAATGTTGTAGTACAATATATTTATACTCTCGGCGCAGCAGGGGAGCGCAAGAGCGTTACCGAGCTTGACCGCACTGTTGAGTATACTTACGATTCTCTGTACCGTTTGACCTCTGAGACCATCACTGAGGGCGAAAAGGTTACTGTCTATACCTATGCTTACGATAATGTAAGCAACCGTATCTTGAAAACCGAAAACGGTGAAGAAACTGTTTACACTTATAATGCACTCAACCAGCTTGTGAGCGAGAATGATATTGTTTATGAGTATGACCTTAACGGAAATACCGTAAGAATGACATCTCCCTCAAAGTCTGCACTTTATGTTTACAATGCAGAAAACCGCCTTGTCCGTGCAACTGTTCAGAGTGGAAACAATGTTTCTGTTGAAGAATACAAGTACGATTATGCAGGCAACCGTATTGCAAAGAGGTCCGAGGGTGAATACACAAAGTACCTGCTTGACATAAACGGCGAACTGACATATGTTCTTGCTGAAATGAATTTTGACAACACGGAAAAGTGTTACTATACTCGTGGTGATGAGCTTATTTCTCAGGAACGTGACGGTAAAAAGTCTTACTATGTCTATGACGGACACGGCTCTGTACGTGCGCTTGCTGACGAAAGCGGTAAGGTTACGGATAAGTATGTCTATGATGCATTCGGCAACCTTATTAGCAGTGTTGGCAGCACTAAAAATGACTTCCTCTTTGCAGGCGAGCAGTTTGACCCAGTAACAGGACTTTACTATCTCCGTGCGAGATATATGAATCCGTCTGTGGGTACGTTCATTTCTATGGACAGCTATGAGGGTTCGATTGATGATCCTGTTTCATTGCATAAATATTTGTATGCTAATGCAAACCCTGTTTCAAACAGTGACCCAAGCGGATATAAAAACGTAATGGAGTTTCAGGTTACAACAGGAATACAGGGTATAATTAACAAAATAGCTATGCCTAATCCAAAAGCGTTATTGGATATGGTAGGTGGAATATTTGACGTTGTTAAGGACACTGCATCATCAGTTGCAGAGGGTATTGGAATGGGGCTTGAAGGACCAAAACTTGCAATGCATATTGCAACGGGATTTTTAACAAGTCTTGTTACCAATTTCTCTTGTATGCTCACAAAACTTGGACCAATAGGTTATGTTTTAATGGGTATTGCTGCAGTAGTGGTCGGCGTTGTAGCAGTCATAGCATTTGCCGAAGGAAATACTGAAATGGGACTGGCTCAGGTAGCTAATATTGTAAGCATTATCTTCTCAATGTTCAATCCCACTTGCTTCACTGGTGATACAGAAGTATATACTTCTGACGGACTTGTATGCATTGAAGATGTTCAGGTTGGCGATGAGGTCTGGGCATACAATTCCGAAACGGGCGAAACAGAACTTAAAGAGGTTCTCAACGTTTGGGTCAAGGAAACAGACGAAATACTGCACGTTTCAACTTCTGACGGTGAAACTATTGACACCACAACTAACCACCCGTTCTATGTTGAGGAAAAAGGCTGGGTAGCCGCAGGTGATCTTGAAGTTGGCGACACACTTGTTACCGCTGACGGTTATGAAGTCGAAGTTACTGACCTTGAACTTGAAAAGCTTGCAGAGCCGATTCTTGTATATAACCTTGATGTGGCTGACTTCGATACTTACTTTGTTGGTGAGTATGGGGTTCTGGTGCATAATTATAATCCCAATGGAAAAAAAGGAGGTACTAGTCATCAAAAAGAAATCAATGACATTGTTAATAATAATAGCGGTAGTAAAATAAAAAAAGAATTTTATGTTAAATTGAACTCGTTAAGCCAAAGTGGTAAATCCGCTAGATTTATAGATGTTGCGATATTAGATGCTGATGGTAATCCTATAAAATTTTATCAAGTTGGAAAAGTAACATCAACTGGTGTGCCGGTAACTAGAGAGTTTTCTGCAATTATGGATGTTCTGCAACATAGTGACTTCAGTAATATACCAATAGAATTTGTACCATACAATTAAGGAATCGCCGATTAATGTGTCTTTTCCTGCCTGCGGTGGGGAAAGACACGCCTAAATACATCACTTAGGAATCACAGCGAATCTAAATAATGAATTATTCGGTATTTCCTTAAGTTTTGATGTGTAATTAACTGTAAGGAGAATATGTATTATGGGCAAACAAGTGTTGTTTCGTATGAGTGAATGTGATGAAAAGCGTTTTTCGGAATTGCTTAAAGAAAAATTTAATGTCAAATTCATCTCAAGTGAATCAGACAAAGAAATACTTACCTTTTACGATGATTTAGCACAAATTAATTCAATTAAATCTTATATTTGGAATGAAGATTTTGATTTTGAACCTAAATTCCAACGCAGAGATAACGGCATATATGAACTTGTTACGACAGGAATGCCTATTATTGAGTACAGTGCTTTTAGAAGAATTTACAGTAATTTGAATACAAGTAGAATTTACTGGGATACAGATATTTTGGGTGAGTATGATCCATTGGAATTTAACCAATGGTTTAAAAAATGTGCCGAAATTATAAGAAAAAATGCGATGTATATTGAGAAGGGAGGAAGAAATATATATTATTGGGAGGACTATATTAGATCTCGAAGCATTAAGCGTTCATATTGGATAAAGAAAGATAATTACCTTTGCCTAAATGTTGGAACAAATTGTGTTAACAATTGTAAGCATTGTGTTAGAGATGAATGTATTCCTTTACCGGAAGCAGATGTGAAAGAAATTACAAAAAATATAATTGAAGAATTCAATAGAATATATAATAATGAAACGGTAATATTTGGAGCATATTCAGAGCCGCTTTCATCAAATTTAATAAAAACAATTGATAAGGTGCTTTATGAAATAAACAATATTAGCAAAGAAATAATTATAATAACCAATGGATTGACATATATTGATTATTTATCAGAATATCAACATTTGATAAACATCATATATGTTCTTTATCCCGGTGCGGATATTGAAGAGTATGCGGTTAATACCAATTCTAAATATGGTAAAGGAGCTAAACGAATCATAGAGCGCTTTGTAAATAATGGTAAAAAATTAGGCTTTGATATTCGTATTGAGAGATCTTATCGTGGTGAAATATTAAATAGAATTATCGTTGAATAAAAATCTCCATTGATAATTGCTTTTTCAATGATAGATTGTCAAGTCAAGTGCAACAAAATCAATTTTAAATTATGTAATTATGTAAAAAATGTAAGTCTGTGCTGTATGTTTACAATGCAGAAAACCGCCTTGTCCGTGCAACTGTTCAGAGCGGAAACAATGTTTCTGTTGAAGAATACAAGTACGATTATGCAGGCAACCGTATTGCAAAGAGTTCCGAGGGTGAATACACAAAGTACCTGCTTGACATAAACGGCAAGCTTACCTATGTCCTTGCTGAGATGAACTATGATGGCACGGAGAAGTGTTACTATACCCGTGGCGATGAACTTATTTCTCAGGAACGTGACGGTAAAAAGTCTTACTATGTCTATGATGGACACGGTTCTGTATGTGCGCTTGCCGACGAAAGCGGTAAGGTTACGGATAAGTATGTCTATGACGCATTCGGCAACCTTATAAGCAGCTATGGCAGCACTAAGAATGACTTCCTTTTCTGCGGCGAACAGTTTGACCCTGTAACAGGACTTTACTATCTCCGTGCGAGATATATGAATCCTTCTGTGGGTAGGTTCATTACTATGGACAGCTATGAGGGTTCGATTGATGATCCTGTTTCTTTGCACAAGTATCTTTATGCTAATGCAAATCCTGTTTCAAACAGCGACCCAAGCGGATATAAAAACGTAATGGAGTTTCAGGTTACAACAGGAATACAGGGAATACTTAGAAAAATCGCAATGCCAAATCCAAAAGCGTTATTGGATATGGTAGGTGGAATATTTGACGTTGTTAAGGACACTGCATCATCAGTTGCAGAGGGTATTGGAATGGGGCTTGAAGGACCAAAACTTGCAATGCATATTGCAACGGGATTTTTAACAAGTCTTGTTACCAATTTCTCTTGTATGCTCACAAAACTTGGACCAATAGGTTATGTTTTAATGGGTATTGCTGCAGTAGTGGTCGGCGTTGTAGCAGTCATAGCATTTGCCGAAGGAAATACTGAAATGGGACTGGCTCAGGTAGCTAATATTGTAAGCATTATCTTCTCAATGTTCAATCCCACTTGCTTCACTGGTGATACAGAAGTATATACTTCTGACGGACTTGTATGCATTGAAGATGTTCAGGTTGGCGATGAGGTCTGGGCATACAATTCCGAAACGGGCGAAACAGAACTTAAAGAGGTTCTTAACGTCTGGGTCAAGGAAACAGATGAAATTCTCCACGTTTCAACATCTGACGGTGAAACTATCGACACTACCACAAATCACCCGTTCTATGTTGAGGAAAAGGGTTGGGTAGCTGCCGGTAATCTTGAAATTGGTGATATTCTCTGCACTGTTGATGGTGACAAGATTGAAGTTACTGATACTGTGCTTGAAAAGCTTGCTGAACCTATCACCGTTTACAACCTTGAAGTTGCCGATTTCCATACTTACTTTGTTGGCGAGTATGGGGTGCTGGTGCATAACTATAAGAATGAAGAATTAGATTTAGAAATAAATGTTGATGATTTGAGTATGTCTAAAACTGCAGCAGGACATACTGATCGTAAATATTTGAAGTATAAAAGTGTAATAGAGGATATTATGAATGGTTCAAAACCAATTAAAGATCCTGGAGGATTGGATAAAGGTTGGCGCTGGGATACTCCGGGAAGTGTGAATGGAGAGGAAGGTGTTTGGGAATTAGTAGTAGATTTAGCAAGTAATATGATTGTTCATTTTTTGTTTAAACAAGGGAGGAAATAATGTTTCAAATAAAACAAGATACACTTAAATACCCAAATGGATGTATTCAATATATCATTAACGAATATTCATTTAATTCATACCCAATATTGCCATCTCTACCGTCTATTATGATTCAGAATATTAATATATGCTTTGATATACAAACGAAGTGTGCAAATGATATTTGGGGATATCATAATTACAATGTATGGAATAATACAACATTAACAGTGCCTGATTTTGTAAGGGGAAAGTTAATTTTGACATTAGATGTTAAGGACGATGATGTTTATCGAATTGAACGTGCAAATAAATGGAAAACGTTTTACGATTTACAATCAGGTTGGATATGTATTGGTAATTTATATACTGGAATTTGCAAAGCTTATATTGACAAAGATAATGGATGTATTGAATTTTATCCAAATGTAATTGCAATAATCTGCAATAGTGAATTGGAGGCGATTTGGATAAAACCAACTATACTTGACAAATGAAGATAATTTTTATAAAAAGTTAAGTTTGAAATATACAACCTTATGGACGGTCTGGCCCGTGTGGATTATTCCGACGGAAATTATGTAAGCTATTCTTATGATAACGCTTGCAGGCTTACAAAGGTCACAACACCTTTCGGATTAACTTTATATGAATACGACCTGCTTGACAGGCTTACAAGAGTAGTTGACCGCAATGGTTATGCAACTGTTTATGAGTATGATTCAAACGGAAACCGCACCGCTGTTCATTATGCAAATGGGGTTACTACAAACAATTATATTTTTTAATATTAATATTTTATGGAGGAAAATATTATGAACTCAAATTTTAATGATTTAATCCCAACTGGTGCTTCAAACAATGAAAATCAGTTAGAGCTTAAGAAAAAGACAGATGAACTCATAAAAAAAGGATTGGAATGCCCGACTGCCTCTACCGGAACGCCTATTAAAGATTTAAATGGCGGTGCTCGGTTTATGGCACAGCTTTCAAATATTGGAGGAGGCTCTCTTGAAACTGGCGGAGGAGGTGTAAGAGAGGGATTTAATACAATTGCGGAGAATGTTGCTGCAACAACTGCACTAAATAATTTGCCAGGTGTAGACAAAGATTCAAACACTACAACATACATTGAATGTGAGATTGAAGATGAACCTACAAGTTTTGATTAAATCTTGTTTATACAGAATTTATCGGACTATTTTGTGTTCTTGATAATCAAGATACTGCTCTTTTAATTACTATTATTTTTATTGTCGTCAGTTGCCGTCACAGCTTGATATTTGTACACTCTTTTAAGGAATATTGATTACAATGAATATACGGTGTTTTACGAGCATGAAAATTATTAAGACATTATTTTAGCAGTTGAAAGACCATTCAAAACCATACTTGGAATAGTTTTTCATGAGTAATAAGAAATGAGGAGGAAACATATGAAGCTTGAAGGAAAAAAGGATACAAGGGTAGATTCCACCGGATTTCAGGTAGATAAAAATGTGATCTATTACGGGAATACCGCAATAAACACAAATAATATATCTTTGATATCGGTGTCTCCGATCCCGATGAATAATTCTTGGATAGGGGCAATGGTCCTTGGATTAATCAGCTTGTTTCAGATTCCGAGACTTCTTATGAGTATGATCTGAACGGAAATCTTGTAAGGGTAATTGGCTCTGCGCAGTCTGCTCTCTATGAGTACAACTCTGAAAACAAGCTTGTAAGGGCAACTGTTCAGAACGGAGTACTTGTTACTGAGGAAAGTTACACTTATGACTATCAGGGCAACAGAACAAGTAAGGCTACTCACAGAAGTGACGGAGTTACTGAGTATGTAAAGTACCTCAATGACAACTCTTCTTTGACAAATGTTCTTGCAGAGATGGGTTCTGAGGGTTCGGTGCAGGCATACTATACCATCGGAGCTGACCTTAATTCTCAGGAACGTGACGGCAATGTGTCTGTATATCTTTATGACGGACATGGTTCTGTTGTTGGACTTGCTAATGAAAGTGGCGTTGTTACTGATACCTACGCTTATGACGCATTTGGTAATCTTCTTAAATCTACAGGCTCTACCAAGAATTGCTACCGTTATTGCGGCGAGCAGTTTGACGAGACTATGGGCTGTACTATTTGCGTGCGAGGTATATGGACACTACTACAGTGTGTTGCATTTAATGGATACTGATCCAAGTGGAAATTTGACAGTTGCAAATTAGACAGGAGGAGCGCTTTGGAAAAATGATTAAGAGGACTATTTAAAAGTATTGGTCATCATAATAGATTTCAAAAATATATTAAGCCTTATATGACAGTTAATTTGTCATATAAGGCTTTGTTTATTATGTGCATATTTATAGGCGACTATTTGTGGAATGTGTAGAGTTTATAGAAATATGTGTTACAATTTGTCAATTTTAATGTTTTATTATGTGTAAATAAAATACACAACACATTTTATATTTTGGATATATGCTATTCGTGTAGTATAAGTGTTTTGTATATCAATAATCATGGGGGAACAAGCAATGATTTGAGAGAAAATTATAATTAGAATGTGTTATAACGTAGCATTATAAATAATGTTTATAAGCTATGTGTAGCCGGTTACTGGGTTGTACTGGCGTTTTTTGCGTTAATTGATATGGTTAATTAGATGGAGGAATGTTAATGGAAGGT
Source organism: uncultured Prevotella sp. (assembly GCA_934217675.1). GTDB lineage: Bacteria > Bacteroidota > Bacteroidia > Bacteroidales > Bacteroidaceae > Prevotella. Next base: position 253 of record CAKQCV010000092.1, on the reverse strand, counting down.
AAAAAGGTTGTAGCAACTGCATTGGCGGCGGCAATAGCAGTGTCAGTGTCTCCTGTAAATGCAATAGATGAAAGTAAAAATAAAAACGTGACTTTGGGATATTCTGAAGATGATGAAGATAATGGCGTAATGCTGATGTCCAATGAGGATGTTGCTGTTAAAAAAATATCTGAAACGATAGATTTACAATATAAGTGCAACACCCGAAAAAATAATAATGACACATAAAGCAACTCGTGTTATAATGGGAGTA
>CAKQCV010000091.1 GCA_934217675.1 uncultured Prevotella sp. | reverse complement strand
TCACTATCTTTCGTACATAAATAAACGATGTAGAAAGATACAAGAATAGAAACAGACAGGAATAACAGTCTACCAATGTCTAATATTGTATGAGCAGTGTGTTTTTGTGCAAGCAACGAAATTACAACTCCAACACAAGCAATAGCAAGTGCGGTAAACGGTAATATGCAAGATTTTCCTATGTCGTGCATCCTACGGCAGAGACAAGAAAAGTTTATAATATACATATAGGCACACGCAGATATCGGTAATATACATAGCATTTCATCAGCATTAAGAATTTCACTTAATACATACGAGCATGCATCAAAAAATATTGATGCAAGAAAACAAGTAAGCGAAGTATACCAAAATTCTGAACGGCGAGCTCTGCCTTTAATGTTATAAGATTTTGAAAAATTCATGCTTTTCAGCACTGCTTCAAACAATGTTAATCTTCGGGTAATTTCCATATTATTATTATGTTGAAGAGGGCCTATCACAGGTCAAAATTATTTAAACTACTTTTGAATTATGACAAGCCCTCTATTCTTAAAGTTTTATTGCTTATCCCAATATATAGAACTGTTTATTAAAACATTTGTTGTGGAAGTCACTTCTTCTTTGGCTTCTTTTTGCAATTCGGAATTTTCTATGGCATCAAACAATTCCTTTGCATACTCCTTTTGCTGTGCTTCTGTAAGATTGTCACATGTCTTTGACACCTTTACAACGTAATCCTTAAATAAGGATACAGTTTCTTCTGGTATTTTTGCCCTTTCCAAAGTTTCTGCTGCCTTATTATAGAAATTTTCATATTTCGCAGTGTCAACACATGCCTCATAAGTCAACTGTGCCATTTTCTTTGCGTAGTCCAACACTGCATTTTTATATTCTTGACTACCCGTTATCGTATCATTTTCTATACCATATTGTTTGGCAAGTGTAACACAATCATTATAGATTTCTTCGTAATCAATGTTACCATTGACTACATATTTGTCTTCTTGAAGCATTAAAGTTTCCATTACTTGATTGTGTATGTATCCTAACGAATCTTCAAGGCTTGGAGTTTCATTTGATGCTGAATATACAAATGATGGTACAGTATCGCACACAGCCATACTGATGTCATTTGCCCTTTGGGGTGAATGAAAAATCTTATGATATATAGAACCACTGTATTTATAGGCTATAAATGAAGCCGTAAAGCTTCCTACAGCTCTTCCGACCCAGCGTCCTCCCCAGTATCCAACGGCTCCGACGACAGGATTTCCTGTTACATAACCTAAAGTCAAACCGACATTTTTTCCAATCCATCCTCCTATTATTGAACCTCCAGCATCTGCCACCTTATCCAGTTTTTTGTCATGAACATAGTGTTGGAGATCTTTCCCTCTTGTTGTATTACTGCCTGACAAATACTTCGCATTTATACTATCAACTGTGTTTAGAAATTTGTTATAATTATTTACAGACATAAAATCATCTTTTTCAATAACAGACAAGTCACTTGATTGTGAACACGATGTGATAGACAAGAAAAAGAACATAGACAATGTGAAATAAAGTAGTTTTTTCATAATCGTTATTTGTTGTTTAATTAGTAAATTAGATAAATTTTAAGTATGCATAAAATGTACAGTTTTATTGATTTGTTAATCAATGAACTATCAATCTTTTCATGATTTTCTTTTGATTTTTGTTAAGATATAATTTAATTTTCAAAATACCCACACAGATGTTGTCTGTCATAGTACAAATCAATGGTCGTCTTCTCACTATCACTTCCATAATCTGGAATAGAAAATACAGTTCCTGTCGGGTCGATTGTTTGGGTAGACCGATGCATAATATTGCCGTACTGATCACGGATAACGACTTCTACATCATACAATGTTGAATCACAACTGATGTTTACATCATTATTATCTGATGTTACTGTTGGAATAACATGAGGGTGAATAGTCCCCAGTGATCCTAAAGGATGTAACACAACTTTATCTTTTGCATTCGCAGTTAAGACAATCAGTGCTGATAAAAGTATTATTTTAAATGTTTTCATACGTAAAAATTTATTTGGCACAAAATTACGGTTGGTCCACAAAAAAACAAGAAAAAAAGACGTTCAAAAAACGTTCATTTTCATTTTTGCCAATAATTCAAGGGAAAAGTACAAAAATTGAACGTTTCTTGAACATCTATATACTTCGATGCAATATTTTATAAAGACCTTATTATCTCATCCCATTCACTTGGTTTACCTTTCTTGCCAAAATTCGTTTCATATAGCCGGCGACGAGTTGAATTTATCGCTTCATTTGTTTTTATTGTTAAGTAGCTTATTTCTTGAACATTGAAACCAGCCTTTACCAATAAACAAACATGAAAAGCCTGTTCTTTCATTCGCTTAAATTTCATCATGCCTTCATGGAAGGTTGGAAAAATATCAAAAAGCGTATCTTCCAACAATTTCCAATCTACCGTATCTGCTGTTACAGTTTCAGGTTCACGGCATGCATTTTTTAACTCCCTATATATTGGGGTTTCATAAAAAAAACTTTCAGCAGATAAAGAAACTTTCTTCAATAGCTCATTTCTGTCAAGTAACTTTTCAAGTTGTTTTTCTTTTTGCTCATATCTTTTAAGAATCTCATGCGTCTCATTCTCCTTATGATTTAATTTTTTTCTAATCTCATATAGTTCTTTTTTTTGTTTTTCAATGGTATCCTCGCTTTTGTGTTGTATTTCTTCAAGCATTGCGCAAAGTATCTTTTGACGTTTTTTGTTCCTATACCAATATACGATGATTATGCATAGTATTATAACAGTAACAAGTATTGTAATACCCATAGTAGTATCTCTCTTTCTTATACTCTGTTGTAAATAATTTCTATCTTTTTCTATATACTTATAATTAAACGTTGCATTAGCTTGTGCCGAATATTCTGAAGCTGTAAGTTGGACGATTGTATCTGTTGTAGCACAGTATTTCAAGCTATATTCATAGGCTTTTGCTATATCATCATTATTTTTATAATATATAGTCAGAAATTTATATGCATTTTGCTTACTGTAGATATTGTCATATTTCAAAATATCATAGTAAAATTTCTTTGTTTTTTCCGTATTTCCCAATGCTGCATATATATCAGCAGCTATGTTTAATGCTGAACTTTTGTCTACATCAGGTATTTTAGGTAATGCTATATTTATATATTTTTCTGCTAATCTATATTTCTGTAATTCGTAGTATCTTTCTGCTATTTGGCAATTCAAGGTTGGTACAAGTTCTTCTAAATCATGTTTGTATGCCAGTGTCTTTGCGAATTTCAAACTTTGAATAGACTGTTCTAAACTATCTAAATTTTTTAATGACCACGAAATAGATATGTAACTATATATCATTCTTCTGTAATTCTTGTGCCTTTTATATATGTCAAGAGATTTTGATTGTATATTAAGTGCTTCTTTATCAAGATGTTGATATGTCATTACATAGCTTAGTAGATAATAATATAAGCCACGAAGCTGTTCTGTTTCAGTTGTTTCTGGAATCAAAGACAATCCTTTGTGGCAGTAATCCATTGCTTTAGGGGCATCGCCAAGCAACTGATATAGGGTACCAACATAATAATATAATTGTTTTAAGACATTCTCGTCGGCTTCAGATTCAAAATGGTTCAATAAAGTCCTTGCTTCATTATCATTATTAATGTTTTTAAGTTGTTTCACGTTTAATTTGAATTTCAAAAAGCGTAGATACCATATCTCATCTGTATTCAATCTATTCTTGTGAGTATGTTTATACTTCGTTATTTGTTTTTTAGCAGTGGTTGGGGTGTCATTACACAATGAGTCTATTGCAATTAATTCATCGGAATATGTTGGCGTCTTTGTATAAGTATAAATTATACATATAGATACTATTATTACAGCAAACGCTATGAGAAGAAGTATATATTTACTTCTAAAATATATATAATAGGGCAACATCTTTATGGTATATAATAAATTAGATTTCGGCAAAAATACAAAATTTAATTTATTTCACAAAATAAAATAATAAAAACTATTGAATATAATAAAGTGCCTTCAAAAGTATATAAACTTTCGAAGGCACTTTATTATATCTATATATTTTTAGAAAATAAATTCTAAACTTACAGCTTTTGTTTTACCTCAATTTCAGTGAATGTTTCTATAACATCGCCAACTTGAATATCATTGAAGTTAACGAGAGAGATACCACATTCGAAGTTCATGCCAACTTCTTTTACATCATCCTTGAAACGTTTTAGGGCGTTGATCTCACCAGTATGGACGACAATACCGTCGCGCACCAAACGCGCTTTGTCGGACCTGTGAACTTTTCCTTCCGTAACGAAAGCTCCGGCAACAGTTCCAACCTTGGAAATCTTGTATACCTCGCGCACTTCAACCTGTCCGGTAACAACTTCCTTGACAACCTTGTCGAGCATACCTTCCATAGCCGACTTTACATCTTCTATGGCATCGTAAATGATAGAGTAGGTGTTTATCTCCACACCCTCCTGGTCGGCAAGTTTGCGTGCCGCTGTTGAAGGGCGAACTTGGAATCCAACGATAAGAGCATCAGAAGCATCAGCAAGAGTTACATCACTTTCTGAAATCTGACCTACAGCCTTGTATATTACGTTTACCTTGATCTTCTCAGTAGAAAGTTTTATGAATGAATCGCTCAGAGCCTCAATACTACCGTCGGTATCACCCTTCACTATGATATTAAGCTCCTTGAAAGAACCAAGAGCAATACGATGGCTGATATCGCTAAGTGTCAAACGCTTCTGGGTTCTCAAGCCCTGTTCGCGTTGCAGTTGCAAACGCTTGTTGGCAATATCGCGTGCCTCTTGCTCTGATTCAAGCACATGGAAAGCATCACCGGCAGTAGGCGCTCCGTTCAAACCGAGTATTGTTGCTGGCTCAGAAGGTTTTGCCTCAGTGATGCGTTGGTTACGCTCGTTGAACATTGCTTTGATACGTCCATAGCTTGTTCCTGCAATAAGATTGTCGCCAACATGCAATGTACCGTTGCTGACGAGAACAGTAGAAACATATCCACGTCCCTTGTCGAGCGACGATTCAATGACGCTACCTGTAGCTTTTCTGTTAGGATTAGCCTTCAGTTCAAGCATGTCTGCCTCAAGTAAAACTTTTTCGAGCAAGTCGTCCACACCGATACCTTTCTTGGCACTAATCTCCTGGCACTGATATTTTCCTCCCCACTCTTCAACAAGAAGGTTCATATTAGCCAAATCCTCGCGAATCTTGTCTGGGTTGGCTCCCGGCTTGTCAATCTTGTTTATGGCAAACACCATAGGAACGTTAGCAGCTTGAGCATGAGCAATAGCTTCACGGGTAGTAGGCATCACACTGTCGTCTGCAGCGATAATGATGATAGCGATATCTGTAACTTGAGCACCACGAGCACGCATGGCTGTAAATGCCTCATGTCCAGGAGTGTCAAGGAATGTTATGTGTCTTCCGTTCTGTAGGGTAACGTTGTAAGCTCCGATATGCTGTGTAATACCACCTGCCTCACCGGCGATAACGTTGGTGTTGCGAATGTGGTCGAGTAGGGAAGTCTTACCGTGGTCAACGTGTCCCATTACTGTAACGATAGGAGCACGTGGCACGAGATCATTTTCATCGTCAGGCTCTTCGTTGATAGCCTCGGAAACTTCTGCACTGACATATTCTGTTTTGAATCCGAATTCTTCTGCAACCAAGTTAATGGTTTCAGCATCCAGACGCTGGTTGATAGAAACCATGATACCAACGCTCATACAAGTTCCGATAACCTGATTTACAGAAACATTCATCATGTTGGCAAGTTCGCTTACGGTAACGAACTCTGTCAATTTCAGAATCTTGCTTTCTGCTTTCTCCTCAGCACGCTGTTCTTTCAAGTGTTCCTGAGCGGCATCACGCTTTTCTTTGCGGTATTTAGCACCTTTCTTGTTCTGTCCTTTGCTTGTGAGTCGTGCTAAGGTTTCTTTTACCTGGCGTGCAACATCCTCATCGTTAACTTCGGCAGGCTTCTGTCCGCCACGTTTGCGATTCTTTTTCTTGTTGTTGCTGCCATTGTTCTTCTGTCCGCCTTGCTGACCGTTATTTTGCTTGGCAGCAGCAGCAATGTCAACTTTTTCTTTTGTTATGCGCTGTCTCTTTTTGCGCTCACCGTTGCCATTGCCGTTATTGTTGTGAGCCTTTTCTTCACGTTCCTTTCTGCGTTCCTCCTTGGTCTTTTTCTTTGGTCGCGTACTTTGGTTCAGTGCGTCAAGGTCAATTTTTCCGAGAACGTTCACTTTTGGTGTGAGTTTCTTCTCGCTTCTCAGTGTAAATACCTTAGATTCTTGAGCAGATGTTGCTGAAGCCTGTGCTGCAGGTGCAGCATTATTTTCGGAGCTTTTTTTCTCTTCATTTTTTTGCTTAGCCATCTGAACTTGTGTCTTTTCAACTTTGTTTACAGTGTTGTTCTGCTGAGTCTGAGTTTTATGCTCATTCTCTTTTTTCTGTGCGGGCTGCTCTTTTGCCATGTTTGCGTTTTCCTTAGGTTGCTGCTTAGGCATAGCTGCAGCCTTATTCTCAAAGTTTTGTTTTTTGTTATTATCTTCTTTTTGCGGGCTTACGGCAGAAGCCTTTGCATTGTTGTCGGTTTTTGAAGCAGAAGCAGCAGATTTTGCTGATGACTTCTTTCCCAAACTGTCTAAGTCTATTTTTCCTAAAGGTGTGTATTTTTGCTGTTGTCGAGGTTCACCGTTCCTGTCAGCCTTTTTGTCAGATCTTTTTTTGTCTTTAGGACGCTTTTGTAGTAGCTTTTCAGCCTGAGAGCGTTCTTCTTTGTCTGATTTGTAAGCTTCCACGAGGGCATTATACTGTCCATCGGTAAGCTTGGAGTTAGGTCCTTCAGGAGCCTCTCCCAAGTCACTTCTTTTTTTCAGGAAATCAACTGCCGTTTGAAGTCCGATGTTTAATTCACTAATTGCTTTGTTTAATCTGATGCTCATACTTTATATTTACCCTTCTTCTATACTGTTACTATTCTCGAACGTTGCTTTTAAGGCATGTCCGAACCTATATGTTGTTTTCTGTTCGAACGATGCCCCTTACCGTCATGTTCGAACTCAGCAAATATGCTTTATTCGAACTCAGCTCTAAGCACGCTGAGCACGTGGTCGACAGTTTCCTCCTCAAGGTCGGCTTTCTCCACAAGCATCTCACGTGGAGCGTTGAGCACAGCCTTTGCTGTGTCGAGACCGATACCTTTGATTGCGTCGATAATCCACTGGTCTATTTCGTCAGAGAACTCATCCAGGTAGATGTCTTCATCCTCTACTCCGTCTTGTACTTCACGGAACACGTCTATAGTATACTCTGTGAGCATACTTGCCAATTTGATATTCATTCCTCCGCGACCGATAGCGAGAGATACCTCTTCCGGTTTGAGATAAACTTCGGCCTTGTGGTTTTCCTCGTCAACATTAATGCTTAGCACCTTTGCTGGGCTTAGCGCACGCTGTATGAATAACTTTATATTTGATGTGTAGTTTATTACATCGATATTTTCGTTGCACAGCTCTCTAACAATGCCATGTACACGGCTTCCTTTTACTCCGACGCAAGCTCCTACAGGGTCGATGCGCTCATCGTAGCTCTCTACTGCGATTTTAGCTCTTTCTCCAGGCATACGTGCTATGCGTTGCACGGTGATTAGTCCGTCGTTTATCTCAGGAACCTCTTGTTCCAGTAAACGCTGTAGGAACATTGGACTTGTTCGGCTGAGGATAATCTTTGGATTGTTGTTCTCGTTGTCAACTCTCAGGATGACAGCTCTTACAGCCTCTCCCTTTCTGTATTGGTCGCGTGGAATCTGTTCTCCTTTTGGTAGTATCAGCTCGTTGTTTTCGTCATCAACGAGTAGCACCTCGCGTTTCCATACCTGGTATACCTCAGCACTGATTATCTGTCCTACGCGGTCTTTATATTTGTTATATAAGCTGTCGTGCTCAAGTTCCAACACTTTCGAAGCCAATGTTTGTCTAAGGTTAAGAATGGCGCGTCGTCCGAATTTGCTGAAGTCCACCTTCTCGCTCACATCCTCTCCAACCTCATAGTCAGGCTGTATCTTGCGTGCTTCAGTCAGAGTTATTTCCTTATTCTCGTCGTGTTCCACGCCGTCGGCCACTACTGTACGGTTGCGGTATATCTCAAAGTCACCTTTATCTGGGTTTACGATAACATCGAAGTTCTCATCGCTTCCGAAAATTTTAGCGATAACGTTACGAAAGCTTTCCTCCAGCACGCTCATAAGAGTAGTGCGGTCGATATTTTTTGTCTCTTTAAACTCACGGAAGGTATCGACCATGCTTACGGTCTCTTCTTCATTTTTTCTTGCTGCCATAGCTTATTTGAAACTTATTAGGT
>CAKQCV010000090.1 GCA_934217675.1 uncultured Prevotella sp. | reverse complement strand
CACCAATTCGTAGCGACTGTTAAACTTGCGTATTTCAGCATTGGCATGAGCGATGAGAAAACGCAGCGTATAGCACTGTGCTATCTTGCGCAGCGTGCGCCCGTCTGTGCCTATGGCATCTGTGATTGCGGTCCATTCAGCAGCCTTCTTTTCGGCAAGCAACTTGCTGTCATGCATAATGCCCATCTGCAACCGTGCGTTGTCATAACGTTGCTTGCGCGACTTGGCATCAACAAGTTCTGTGTCGGATTGAGTCTCCAACTCTGTTTTTCGTTTTACAAGGTTGTCTTGCAATATAGACGGCTTTGCCACCTGATGCTCATTATGCTCTTGCGTGGCTTTCTCAACAAGAGTCCGGGCTTTTGTCAAGGCTTCATTTCTCGACATAATCTCTTGTCGCATCTGTTCCCAGTTGTCAGTAGCAGAATATAACGAAGCTATATCGGCAACTGTTATGGCATTACTGCCATTCATATTATTGTAGGTATTAATCCATTCAGCAAGTTCATTATTACGTAGTCTTACTGTTTCCTCTGCCGATAGCAACTGTTTCTTACCAGCCTCTATCTTGCCCGACAGTACACTAAGCCGGTTGTTGAGCCGGGTTATTTCCTCCGTCTTGGCTGTCACTTTATTGTCAGCTTCCTTTATATTTTCCGCAAGCTCAGCATCATATTCATCAGGATTCTTATCGCCAACCTCAGCTTTCATATCCTCTCGCATTCTTGCCACCATGGCATTATTCTCATTTAATGCAGCCCAAGCAGCAGTTAGAGCATCTTTCTTTTCTCTGAGTTGCGCCTTTAAGTTCTCTGTTTTGCCTTTAGCGGTGGCAAGTTGCGTCAGCGCGGTGTTCTTAGCCTGTTCGGCAAGCTTAAGTTGTCTGTCTGATTTCTCCTTATATTCATTCAGCTGCTTCTCTGCTTGCTCTTTCGCTTTCCGTAATTTATCTATCATCTTCACCAAGGCATTGTAGCAATCAAGATCTTTGGCGGTCCCTTGTGCTTTTCGTTCAATGACGCATAGTAGTTTGTCGAGAGCCTCGGTATTTGTTGTCCATTCGGGATACTTGTCGTGCAGAATATTCCACTCACATTTCGTTCGTTTCACATCCACTTCGAGTGAATCCATTGTCTTAACTATCTGCTTGATGCTACCCTCCACGCCACCTTGATCCTTTGTCAATCGAGTCAAGGTCTGCGTCAGTTGGTCAAGCTCCTCTCCCTTTTTATGAATGAGCGTTGCAAGTTCGGAAATGACAGGAGCGAGCATAGCTTCGTCAGCGTATGGATGATGAATGGCACCACATAGCGGACATGGTTTACCATCATACAGTTCATTGCGATGAATCTGCCAGTCGTTGCTTGTCATAAGTGTCTGTGTCTGCCGGAGAGTGTCCAGTTCTTTTTGTATACTTCCGATATTGATGTTTCCAATCTCAGCCTTTATTCTATCGTTCTGTTTTTTCAGTCCGTCAAGCTCCCCCTTGCTTTGTTCAAGACGCTTTTTCTTGTCGTTGAATTCTTTCAGAATTTTTATTGCCGATTTGATATCATTAAGAGTAGCATCGGCTGTAGTCTTTGCATTTTGCAGCGTCTCCACATTCACGCCATCTGTCTTTGCGACTTCAAATGTATAGGTATCTGTGGCAGAGGTAACATTCTGGGCGAGCTGTTTTGTACAGCTCTCGATTTCGGAAGTCAGCCTCGTATAATCATCTTCACGATACTTTACGTTTTCCTCAGCCCTCAATATTTCAGCAATATTGTTGTCAAGAGCCTTTTGTGCGGCTACCGATGATTGTTTGCTGTTAGAAACGACAATCTTTTTCTCTTCCACACTCTTAAGGGTGGCTTTCAGTTCTGCATTTATAGCCCGTGCACAGTTTATATGTGGCTTCTGCTTTTCTTGTTCGCGGAGCGCGGATTGGTAAAAATCCTTCAACGACTTCAGTATGCTATTCTCCTTATCTGCACACAACTTTATAGTAACAATCTGTTCATCAGCATACTTTATGTCTGTATTGAGTCTCTCTATATTATGCTCTGTTTCCTTTATATCTTTGAAAATACCCACCGCATCAACCGTTGCATCATGCAGTTTAAGACGTGCTTTCTGTCCAGCCACAGCTTCGAGCTCCTTTTGGGCAAGTTCAAGATTTACGCCACATTTCTTCAGTTCCTTGCAGATTTTGTCCTCACGAGTATACCAGTCGAGAGCAGTCTTGATATTGTCGAGTTCCTTACGTTTTTGCATGGCACATTCTTCAAGTTTTGCGATGAGCGCATTAAGCTCAGCAAGCTGTTTCTCTGAGAGGTCATCTTGTTCGTAGGCAGAAAGTTTTGCCCGTATATCATTAAGTTCATCAACAGCAACCCGGCGATGCTCGTCAATTTTCTCTGAGATACGTGTGTATGTGTCATCGCCGCCAATAAGTTTTTCAAGAAGCTCATAACGTTCGTTCTCCTTGGCGTTGAGAAAATTGGCAAACGATCCTTGGGCGATGAGCACCGTGCGCAAGAATTGCTCGTAGTCAAGTCCGATGATGTCGGGCAGCGCGTTCCAGTCAGCCGTCTCTTCCGCTTGTTTGCCATCCTCCATGCTTATGCGGTAAAGATTTGTCTTCACATTCTCGTATCTCACACGTTGGAAATGCACATGCCATTCTGCACGGTACACTATGCCATTGTTGGCAAGGAAAGTGAGTTTGCTATATCCCGTCTTTCTGCCACGAGTTAGAATATTACGACTGTCAGTCGGTGCGAGCCGGTTGTTTTCGCCATCTTCCGGACTACCGAATATCTCAATGTTTTGGTTGCGGTCGCCTTTCTTACGCGGATAGCGTGGAGCACGGTTATACAGAGCAAGACAAATAGCATCGAGCAGAGTAGATTTGCCACTACCCGTCGGTCCTACTATGCTGAAGATTGTACTGTCGGCAAGTGCCCCATGCTCAAAATCTATTACCTCCCCCTCTTGACGATCGAGAGAAGCAAGATTTAATATCTCAAGTTTAAGAAATCTCATAGTTTTTCGGATGCTTAGTATGTTTTTCAATTGTCGATGACAAGTTCATCCATTACCTCCTTGATCATCTCCTCCTGTCTTGCCGACATTTCCGTCCCATGCTTTATGGCAAACGCTTCACGTATGGTATCAACAGGATTGCGGTTCAGGATGTCGTCAATGCTGGCTATGTGCTGTGAGTCGGTGATGGTGGTAAGATCGAGCTGCGGCATGATTTTCTGTATTTTACACAACACAGCATCCTTGGTTGCTACAAAGCTTTCCAGTTTACGTATTTCATCAGCCGACACTTTATTGAGCATAACACGCAGCACAACATATTCGAAAGCTTCGCTTAACTTACCATCATGGCGGTCAGCGAGTTGTTTGTTTATTATCTTTTGCAGTTTGTTGGGTGTCAAAGGTTCATCAGTCTCCGGCAATATGCGCAGAGGGTGCTGTGGATGATACTCAAGAAACTCCACCTCAACTTGCTTTCCGTCTGTAACTGTCAGCAAGTCAACACCATGGCGATAATCTTTTTCGGCAAACGACATCGGCAGGGCACTGCCCGTATAGCGTGCCCAATCGGTGCCCCATATATGCTGACGCTTGTGTATGTGTCCACAAGTCATATAGTTTGGATGCCCCTCCCATTTGTCAATGCTCACCTCCTCCTGTCCGCCGATGATTATTTTCTCACTTGCATCGTCCTTGGCTATGTCAGTGCCTCGGGCATATAGATGCGCCATCATAACCATTGGTGTTGCAGGATAGATCTGACGCGCACGATCGGTAAGCTGCTGCAGGAAGCGGTTTACGCCATGCGAGTAGCTCTCGTCAGCTACCACGTCCGAGCGCAGGTATGGCACGGCAAGGACAACGATGCTGTCGCCATCCCTGCCTTGTATGGGGATGATAAGGTCGTCATAATCATTCTGCCAACTGCCCGATATGCCAGTTGCGTCATCGGAGTGAACCCATGTGCGCCGCACGTTGCCTCGAATCTCCACATGGTTGCGCTTGAGCAGTGGGCGTGGCGCCTCAAGTCGGTTGGAAGAGTCATGATTACCAGCCGTTATGACAATGGTCATATCGGGACAAGCCTGTGTGGCATCGGCAAGAAACTCGTAATAGACGCCTTGTGCGGCAGCCGAGGGGTTGCCGTTGTCGAAAATGTCGCCAGCCACGAGAAGAGCATCAGGTTGGCGGGTGGTTATCTGGTTTAAGAGCCAGCCGAGGAAGTGATGGTGTTCGGGCAGCCGGTCGTTGCCGTGAAAGAGGTTGCCCAAATGCCAGTCGCTTGTGGATATTATCTTCATTGAAATGTAAGGAGCTAAATATTGATGTTTGCATTGTCTGAACTGAAGGTCATGCCGTCGGCATAGCGACTATAGGTCACACCGTTCTGCTGCGCCAGCTCAGCAAGTTGGCTGTCCATCTGTGCGCATACCATATTGGACAGTACTTTTAGTTGTTTCTCAAACAACTAAAACTTGACATTGCGTTAAAACAACTCCGGCGAATACGCCAGACGCGCCTTCTAAATATCTACGATTTCAGATGCTTATGCCATGTGGCGCATCATTAGACTGAATCCGACTTTTGTTGGTTTCTGTTTGCAAATGTAGTACAAATATCCGTAATGACAAAGAAATGTCATATAAAAAGATAGCAGTTTGACATAAAAAGTTTTTGACCAAGAGTCAATGCAATGATGCATTCTTACTGAAATTGAAATTAAATTTTTCGAGCATACCACAACGCTATTTTATGCGTCTGCACAATGGCAAAGTCAGCGCTAAGCATACTACGGCACTTGCCACAAAGACCGAAGCTCCCCATGAGATACATATAAAGTGCCATGACTGCAACTAAAGGCATTCAGGGCGAAGCAGAGGCTGAAATCGAATGGCGTAAGCCCATAGATTCGCTGAAGGATGAACGATGAAGATGCAATATATGCGAAAAAGGTGAAGAAACATGCCATTATTGCCAGAGTGCTCAGTGTGAAACGTAGATTACGAAACACGCGAAACAGATTGGCGTATACCTGTAAAATGCCCCTGTCTATGCGCTTTTCTGACGGCAAGGTCTCCGGCATAAACCAGCTGCCCACCATCAATATGCCCAGCGTGGCGGACACGAAAATTCCTGTTTTTTCATTATTGCTTGTTTTAATAAAAACGTTGCAAAATTACTGCAAATCCAATAAACTGAGAAAATTTTACATATAACAAATACTAACAGGAATTTACCGAATAGAAATATGTCGATAAAATTATAAGGTATGTCAGAAAATGTTTCGTGTTTGACGGTGTACAGTTGTTCTAAGATGGTTATCCTTCTATCCGCCACTCCGTAATAGTGCATAATCTCTTTCGTTTTTACTGATTTATCTGCTGCTTGGATGCCATATTATGCTTTATACGTGCATAATTTAGAGATAAATTATATAAACGACAAGTTTTTTTCACAAATAAAAAGCAAGCAGAAGCTTGGAAACTTCTGCTACTTCTGAATCAGATCTTCAGTTCATTTATTCGTGATGTCTATGCTCACCATCGCAAGCATCATGATGGCATGTACTGTCACCATACTCTATTGTGCCATCCAAAAACATATGCAGCACATCGCCAACAGCTACAGTCGGTGCCCCACCGTGAATCTCAATCCCCATCTCCTGCAACAGTTTCACTGCACCGGCTCCCAATCCGCCACAGAGCACATCCGTCACACCTAATCCTTGCAAGAAACGTGGCATTGCCCCATGTGCATGCTCTGGAGAAGTGAACACTTCTGTATTTACAACCTTGTTGTCTTCCACATCATACACTGTTACTTGCGGAGCTTTGCCGAAATGCGGAAACAGTTTTCCGTCGGCAGTTGGAATAGCAATTTTCTTTTTCATCTTTCTATTTTTTTATTAATAATATTTTTCAAATTCATCATTCTTTTTCCTTTCTGAATTCACTCGGCATCATACCAGTCAGCCGTTTGAAGAATTTCACGAAGTAAGAAGGATCCTCAAAGCCCATCCCATATCCTATCTCCTTTATGTTCAGCGAAGTATGTTGCAACTGTCGCTTGGCTTCAAGCACAATACGATCGTTGATGATTTGCAACGGTGAACAATGTGTACTTTGGCTCACATATTTTGTAAGAGTGCGAGCCGAGATGTTGAGCAAGTCGGCATAGTCCTGCACGGTATGCACTTCACGGAAGTTTTTCTCCAGCAGTTGTCTGAACCTTACAAATGTGCGGTTGGCAATGCTGTAGAAGTGTAGCTTCTCTATATCCTTCCGCTCCCCACAGCGTTGCACTCTTATCAAGAAGAGGCGTAGCAGATATTGCATATAATCCTTGTGGGCAAAGGCATACGTGAGCGAATACTCCCGATTCATCTCGTTTACAAGTGGCATCAGCCGCTCTGCCTCCTCATCACTTACCTTATAATATGGCAACGAATCGTAGGCATTGAACACATTATATTTCAGAAAGATGCTCTCGCTCGATTCCTCATCTGCCAAGAAACTGGCATTGAAGAGAATTATAACGCCCTCACAGTCTTCGCGTCCGTCAAAAGCATGTATCTGCCCTGGTGCCACGAAGAATATCGTGTTGTCAGTAAAAGGATAGTCAACAAAGTCAACCCTATGTGTGCCGTGTCCACGGCGAAACCATATAATCTGATAAAACTCGTGTATATGTGGCGGCATAGAACCACACCCATTCTCATGGAAGAATCTGGGCATAAAGTGCAGTTCCAATTCCAGTCCAGAGTGAATATTCTCTTGGATTGAATAAGATGCCACCTTTTCTTGTTTTATGTTCTTTTTCCTTTCCATTATTACCGATTATAGCCATGCAAAATGGCAAATTACGCATTTGTTGTGGTAAAATTACTTATTATTTTTTACAATGCGAACATCTGTGCGTAAATTTACCATCTATTCACCTGTATATACAATTGACGAATGCTCCAGAAGTACTAATTTTGCAATCAATAAACAATTGAACAAAATTTCTGAAACTATCATTAAATATAAATTAAGAACAATGGAAAAAGTAGTAAATGCTTATCTTCAGATTACGATGAAGATAAAAGAAAGTGACCGCCAAAGTGCAGCAAAAGTTTATTTTGATTACCGTGAGCCATTCCTCAACACTATAGAGGGAGCATTGACAAAGTCACTGCTCGTACGTGATGAGGACGTACAGGTACTTCATGGCTTCGACAGCAAGGAGCACGCAGCAGCTTACCTTGAGTCTGAAATGTTCAAGAATGACGTAGCAAAGGGCTTATCACCTTATTTTCAGGCAGATCCTGAAATTCGCATATTTACAGTTGCAGGATAAGATTGTTGCAAGGTGAACAATCGCCAAGCACAACAAAAGCCTGTGCGTCATCGTTTGTTATGACAATATTTCACAACGGCTCTCAACACTTCTGTTGGGAGCCGTTGTTATTTTCAAGCAAAAGGGATGATACGACAGAACACGGGATTTAGCTTTCCTTTCGACCACCGATTTTCAATTGCCGAAGACCCTCTGACGAAAAAGTAATCTCACGGAATTTGATTTTGAACACGAATATACACATATGAGTATACTTCCTGAATCTCTACATAAAGAGATACAGAAAATCTCGTAACTCATTGATAATCGGAGGATATAAATAATTTTATCTCTTCGACCGATGCAATCTTGGCATCGCCTCTGCCTCCACCTCCTCCACCTTTTCCGTGTGGAGAGGCGTTGTCGAAGCATGAATTGATGACTTGTTCGGTGTCGGGGTAATCCGCTCCGAACTGTCCGACAGCCCATCGGATAGCGACCTTCTTGGAGAATCTTCGTTCAGCGAGCCGGTAACCCACTCTTATGACATATTCGTTATGACTTCTACTTTGAAACTTGATGTTGGCTTTTGCCAGTTGGGGCGCAATGAGGGTATCGAAGTAGGTCCAGATGCGCTGTATCTGCTTCTCCTCCTTGCTCTGCTTGGCATAAGCGGCTGCAGCGGTAGAGATTTCTTCCGCCGTGAAAGGAATGACTTCAGATTCGGGACGAAGGAACACTTCGGGGTCGTGGGCAAGACCGCTCAATCGGGTGAGGTTCTTGCACTGCATGTCCGCCTTGCAGTCCAACTGTTTCTCGTATGGCAAAAGTAAATAGTCAAGATATCCATCAAACTGTTTCGTGTCCATGTGCTGTGCTGCACCCATTCCTTCTCATATTCACCAATGGCAAGCCCCTCAAACAAGTCCTTGCGTCCCTCATAAAATGTTTTGCCACAAATAAAAAGTATATCACGTTATCATCTTTATCCGTTATAACTAAAAAAAGAGCTACAACGTGTTGTGTGCAGCTCTTTTTTAGTTTTACAACAGATACATAATTATTATGCCCCATGGAACATATACTCCTCTTGCACCTTCTTCGTAAGATGGGTGAAGAGATCGTTGAGTAGCTGCCTACTGAAATCGTAGGCACGCTTCTGCATGGCGATGTTTGCCTCGGTAAGGGCAACGATGGCATTATCGGGAGCATCCCGGTATGTGGCAAGATACTCCTTCTCGATGTTCTTCTGCGTCTCGTCAAACTCCTTTTCCAGTTCGGCATATGCCTTCTTGATGATTGGAGCAAAAAAATTGTAATCTGTCATACCGAGAGCTGCCACCTTGCGGAAAGCCCAGTAAGCCGAGCGGTCGTCGCTCTCGCCTG
>CAKQCV010000089.1 GCA_934217675.1 uncultured Prevotella sp. | reverse complement strand
CGCATCCGGTCGGTGAAGGTGCTGAATGAGCATTTCCGCGTGCCATATGCCAAGCGGTTCGAGGAGGGCGAGTTCCGTAAGCGCGTCCAATTTATGTACGGCGGGCGGCTGGAGCACATCCGCTTCCGCTACACCGGCCCGTCGCTGGAGGCGGTACTGGACCGGCTCCCCACGGCGCAGGTGCTCTCCGAGGATGCCGACGGCTGGCTCATCTCCGCCGAGGTCTTCGGCAAGGGGATAGAGATGTGGCTGAGAAGCCAGGGGGAGTGGGTGGAGCAAATTCAATAAAACAAAAAACAGGTGTAGAAAAACAAGCGGAGAGGAGTTAAAAAATGCGTGTTGTAAAGATGGAGTATAACCCCTACAAAATGAAAACATCAATATGCATAGATGGGAGCGATGTGAGGGGCAACTCAAACTATCGCAGTATCGATGATTTCATTGGAAGAGGAACGCCGCTGCAAACGTGGGTCGAGCCGATCGACTACCTCAACTGGCCGGGTTTGCTTAATGAAATTGCTGACCCGGAAAACAACGGCGAGATAGAGTTTTGCTTTTCGGGCAGAAAAATCGATTTTGAAGACCTGAAAAGGTCCCTCGAGGATCAGAATAAGAATCGCGAAGAAGGTACCAGACTTTCGCTGCGATTCAAGCAAGAGGATCCGCAGTTGGATGACAAAAAGCTGTCCGAAAATATAGAGGATATTGTAAAAGAGCTGCAGTCTGACCGATTTCACGAGTTGATTGAGGAACGGAGCCGAAGCCAGACTCTGCAGAAAAAATACGAGGCGTTGGAAACAAACTATGCAAAGGCAAAAGAACGCGAGTTTGATGTCGTTTTTGCAGGCGTGTATAGCTCCGGAAAATCTACACTGTTGAATACCTTGATTCGTCACAACATTCTTCCTACCAGTGATTCCACCTGTACATCAAAAAACTGCCGCATCAAGCATGACGGATCTCTGGGAAATAAAGTTTCTCTGCTGGGGTTGGATGAAGGCCAGAAGGTTGTACTTCCCAAGAGCATATTTGATTCGGACGAGGCCTGCGCGTCCAAGTTTATGGAGGTTTGTCCGACCGGCAAGGTGAATCCGCAGTATGAAAAAGTGACTATCATTGAGATCGGCGCAGACCTGTCACACCTCTATCCCAAAAGTGTCAGTGAGAAGAACTTTACCCTTGTTTTGGTGGACACTCCGGGTATGGACAGTGCGCAGTCTATTGACGAACGCGGCGTGAATCAACACGCACGGCTTGCACAGCTCGCGATCACGCATGATAACAGCAAACCAATGGTGGTTTTATGCGCGGATGCCCAGAAGTATGAGGACAAGAGCATTGGCGAATTCATGGGGGACATCATACAACAATCCGTGGATGAACGCGGCGGTTTCAATGATCGGTTTCTCTTCTTGATGAACAAATGCGACAGTCTGACCTACGGTAATGGCGAGCGGATTGAGGATCGAAAGGCTGCTTTCGCACAATATCTGCGTGACAGCGGTAAGTGGGGCATCGCATCCGAGGAGGATGAGAAGCGTATTCAGGAAGCGGCACATTTTGTTCCCCGTATATTCCCCGTTACGGCAATCGTTGCCTCTGCCATCCAGCGCGGCGCGGACAAGTATTCTGGGGAGGAACTAACAAAAGAGCCGATGAAACGCACACTTTGTAATAGATTGGAGGAATTCCAAAAAAACGTCTGTCGTTATACGGACAGCAATTACTATCTTTCTCAATTCTGCGACATTCCTGCGTATCGCAGAGATGAAATGGATACGGCATTCCGAAAGGCACTAAAGGCAGGCGACATAATTACCGCAACGCAACTGCAGTGCGGGCTTATGTCGGTGGAATGTGCCATTAGAGACTACGTCGCACGCTACGCCTATCCCATCAAGGTACGCGACCTTCTGGAAACCTTTGAGGATATTCTGACAGATGTCTCCTCCTTTAAGGACAGCACCGTCGCCGATATCCAGAGGCGGATCGAAAAACTGGGGGAAAACGACGGCGCAAGGAAGGAGGCAGAAGAAAGAAAAAAGCTGGCCGCCGAAAGAAGTGCCAAGCTCGAAGAAGCAAAAAAACTCATCGATGCACAGCTCAGCAAATTGGATAAGATTGAATTTGATGCTACCGCGCTCGGAGAAGCTCGTTCACAATTCAGAGCTGATATTTTGAGAGACCCTATTATCTCTAATCTTTGCCAAGTCAAGAAAATATCCACTGGTCAAAAGACCGCTGCCGAAGTCCAGAAAGAGATCGAGGAAACATCCGCCCATATTCAAAGCGTTTTTGCGCAAGTGGGGAGAGACACGCTCTCAACTCTCGAAATGCTCAAAAGAGATTATGACCAAAAATTAGAAGGGATTTTCGCTGTAGTAACCAACATGGCGAGAGAGTTGGAATCTGCGGACGTATTCAGCATGGGCGGGTATGATTTCAGAAAGAATTCCAACTGGCTGCAATTTTCAAATCTTGCATCTTCTCCTGACTTTGAATCGCAAATGAAAAAAGGAACTGTAGAAAGCGAAGTCGGCTACTGGGGTAAGAAAGTAAACAGAAAAAAGATCGACTATCAATATAGCACTGGCGTTTTCGGCCTATTCAAGCGCGCTGTCTCACATTTTATGCCAGATTATAAAAAAGTTCGGATTGATCCGAAAGACGGCTATTATTCAACAGAAGGGATTCAGCACGAGCTGAACAAATATTTCAAAAACTTAGAAAACGATTGCAGCCTTACCGTGAAAGCGTTTGATACCATGATGACCACGAGCAAAGAAAATGTAAAATCGCTAATAAGTCACATGTCCACTGGATTGTCGAATTTTGCGGCTGAGATTGAGCAGCAGCAGAAAAAATATAATGCGCTATCCGGTGACAGGGTAAGGCTAGAGGGCGAAAAGGAAGAATTAAGCAGGCAGTGTGATTGGTTGAATAAGCTGATTGATAAAATGGAGGGTATCTAAAGATGTTTCATTCTTTCAGTGAGGCTGATTTTTGGGAAGAGATTGCGAAAAAGGATTTCTTGAGTTTGAAGGTAGACACGCTGAGCGCCATGCTAACCGATCCGACTTTTTCGGGACACGAAGTGGATGATGTGTTGACCGTGTTAGAAGAGAAGGTTCCGGAGATATTTGAAGAAGAAATCACGTTGTCGTATGAAGAACGGCTGGATCGCTCTAAATGGGACAAGCCTTACTTTGCAAAACTGACTTTCTGGTTTCAGGAGAACTTTGCGAAAACCCGGATTCCTTATATCAAGGAGGTGGGCAAAGAGGTCTATAAGGACTTGAGCGAGCCGCGGGAGGAAACCCAAAACCCTACAACGGCACCAGCGCAAAAGCAGCCCCCCAAGGCCAGGGCTCATCTTGCAGTGATCGCGGCGGGAATCGCAGCGCTGGTGCTAATCGTTCTCGCTCTGGTACGTCTGCTGGGCCGGTAAAGGGGAAGAAAGATGTCCGCACTTTGGTTGCCGAGAGCAGGCAAAGCTGTAAGGATAGCGCACAGATGCGCGAAAGGCTATGTGCAAAAACAAAAAGTATATCCCAAGCCAACCCACATAAAAAGGAGAAAAAATATGGCTGAACGTAAGGAACAACCTGCAGACCCCCGTGAGTTGCAGGAGCTGTACGCCGCATTTGAAGCAGTTGACAATGTTGTGCTGAAAAAATACATCACGAATCTCTCGCAGGCACCATGCATTCCCATCAGCAATGAACTGAAAGCACTGCGTATCGGAGATAACGTGGCGATGTACCGGATCAGCAGTATTGTCTATGATAAAAACGAAAATATTCAGGACAAGCTGACTACCGTGTATTCCGGCGTATTCTCTCTCCGCAACTGCGGCATTATGATGCTGATCAATGCCAAAAAAGATCATGCAGATCTATACGTTGGTGTTGTTACCCGGGAGCTGATCGCACGGAATAACGACGACAGCAAAGATTTGCCATTGGTCGATGCCGCAGACTGCAGCCGGAATGGAAAGGTGCTGAAGAATGCTTTCTTGGGGAATTTTGCCGGTGCAGAGCTTATCCCGGTAAAAAACGAAACCGATAACTCGGCACCGTTATGCAGGGATAGTCTGGATAAGGAAACTGTGATCCAGAACGCCTTTGCCCGCGCGAAGTTTATATCCGCGGTTAGCAGCATCCCCGCGCTGAGGAACAACACCGAACGGAAGAATCCCGAGTTTGTGCAGGGCTTGGAGAAGTTCATTGACAGCATGCGGGGACAGGAGTACTGCGTCCTGATTCTTGCGGATGCCGTTCATAACGACAAAATCGAGGAAATGTGCGGAGAATACGAGGATATTTATTCGCAGATGTTTCCTTTCAAGATCTCGGTGCAGATGATAAACCGGCAAACGTCATCTTCGGAAACCACAAGCGTCATCAAAGGCACTACGGATACCGTAAACAAGACCTTGTCAAAATCCCTGTCCCATGGCACATCAATTTCCAAGGGACACAGCGATAGTGCCGGCGCACATGTAGGCGTAGGGGGTAAAGTCGTTGGGGGTGGCGTAAGCTATAACCACACATGGAGTACCACAAAAAGTGAAAACCAGGCGGAATCTGACACAACGTCCGATGGTACTGCAAAATCTTTGACAGAGCAAAATTCCGTAGCTAAGGCACTCTCTACGGCAGATGGTGAATCGCTTCAGCTCACCTATGAGAATCGCGCCATCAAGACACTGCTGGATCGACTGGATGAGCAGATCAAGAGGATGCGCAGCTGTGAAGACTTTGGGATGTTTGATACATGCGCATATTTTGCATCCCCTGACTATGGAACGACGATTGCGGCGGCAAGTGCTTTCCGCTCTGTGACCCGTGGGGAGAATTCTTCTGTGGAAGCATCCGCTATCAACACCTGGGAAACCGAAGAAGCTGTTAACCGCATGAAAGACTACCTGATGCGCTGCTGGCACCCGGTTTTCCAGACGTCCGTTGGGAAAAAGCATAATTACCCCGTCCGGGCATCCATGCTGATTAGCGGCAAGGAGCTGGCGTATCAGATGCCTTTGCCCCAAAAATCCGTTGCTGGTATTTCCATTCAGACCTGTGCAGAGTTTGGCCGTGAAGTAGCGCTTCTCTCGCAAAAGAATGTGGATGCTGTCCATTTGGGCAAGGTCTACCACATGCACCATCGGGAGCGCGCCAATGTTGCTCTCGATGCCAATGAGTTGACGGCGCACACCTTTATCACAGGATCTACCGGTTCCGGAAAGAGCACTACAATTTATCAACTTCTCAGCCAGCTCTGCGGCAGGAAGAGGGAGAAACACTTTTTGGTTATCGAACCGGCAAAGGGCGAGTATAAGTCAATATTCGGTTCCCTGCGCGATGTGTCCGTCTATGGTACGAATCCTGCTTTGACAGCACTTTTGCGGCTGAATCCCTTCCGCTTTCCTGTCGAGAGCATTCATATTTATGAGCATCTGGACAAGCTTACGGAGATATTCAACGTGTGCTGGCCCATGTATGCTGCCATGCCCGCTGTCCTGAAAGCTGCAATGGA
The DNA here is from genome assembly GCA_934217675.1 of uncultured Prevotella sp. Lineage (GTDB taxonomy): Bacteria > Bacteroidota > Bacteroidia > Bacteroidales > Bacteroidaceae > Prevotella. The sequence goes on along the minus strand of CAKQCV010000089.1, from coordinate 3,312 downwards.
GAATGCTTACCGCAGTGCGGGCTGGGATCTGACACGTTCGGTAAACCCGCATGGTGCAATTTTTCCGAACTTCGTAGATGTGGCACTCGAAGTAGAGAAGTACATCAACCGAAGTGAATACTCTGATGAAAATAAGAGCAATTATAAGGGCTCGCTGTTGACCCGGCTCGAATCACTGACCAACGGGCTTAATGGCCTGATTTTCTCCGCAGATGATATCAGTGATCGTGATTTGTTTGACAAGAACGTGATTATCGATCTGAGTCGGGTCGGTTCCGGCGAAACGAAAGCTCTGATTATGGGTATTCTGATTTTGAAGCTGCAAGAGTATCGCGTATCTCAGCAAGTCGAGGGCAATAGCCAGTTGAAGCACATTACTGTGCTGGAGGAAGCGCACAATTTGCTGAAGCGAACCAGCACAGAGCAGAGCGCTGAGACAGCTAATCTTCTGGGGAAGTCTGTGGAAATGCTGGCCAATTCTATTGCGGAAATGCGTACCTATGGCGAGGCTTTTGTGATTGCGGATCAATCGCCGGGACTGCTCGATATGTCGGTGATCCGTAATACAAACACCAAAATCATCATGCGGCTTCCGGATTTCTCGGATAGAGAATTGGTGGGAAAATCTGCAGGTCTTAATGACGATCAGATTGGGGAATTGGCACGCTTGCCCCGCGGCGTTGCTGCTGTATATCAGAGCGACTGGGTTAATGCTGTACTCTGTGCCGTAGATAAACCTGATTTGAAAGAGACCCCTTATAAATCACCCGGCACATACCCCGCAGTACCGGGAGATTCGCTGTTGTTCAATCTGCTCGATTCCGGATTCAGGGAAAAGGTAGATATGAACCGCGACGAGGAAGATATGTTCCGCAGCGCGATTATCAGGTCTACCGCACCGACTGAGGTGAAGGTCAAACTGCTGGACTATCTCGATAACCGAGAGACAACAGCGGGTATCCATATGCTGAGTTCTTTGGTATTTGACCACTTCAAAAATGCAAAAGAAGCGCTGGAAGGAACAATTGAAAGTCCTTCTGTGGATACGCTGAAGATGGAAATTCTGGCAAAGCTTGAACCATCCATCATGCAGTATAGCGACGACCAGATAAATGCACTGCTCACACTAATCATCAGCGAATACACAAATCGCTATCTCATTGATTATCCCGTGTGGCGAGAGTTTGCACAGCGCGTATCGGAAGGGGGGATTGTATGAGCACCTTCAAAGATATTATTGCCCAAGAGACTCCTGCTGCAGAAAAACGTCCAGAAGTCGAGCAAAAAAAGAGCGATGTAAGTGTACCCTGTTTGCAAAAGGAAACCGGTGCGATACATCCCCAAAAGCCGGATAAAAACCTTTACCTTTCCGCTCTGGAACGGTTAGGCCTGACCGGCGGTGACAATGCGGAAGATTCTTTGGCGGACAAAAAGCCGGAAACCGCTTTTTTATCTGACCGCGATGAAAAAGTCGCTCAGTATTGCGAAGGAAAGGCTGCAGAAGCATGGGATCGCTTCCAGAAAACCGGCGATACAGACGGAAAAGATTATCAGGAATATAAGTCTTACCGGGAAAAAATCGATCGTCTTGTCCAAGAAGAAGCGAGTGTTCCGGCTTCTTCTGCAGATCTCCGAGAATCCCGAGAAGTACCAAAGAGCGATAATGGCGAAGTAAATATTGAAGAAAGCGACCCTGTTGCTGAAAAGATAGCGAAAAAGATGAGCACGCCCGAAGGAATAAAGGAGTTGATGGAGAGCCATCCGGAAAAGGCAGAATTGTGGGGAAACCAATTAGAAGCGCTTGAAACCTTAAACGATCCCGATGCATCTCCTGTCGAAATCCGAAGTACCCAAGCAAAACTCAGTATTTTGAAAGGGCAAATTATGGAGGTCACTGCAAAAGACGCACTCATGGATGTGGGATTCGATGTTGAAGCGCAGCAGCGCGTTGTTGAGGGAGAAAGCGGTGGAACAAGACCCGACGTAATCGCTGTCAACAATACAGACCAGCCTATCGAGGTATTTGGTGTTTCGATACAACCTGAAGAAACCCTATCTATTGAGTGCAAATGCGGTGGAACTTCGTATATGACGAATCAATTGAACACCCATATCCCGAATCAGCTATCTGGTCAAGAAGGCACAAAAGTATTACTTACAACGTCTGACATAAAAGGGACGCCGGATGGATTGGCTGCAAGTGTATGTAATAGATATGACGCTTATCTTGTGGCTTTAGACGTGAGCGTTTTTGCTGTAGAAAAAGCAATTAAGGAGGTGGCAAGAGAATGAAAATCTATTTGATTAATAACGAAAATGAAGCAAAGCAAATCGGTCAATTGTTGAAGCTTAATGCTGAGTGTGCTAAATTACATTGGTCTAAAACCATGCCAGATATTCCGGCAAATGTTATTTCATCTTTGGAGATTATTGAATCTTTTGTTGAAGAAAAAGTTTATTCAATTTGTAACGAGAACACATGTGTCGGTTCTTTGACCGAAGATGAAGAATCCGAAATGATGGCACTTTTAAGAGAAAGTCCGGAGTTGAGAGCGACTCTTGGTATAGGTGTTGTTATGGCTGGCGCTGAATCCCAAAAGGCAGCGGCCCTTTTAGCTGGAAAAGATATTTCCAAGGAGCTGCTTATCGCCATCAATTCCGGAAAGAATGTGGTTCTTTTTTAAGTGTAACGTATTACCCATTCTAAAATAACCTATTTCTGTGCACAATTATTTTGTCGCGGCAGGGAGAAGCCTGTGATAACATAAGGGTATTTATAATTTGACAGGCTAAAAGAGGAAAGGGAGAGAGCTTCAAGCTCCCTCCCTTTGCCCCCTCTATTCACCTTTCCCCCTCGAACATCATCCTCGCCACGCAATCGCCCTTGCGCGGCAGGTACTGGATGTGCTTCATGCTCTCGATGTAGTGCGCCGGGATGCGCAGATGCTTGCGCAGGTAGTTTTCGATCAGCGTCGGCATCCCCTGCGTGGCGTACTTGCCTTTGCGCACGTCCTCTGAGATTGCCCACGGCAAGCCGTTCTCCCTGCGCTGTTTGGGCGGCGTATGCTGCCGCAGCAGATCGTACACGTCCTCCCGGAACGTGAGGACATCCTCAAATGCCATGCGCCCCCGCTCCACAGCGTCCCTCTCCGCACTCGTCCATGCACCGGAGGCCAACCGCAGCCCCATGCCCTTGATGCGCCGGTACGCCGTGTGCAGCGGCGGCGCATCGGACGGCAGCGGGTCGAGCCGGTCGGTGGGGTACAGAACGCGCACCTCGAACATACCCTGTACGCCCTCCGGCAGCGTGAG
>CAKQCV010000088.1 GCA_934217675.1 uncultured Prevotella sp. | reverse complement strand
CCATACGGCCGAACAACATATTCCTCTTCACCAATAGGAACAATATCAACACACTGTCCTTCCATCAATGAAATCTGCCAATCGTTTTGGGGAACTCCTGTTATTATATTATCTCGAGAAACATTCCATTTATCTCCAACCCAGCTATTCTCAATCCATACATTCTGATTATTATCAGAAAGCGTAATTTTTATCTCTGCATTTTGCACGAACATTGATGGGTGTGGTTTCAATGAATGATGCATTATCTCTCTCTGATCATTTACAAGATTCTGTATAGCAAGCGTTGAGGATATTATCTCATGACTTGTTCCGTAATGATAGAATTCCCCACCAGGCAAAGGCAATACAGCAACAGAAAGTTCTGCTATCTCATCATCCTTAACCACAGGATTTGTACCGAGCGCGCATCCAAATTCAGAATAGAGATCATAGTTTTTCAACGTTCCGTCAACATTCATTGACTTTTTCATCAAAACCTTTACAGCTTTGTCCGAAAGTAGCCAAATTCCGATATCAGTAAGATACAGATGAGTATTAAGAAGTTCTCCCAATTTCTTTATAGATGGTTTCTGAAGCATACATTCCATCACGTTTGGATTATCCCGACGCGACACAAACACCCCATGATCTTTTGCTATTTCTGCTCCAAGCCACAATCCATAACATACCACATCAGCATCAGGCACCTCTCCTATAGGTTCTGTAACACGAATATACACATCGCCACTCACAATCATTGTATGTAAGTCTTTTGGAGCTACATCCATTATTTGTTTATACAGAGGTATCTGCAGCGAGAGCAAGTCTTGTGAAAATTTTTGTCCACGCTCCCATCTGAATACAGGAATTGGGGTCAAAATCTTTCCTGAAGGCGCATAAGCCGGCAATCGTCGGCTCTGTCCGCCAGCATGAAGAATCAATCTTTTATCCGATGCAAGCCATGAAGAGAATGTACTTTCAGAATCGTTCATTCTCTTGTCGGCATCAAAGGCTTGTTGCAGAAGCCATGTTGTGCCACCACCCGAACCAAGTTTTTTTTCCACAGGGTCGTTAGAACAAAACCATTCTTTACGGTCATATCCTGTTATATCATGAAAGCATCCAACCAAATTTGGCGGAAGCGACAATAATTTTTTCATTCTTAATCTATATTAGTCTGTTGATTTTTCTTTTTCTTATACTCAAAGTAAACCAGAAGTAGTAATGTTGCTATAAGCAAACCATAACCAATGTATGCTATTGTTTCCGTAACAGTCACTGTAGACGGACGGAATGTGAGTACAATCTTATGACTACCCGGCGTTACGTTTATAGCGCGAAGTATATAGTTTACTCGTCCCACTTCTACTGCCTTTCCATCCACAGTAGCTGTCCATCCCGGATAATATACTTCCGAGAACACAATCACACCACCTTTATCGGATTTCACATCATATTTCAACTCATTGGGTTGATAAGCTGTTATTGAAACAAGTGATGTTCCCGACTGTGGCACAGCTTTACCTATCTGCTCTGCAAATTTTTTGTCGGCAACAGCCTCGTGATGCAAATCAATCTTACCAATACGGTCAATCTCCTCATTTGCATTATCAACAAAGCTCACCTTGTCAACAAACCATGCCGCACCAAAAGCGTATGGGTTCATTACAGGCACAGTCCGTCCACCCTGCAATGGCAAAATAAAGTATTTTGCATTGAGCATACTTATCACAGGGAAAATTCTGTTACCGTCTACAGCTGTCATATCTCCACCGGCATCAGCCACCGCCGACATTGCCTTTTGCATCTCCGGCTGTATATAGCGTTCAATCATCTCCTGATAACGACGCAGTTTTGCTGCATGATAACCTCCAAGACTCTTATGGTAATAAGATGTTTCATTTTCATTAAATGTGCTTGAAGCAAAGTTCAGCACACGATAGTTTCCACACTCCGATTTATCGCGCAGTATCTGCTTATCTGCATCAGTCATACGGATTGGAGTTTCACGCACACTCTTCTCCACAAACATATCATTGTTAAGATAGCGTTTATCCACCTGCCACATATCAATAAAACACAGCACGCAAACCAACCCTACCATAGCTTTGGCATTGAGTTTTTTCTTTATAAACAGCACAAGGAATATAGTGCCAAGCACAATGATAAACAGTGAGCGCCAGCAATCTGCCGTAAATACAGCCTCGCGCATTTGTCTAAGATTTGCAAGCAGAGGATTAAGGTATTCTGCAGGAATCTGTCCGAGAGCCTGCATCTCATTTTGTGAAATAAAGTCATTGAAGAACACTGTTGGCATCAGAGCAAAGAGCAACACGACACCTCCTGTCATCAAGAAGCTTATCAGTATATAATCTCTCTTCTTCTTTACAAAGAAGGAAAGCACAGAAATAAAGAAGAAGTTGCAAATCTTCGACACCTTCTCTTCTGGTTCTTCAAGCACTTTCGGATTTTCTATTATCTCCTTCAGTCCAAGCATTGCAAGTAGCGGTATAGTGAATTCAGCTATAACGAGTATAGATGCCACTGTACGGAACTTTGCATACATAGGAATATAATCTATAAAGAAATCTGTAAGTCCCATAAAATTATGTCCCCATGAAAGCATTACCGACAGATACGTAGCTGCAAGAAGAGCCCATTTTATTGGTCCTTTCACTATAAAAGCGCCAAGGAAGAAAAGCATTAACACAAAAGCTCCGACATACACAGGACCACTTGTCATAGGCTGGTCACCCCAATATTGTCCCAACTGCTGATAGACCTCAAGAAATTGGTTATCAGCTTTTTTCATTGCGGTTTCATTCTGCGTAAGTGGCACAGATGCACCACCTTTAGTATTAGGTACAAGCAGAGTCCAGGTTTCGTCAATACCATAACTCCATTGAGTTATGTAATCACGTTCCAATCCACTGTTAGTCTGGTTTGCCGAATTTTTCTTCACAAGTTCGCTTTTACCACGCATAGACTCCTTGCTATACTCCCAGGTGTGATACAAGTTACTGATATTCAAGGAAACACCTATCAACGCTCCAACAATACATACTCCTGTAGCTTTAAGGAAGTTTGCCATTTTCTTGTTGCGTATTGCATCAACAAGATATGCAATAACCATAAAGAATATTATAAACATATAATAATATGTCATCTGCACATGGTTGGCAAAAATCTCAAATGCCGAGAACAATGCGGTAACGAACAGTCCCCACAAATATTTACCTCTATATGCAAGCACAACTCCACCTATCATTGGCGGTAAATAAGCGAGTGCCATAACTTTCCACAAGTGTCCTGCGGCAATGATTATAAGGAAATAGCTGGAGAATGCCCATATCACGGAACCGAGTGCTGCAAGGTATGCCTTGAAGTCAAAGGCACGAAGCATTATATAGAATCCAAGCAGATACACAAAAAGGAACCAAACGTTCTCTGGCAACCCAAGATGATAAAAATTTACCACATCTGTTAGAGCCGTAAGACTTTTGTAACCTGGTGTTATCTGATATGTAGGCATACCACAGAACACCGACCCTGTCCAACGAGTCACTTCTCCTGTACGGTCATAATACTCTGATGCCTCACGCCCCATGCCTCGTCCTGCAGAGGAGTCATGCCTGTAAAGCACCTTGCCGTCGATATCGGCAGGAAAAAAATAAGCAAAAGAGATTACTGCAAACAGCAGTACTACCAGAACATCCGGCAGATATTGTTTCCAATTTTTCATTATAGCTATAATAATATTTTGTTTTCTTGATTTCGGCTGCAAATTTAGCCAAAAGTAATGAGATAGAAAAAGAAGTGAAACAAAAAAGACAATCTAATCATGTATCACTATCTCATAGTTAGCATTAAAATTGCTATTTGGAGCAAGACGGTTTATATATGGTTTATTTTCGAAATCACCGTCATAATAGGCATCATCAGCACGTCCGTACCATGGTTCTATACACACAAACGGAGCATTTTTTCCTGGTGGCGACCATAAGCCAACAAGAGGAGTGCAGCTTTTCAACGTAAGGTATTCTTTAAAGTTATTATCACAGAGTGTAACAGCCTTTATCTTTGGTTTTTTTATGATAAGTGCGTCCTTATCAAAGAGTTTAGTGTCAATAGGCAAAACATTATTGAAAAGCTGAAGATCATTGCAACATTTGGAATCTATGCATCCTTTTTGCCCTATCATATACAGGTTTATGACTTCTGTATTCTTTGGACACATAGGAGTCGATGTGAACGGCTTTTCTATGTCAAACTTAAAAAATCCTCTTTTCTTGTCAACAGACAGTTCTTTTTCCATTGCATTGACACCACTGTTTATGGCATCATTGCTCAGCATCGGCCAGTAGAATGCTGGATGAGCTCCTATCTGGAAGAACAGATCTTCGCATGATGGGTTTTCAACATTCCAGCATACTTCTATACTATTGCAGTGAAGTTTATATCCAATTTTCAGTACAAACTGATAAGGATACTTCTCCATCGTTTCTTCTGTTGAAGAAAGTTCAAGCCATGCTTCTGTATCTGTTGCCGATATCAGCGAGAAATCCATATCACGAGCTATTCCATGCTGCCCCATAATATATGCTTTTCCTTTTGACCGGTATTCTCCATTCCACACACTTCCAACAATAGGGAACAGCACAGGAGAGTGTCTTTTCCAATACTCTGGATATGCACCCCACAGATATTCTCTGTCACCGCGACGCAAACTGCACAACTCAGCTCCATGCAAATCTATCTGAGCTGTCAGCATTTCATTTTTAAGTATTATCATATTTTGCTTGTTTCTATTTTATCAGCAAATATAATATATAATATTCAATAACAGAAAAACATTTCCTCTAAATATACAATGTCGGGCAAAATAACATATATTTACCAATAGGATTCTTTGAATGTATATCTTTGCTGATATTTACGTTTAATTGTTTGAAATGTACAAAAGTAGTGACTTCCTGTTAGAATAACGAATAAAAGCAATGAAATATTATGCCAGATAGTGATTTCTGTATTCAATAGATGATATATATATCAATTTATGGAGGGTATAAGTCAACCTAACAATAGGATGTTATGTGTCTGCCTCGTAAATGAGCTTTACCAAGTGAAAAGCAATGAAATCATAAGAAATAAGAATAAGAACAAAGGGGACTTTTGCCAACCCAAACAGATTAGCAGCGAATTATGTTGGCAATAACTCGGCAATATTATAAAAGAAAAATCCTAACTGCTCATATTCAAGCAGTTAGGATTTCTCGAGGTGCGCCTGATAGGACTCGAACCTACACGTCGCAAAACACTAGATCCTAAGTCTAGCGCGTCTACCAATTTCGCCACAGGCGCGAATTGCGAGTGCAAAGATAATAAGTTTTTGGGAATTGGCAAAATAATTATTCAACTTTTTTGTTCTTTGACTAAAGAAAATGCTTTTAGAGAATGTTCTTAGACTTGTTTTAGGGCGGAATGGAATTGGTATTCTGGAGGTAAGACGGAAGTAGACAATAATATTACATAAGCCGTATTGAATGTATATGCGAGTATACTTGACTGATATAATAATCGGCGGCAAACGGAATGTTTATTGCATATCCGTCTGCCGCCGAATGATTATTGATTATCGTGGTTGGCGATTATTGTTCTTCTTCCTCTGGATTTTCCCATGTCTCATCCCAAAGAGATGTGTTCTTGTTCTTCTTTGAGAACTGGTTGTTCTCATTGTCATCAGAAGGAAGACTGTCTGACAAGCCTAAACTGGCTGCAAGCAATGGCTCAATGCTTATTTCACTTGTCTTAATGTTCGGTTTGATATATGTTTTCTTGTTCATAATATAATCCTTTCGTTTTTTATTTTCTAACTACCACTTTCTTGCCATTCACGATGTAGAGTCCAGCTTTCGACATGCTTTCTACACGCTGACCGTTCAAGTTATAGATAACTTTTGTTTTGTTGTCGGCAACATTAACATTTTCGATACCTGTTGTTCCGCCATTAAATGCGAAGCTCTTTGCGCTGTTTGCCTCTGTTGTTGGCACTGCAAGATATGCAGTTCCAGCCTTTGCGCTGAATGCACCGCCATTCTCTGCACCCCAATAGAAGCCTAAGCCTGTCTTTGCTGTGTAGTTGTCGTAAGCCAACTTGTAGTATTTGTATCCGTCTTCTGCTGTGAATACTCCGCCATCGGCTGCCTTCAGCTGATTTGCAGGAAGAGTAACAGTCTGCGCATCTTGAGGGAAGTAGTAAGTTGCAGTTGCATCCATACTATTTACCAATACGCCAGTATTGGCTGGTACATAATAACCTTCTACTGCACCATCTTTATCTTCTCCTGCAGTAGCATCTGTTACTTCATAAATATCTGCTGTTAAGTCGTTCAAGCTAAGTTTTCCGCTTGCTACGCTAACACCTGAAACTACAACATCATTAGTAAACACAACATCCTTGTCTGAGCTGAATGTAGCATAATAGCCATCCTCATTTTGTGCAACGAAGTTGAGTGTGCCGGAAGTTTCTCCTTTTACAATAATATCATCTTGTGACCAAACATTAATTTGCTTACCTGTATTATATATGCCTGGATAACCAATAACATCAATTACATCATCCTTTGTCGTTGTAATTTTAGCATTAGTTCTTAAAGTAATAGAAGAACCATCTTGAGAAATCTGTCCACTCTCTCTTGCATCTGTTGTTGCTGTTGTAACAGTTGCATTCTCTATCTTTACACGACGACTCTCATACTTGTCATAGTTTGCAACAAGTTCATCTATTGTAACTGTAGTCAAAGGAATGTCTGTGCCATCAACAACTGTATAAGAAGATGTAGGACTCCAAGAAGTAATTTCATTTAAAGAATAATAAGTCTTAGCCTTTACTAAAACTTCACCATTCAGAACTTGTCCAACTTTAAAATCATTGGCAGCATCTTTATAATATACGAGCACACCTGTTGAAGCATCCTCTATATATACATTATTACTATTAATATATGAAACCTTTGCGTCATTAAGTTTTAAAGAGAATTCCTTTTCTGTTGAAGTTATATCCTTCTTTAAATCAGCCAAAGTGACATAAACTTTTCTTACCGTAATAGTATACGACGCAGTTGAAGAAGCATACTCACTGTCACCACCGAATGTTGCCTTCACAATTGCTGTTCCGGCATTGCCACTAAGAGTCAATGTTCCGTCTTCATTCAAAGCGGATATAACATTGTCGGCATCAGTCTTTGAATAAACGATAGATTTGTCTGCCAATTCTGTATCGCCAGACTTCAATGTAGGTTTCTGTCCTGTAAATGAAGAGTAGTCGAGAGTTGTAAGAGCTACAGAAGAGTTTTCAAATGAAAGGGTTGTTGCGGTCTTCTCTTTCTCCTTATAATCTATATAATAGAAAGCGGAAGACTCTGCGTAAGTATCTTTATATGTATCATCAGGAGTGAATGTAGCAGTAATTTTTGCCTTGCCGAAGCCAACGCCCGGAGCTGTTTTTCCGTTTTGGTCTACGGTAACACATGCATTGTCAGAAGCGTAAGAGATTGTTCCTGTTACGCCCTCTGTTGTACAAGTAGCAACATGGGTTGGGAAAGAAGATTCTTCGCCTTCGTTGATGGTGATTGTAGTACCGGCAATAGAGGCGTCATCAAAAGTAACAACAGGAATTGTTTTCGTATTAGCTGCATAATATTTAACACTCATAACTGTTGCAGCATATCCATTTTTCTTTGCATTTTTTTTGCAATCAAAAGTAAGTCTATAATAACAATTCTCTTTTGGAGATTTAATCTCAAATTTATTATTACCTGTTTGCAATTTATTATAGACAAAACTTATAGTCTCAATAACATTTGAATAATCTTTATCACTTGACATTTCCAATTTAAGGCTATTCAAGTCTGAAGACAAAGCAGAAAGATTTACAACTATACTACTAATAGCATTATCATAAGGGGTCTTTGTTGAAATTGTGGCAACTGAATTAGAACTTTTACTACCACACTTTATATATTCCCAACTGTTATTCCAAGCATTATTATTAAAATTCGATATTGTCCAAGAATCACTTCCTATAGTATAATCTTTTGTACTAGTATAATTTGTTACTTTTACATTATCTTTATTATCTGGCGGAAAAGATAATACTTTGTAAGCTGTTTCCTGTGCATACCCCCCCAGACTCCAAACCGTAGCAAGGAGCAGAGTAATCATAAATCGTAAATAATGTTTCATAAAAATAAGAATTTAAATTATTAAATATTAGTATCAGTCTAATTGAATTTCGCATTTTTGATAATGCAAAAGTAGCCGTAAGATATTTCGATATCGTTACAGCAATATTACCATAAAAATAAGTTTCTTCCGTTTCTGTATATTTTCACTGCAAATTTAGTTCTTTTTACAGAATTTTGCTAAACAATATTGACATATAAATACAGTGATAACAATATTTAACAGACGCAAAATAATGTTTGATTCTGTTTGTCCGATTTCATCCCTACGGAAATAGCTTTGCTAAGCTGTCGTCTTTTATGCCTAAACGTAACGAATTAGAGATGCTAAGCCGCCGACTTAGCAATGCCAAGAAGGCATAAAAGGTTCTTCGGTTTTGGGAATGATGAATAATTATTAACTATTCTTTCTTTAAGTTATTCCCCTCCCCCGCCTCCCCTTAAAAGGGGCGGAGCGGTTTGCTTTTCTAATCAAAAGGAAATCAATTGACTACCATAGAGCGGTTTGCTTTTCTAATCAAAAGAAAATCAATTATCTTACATAGAACGGTTGCTTTTCTAAGCAAAAGAAAATCAATTATCTTACATAGAGCGGTTTGCTTTTCTAAGCAAAAGAAAATCTATTATCTTACATAGAACGGTTGCTTTTCTAAGCAAAAGAAAATCTATTATC
>CAKQCV010000087.1 GCA_934217675.1 uncultured Prevotella sp. | reverse complement strand
AGCCTACCGTTGTTCATATACATACCGAAAAGGGACACGGATTTGCCCCAGCAGTGGCCAATAAGGAAGCATGGCACTGGGGAATGCCGTTTAACATAGAAGACGGTAGTCGACCGAGGAGAAATGACGACGATACCGTTCCGCCAGTCGTTTATGGAGAAAGCTACGAAGAACTGTATTCCGACTGGATGCTCCGCGAGATGAAAAAGGATAAGACGTTGATTGCTGTAACAGCAGGTACGCCGGCGGCAGCTGGTTTCACCCCGGAAAAACGTAAGGAAGCAGGCAAGCAACATATAGATATGGGTATTGCCGAGGAACAGGCAGTAGCTATGATTTCTGGTATGGCAAAGGGAGGTTTGCATCCTGTGTGGACGGTGTACAGCACTTTTGTGCAGCGCACTTATGACCAGATAGCTCAAGACCTCTGCATCAACTCCAATCCTGCCGTGATAAATGTTGTGTGGGGTGGGGTGAACTCCATGAACGATATCACACACGTCTGTCTTTTTGACATTCCGATGTTATGTAGTATTCCTGGACTTATCTATCTCGCTCCAACCACATGCGAGGAATATTTCGCAATGTTGCATTGGGCTATACAGCAAGACAAGAAACCTATTGCCATCCGTGTGCCGAGCAACGGTGTGAACCATACATCAGAAGAAATAGATACAGAATATAGCTTCGAGTCAAAGTATAAGGTGATGCACCGAGGATCAAAAGTGGCAGTAATAGCTGCAGGATCGTTCTATCAAAAAGGAGAGAATGTGGTTCGCATGCTCGCAGATAAGGGTATTGATGCCACCCTTGTCAATCCTCGTTATCTCAATGCCGTTGATGCTGATACTCTTGATTCGCTGAAAGCAGATCATCAGCTTGTGGTTACTCTCGAAGATGGAAGCAAAGATGGAGGTTTTGGCGAGCGTATCGCATCCTACTATGCAGCTTCTGGCATGAAGGTGCTTGTGGGAGGAATAAAGAAAGGACTTTATGACCGTTTCGATGTCAATCAGCTCCTTTCTGACAATCGTTTGCTCGATGAACAGATTGTTGAGGACATATTGAATATATTGTAGAAAACTTGCTTTTCCCTATAAGTCTGTAACTTATAGGGAGAAGTGTTTTTAATTGTCATTATGCAAAAGATATATTATAATACGGTGCAGGAGTTTAATGACCGCTTTGGATTTGAAACTCTGCATCCATTGGTTAGTGTGGTACACTTTGATAAAGCCTTGAAACAGGAAGAGGCAATATACTATTATGGACTTTATGCCCTGTTTTTGAAAGAAAACAAGGGTTGCAAGTTGTCGTATGGCAGAACCAAATATGACTTCGACGAGATGACGGTTACGAGTTTTGCTCCAGGGCAGGTTATACATGTTGAACCCAACCCTGAAGTTAAATACCCCAAGTGGACAGCATTGGTATTCCATCCAGACTTGCTAAGCCGCACGCAGTTGGGGCGGAACATCAGCCGTTATGAATTCTTTGACTATACTTCCAATGAGGCTCTTCATCTTTCAGCTGGCGAGATTGAAATATTTCGTGGGGTGCTTGATATGATTGGGCAAGAGCTTCATCGTAGTATTGACAAACATTCAAAGGAATTGATTGTTAGTAACATAGAATTGCTGCTGAATTATTGCTTGCGTTTCTACGATCGCCAGTTTGTTACTCGCGAGGAAATAAACCATTCTGTGGTGAGGAAATTTTCAGAACTTCTTGATAAATATATTGTTTCGAAGGCAGAAACTGAGGGTGTCCCTTCAGTGGCATACTTTGCCAATAAGTGTTGTTATTCTACAAAATATTTTGGGGAACTTGTGAAGACAGAAACAGGCAAGACTGCCAAGATGTTTATTAACGACCGTATGCTGAGAACTGCAAAACAGTTGCTCGATGATGACTCACTCACCGTGGCACAGGTAAGCATAAAACTTGGTTTTGAGTATCCTCAACATTTCGTGAGATTCTTCAAATTGCACACAGGTAAAACACCGTCGGAATACCGCCGGACTGCGTGATTGTTGTTTTATCATAGTTCTGTAGACTTTTTTGTAAGGACATTGATACGTTAAAGCAACAAAAGTAAATCCAGCTTTAGAACCGCTTTGGCTCAGAGCTGGATTTATATTTGTGTATTATTTATCTGTTATTATTTTCTTGTTAACTGTAAAAATCGCATATTAGAAGTAGTAAGCAACAGATATTTGCCAAGCATTTGACTTACCTTCGCTATCGGCTAAATTCTTGACTACATCTTCGGCTACCCCTTTGCCTGTAACTTCACCTGTTTTCCCACAAGCTATGTTATAGTTGAAACCAACTTCAAGGTGCTTGATCAATGATACACCAGCACCAAGGTTCACGCTAAAGTTAGAAGATTTCATCTTATAGTTGGCAACCTTCAGCATGTCGAAATTCTTGTCGCCAACGTTGAAACCAAATTGTGGACCGGCTGCAAGATAAACACTTGCAAGGCTTCCCAGTCCGAAGCCATAACGCAAGTTTATCGGAATGTTGATAGACTGCTGTTTCAGTTTTGTATTTACGTCTGCTTCATACCCGTTTACGTCTCCTTTCAGCTTTGATTCGCGCTGATCGTAAAGAGCTGCGGCATCAATGCCAAGACCAACGATTGGAAGAGTGAATTTTACAGACGGACCGATGAAGAAGCCTGTGCGGTTTGATGCATCAAGCACCTTGCTGTCCATTGACATGTCGGTGATATTTAGACCACCTTTCACACCAAATTTAATCTGTGCCTGTGATGGCATGGCAGCCATTAATCCTAATGCTACTGCGGCAATAGTAAATACTTTTTTCATACGCATTTTTTGTGTTAATTAATAATATGATGAATATAATTCTACAAAGGATGCCATGGTAACAGTATGTGTCGCCTTGACATCCCTTAGATATTATTTTTTAGTGACGCTGTCGGCGAACAGAAACTCTTGCTGCTGAAGAACCGCCAGATGAGGCAGAAGAGCTGCTTCGACGAGGTTTCTTGCTTACAGCAGTAGAGGTAGATGTTGCTCCTCCGGCACGGCGGTTGCGGCGCACTTTCTTTGTTCCTTTTGTATTAAGTTGTGCCTTAGCCACGCTGTCGAGCGAATCTTTGAGCTGTTGGTCGCCCCAGATGTTTTTCTCAAATGCAGTAATCTCGCTTTCAATTCGTTTTTGCTCTTTAGTCATTGCAGAGTCGGTCTTGCAATATTGGCTGAGTGTTTTGCCAAGCATGTTTGTTGTCTTGTATATCTTGCCGCGATACATGTTTTTTGTGAAATAGTCGTCAAGCGTCATCGTGGCAGCATTATTCAAGTCGCTTGTCATAATTATTTGCTTGCTAAGATAAGGTGCTACGTCATCATATTTTACCCAAAACAAAGGGTAAGTCTGAGGAGCGTCACCGAAGTCATCCTCGCGCGACATGATAGGGCATAGAGCTATGACCTTTGTATGGAATGTTGCAGAGCGCTGGTCATAATATGTGCACTCCTTGATATAATAAGATTTTACCTCTTTTGATGGAATATCGCTATTGTCAATGTTTATTCCATTACCTTTCTTCTCGTAGTATATATGATAGTTGTCAAGGAAAGCAAGTGGTTTTATCTTTGATGCTTCATTGAAAGCCTCATTGCCATCAAGTCTGTATTCGTATGCATTTATCTTTTGTCGCATCATGAGCTTGAAAAGATATGTGAACAGGTTCATTTGCGAGCCGACAGCTTCAACAGGATAATACAGTCCGGCATTCGCATCATCATTCAAGTCTATAGTGCGGTAAATGTCGCGACGCCAAACTACGTCCTCTTCCATCTTCGCTGAGGTCGGATAAGATATCTGCGCTCTTGTGGTAAGAGTCTGTGAGTTGGATGCATTTTGCTGAGTCTGCTGCTGTCGTCTTCGTGCAGCAGGTTGTGCGCTTATCGTTTCGGCTATACATGCAGCCAATAATATAAGAAGTATTTTCTTCATATTGTATGTGTATTTTCTTTTTATTTCACTATAACCTCCATAGATGCAGGTAATGTTCTTGTTATTCCGTCAGGACCCACAGCAGATACTCTGCTTATATAGAAACGGCGGTTGCGGGAGAGACCACGGAAAGCATCTTTCTGTCGCTGCGAGAAGTGTGCTCCTGCCGAAGCCATTGGTACAGCATTGCCCATGTTGTCGAAGAAAACGGTTTCAAAGCCTAACACTTTAAACTGGATGTCAAGCAGTCCGTCGTCAATAGCTGCCTTTATGCCGTCGGTTCCCATGAGCGATGCCTTGGCAAGTCCACCACCGCGATAGCGGTTAGTGCCTATGGCGATATAGGCTGTAGGGTCAGGCAATTTGCGCACATGGAATGTGAACTGCCCCACTTGCCGAGCTTGTCCTGTTGATAGCGACATCACGTTTATCGTAACATCCTTTCCCACAGCTGCCGGGCGAGCAATGTATTTGCCTGGACCTACAGGTTGTAGCGTTCCACCGCTCATCGTAGCAGACACTTTGTTGAGTGGAACTCCTGGTATGCTGATGCTTATAGGATTAGTGTATCCGGCATACAGTACGTTCATTAAATCGGCAGAAACAGTGGCACTTGGATCAACAACAGTGTATTTCTGCGAGAAGTCGCGACGTATAACGTCGCCTCTTCCGTTTTGCATTGTTATATATCCTGTGAGGTTGAATTCTCCGGTGCTACCTGTAGTTATTTCGTATGTATTGTTTCTAAGGTTCATGTGCCGGCCCCCAATATAAATCTGTGGCTGTTGCGTTGTATCAACAGCAGCCATTACGATTTGTGCAGAGAACTTGTCACCGCGCACAATAGTCTGTGCGTTTGGAATGACAAAAGCACTGAGTTTGTTCACCCGGATATCCTTCATGTCAATGTTTGAAACGAGAGTGTGTAAGACCTCGCCCTCGGCATAACGCACGTCGCTCTGCAGTTTTGTAAGTAGAGTGACAGCAGCAGCCACAGGCATGTCCTCAAACATATACTCTTGCCAGTTCTTGCCCATAGATTTTGCGTTTTTAGGCAGTTTTGTTGTCAAGTTGCTGGCAATGATTTGCTTTTGGTGCTCATCTGCTACCATAGTAAGAATACGTTCGCGGAAAGAGTTTATGGCATTGAAAAGTTGCTTGCCCTTGCCTGTGCCTGGCGCAAGCATCACGTGGCTTGCTGCCTCGAGGTCTTCTTTGCGTTCAATATTGTGTATGTCTCCTTTGTCGCCATCCGCTTCGCGTACAATCTTTACCTTCAGCTCCTGGGCAAAATTGTAGAGAGAGTCACTCATTCGTTTTACGGCAGTGGCTTTTTCAAACCACTCGCGCACCTTTTCGGGGTTACTCTTCATTTGAGTCTCGAAATCGGCATATATATTCTTGTTCTCCTGCACGGCGTTGTCGGTGGTGCGCTGCAAGCTCTCATCGACTATAGAGAAACCGTCGAGCACCTGCGTTGAAACATTCATCGCAAGCATAGCCATCAAGACGACATACATGAGGTTGATCATCTTTTGGCGAGGAGAAACTGGTCTTTTCTTTATTGCCACTTTGCTATTGTTTTTGTTGTTCTTTTAGTATTGGGATTGTTGAATCTGATTGGCGCTTATTGCATTATCCCTGTGCATTTGCTCCTGGTGCTGCTGCGCGCATATTCACAGTCATTGCTTCAATCATGCGGGCATAGATAGTGTTAAGTTGTTCAATCTGTGCTGCCATTTTCTTCGACTGCTCATTAATCTGGTCTATAGTACCGATTTGTGCACTTGCACCTTTAAGCTGCATTTCGTATACTTTGCAGATACCTGTAAGTGTGCGGTTCAAGTTTTCCATCTCCTCTGAATCGCGTGTCAGGCGCTGACTTTGTTCTGAAACTTTTGCCAACATGTCGGTAAGTTTGTTGAGCTCTTCCACATAGTGGTCGGTAGCTTCTGCCATTTCTGGAGAAACTTGTTGTTGCTGTGCCACCCACTGAGGCATGCTGAATGCCTGTTGCGGTTGATTGTCTCCAGATGTTGCTCCTGTTTGGGACTGCAGGTTCTCTTCCGTGTTAGCATTGGTGTTCTGTGTAGAGGCAGCTGAAACATTTCCGCCAATTATGATAGTGCCACCTTGCATTCCAGCCATTACTGGTTGAACATTTGGCTGCTGTGCTGTCTCTTCCTCTTCTTTGCGTTCTTCCATGTCCTCTTCATATTCCTCTTCAATTTCTTCTTCATTGATGTGGGTTGGAAGGTCTTTGCCATCAGCTGTCTTGTCGAACGGACGGTCGAATGCTGATATGAAGAATACAATTACCTCAGTTCCCATTCCAAGGAAAAGCATAAAGTTGGCTCCAGGAAGGTGTGTAAGTTTGAATAGAGTACCAAGAATTACGATTGATGCACCCCAACTGTAGGCATAGTTCATGAACGTTTGTCCTGGAACGCTGTCCAACCACTTTTGCAAGCGGTATATCACATTATATTTACTGTACTCTGTCATCTCTTTTTACTTGCTTTTTGTTTTGTACTTGATGTGCTTGCCAAACTCCTTACACAACGGAAACCGATGTAGCAGCGTGGCTGATTCTGATATTCCCATGTGCGCCATGCCGAGCGGATAAAAGATTCTGGATCTTTCCATGAACCGCCCCTCACGCTTTTTTTCTTCATTTTATACGGATCTTCGATGGCTGCATTATATGATAGTTCTGGATTCAAATCGTTCATTGCCGTAACACCGGCATCGGTATAAATGGTGCTTGTCCATTCTGCCACGTTTCCTGCCATGTCATATAATCCGTTGGAGTTTGCGGAATATATTCCCACACGGCTTGTTATCAAATTGCCGTCGCTGGTATAGTTTCCACGGTCGGGTTTGAAGTTTGCATAGAAACATCCACGGTCATTTTTCACGTCTTTGTTTTCCCAAGGGAATTCGTTACCCTCTTTGCCACGTGCAGCATATTCCCATTCTGCTTCTGTCGGCAGGCGGTAGCGTTGTATATATTTTGCTACTCCACCGAGTCCTTTCAACAGATAATCCGTACGCCAGGCACAGAACGCATTTGCTTGTTCCCACGTAACGCCCACAACAGGATAATCATTGTATGTAGGGCTACTGAAGTACAGCCGCATGTATGTTTCGTTGTCAGAGTTTTGAAAATCGTTAACCCAACAAGTTGTATCTGGATACACGTTCACGATATAAGTGTTGAGGAAATCGTAAGGTCCGGTCAGCTGCCTGTTTATTGTCTGTCGAACGATACGCCCTTCATCATCTATGTATGCAGTGTCTTTTGAAATCATAACAACTTCATCTGGATTTACCTGCATATCGGTGTTGAGATTTCTCTCTGCCGGATTCAGTCGGTTACGGCGTTTTGCTGCTGTAACATAGTCGTAAATCTCGTAACGGTAGTTCATCTGACTTGCATCAAGCATCTTTTCTCCTGTAACAGGATTCTTTGTGTAAACACTTTCAATAGCTCTCTGCTCATCCTCGTTCGGCTTGCGTGGCAAAGGCTTTTTCCAGTTCAGGTGAGGGGTTACAGGATCACCGTTTTTGTCTTCTGTAATCATGTATGATTCATCTCCACCGTATGCCGGGTCGGCAAGACGAGTGCGGATGATAGAATCACGCACCCAATATACGAATTGTCTGTACTCAGAGTTTGTAATCTCTGTGTCGTCCATCCAAAAACCGTCTACTGAAATTTCTTTCTCCGGAGTTTGCATTCCCCATAAGCTGTCTTGTTTTGAAAGTCCCATTTTCAGGAATCCTCTTTTTACAAGAGTCATTCCAAATGGTGTGGGTTCTGTGAATCCACGTCCTCCGCCAGTGCCTGTCAGCTCGCCACCACGCCCTGTCGAGGTACTTAGTTTTCCTCCGAAGCATCCTGTGAGCGTTGTCACTATAACGCAAAGTGCTATTATGCTATTTCTCATTTTCATTATTATAATATCCTTACGCTTTTATGTTTGTTCTTACCTTTTTTATATAGATTGAGATTTGTCTGATACCCAATTGTCAGCTCATGGCTACCATTCCCTACACTTATTGCCGATGTGTACATCTCGTAGCTGTAGCTGAGGTTTATTCCATGGAATGTTCCTCCTATTATTGCTGTTATGGAGTTTGTTGGGCTGTATGATAATCCGGCGTACATCACTTTCTTGTCGTTTGTGTAGACCACTCTCGCCGTTACATCAGCTCTGTATGCTTTGCCATCGGTACGTAAAAGAACCGAGGTCGGTATATTTACAAACGGATTTCTTAACTTTATATTGTATCCTCCGGTTAAATAAAATGTAGGATCTATTTGTAACTCGTTTGTTTCTCCAAGCTCTATTAATGGAGAGTTGAGGTGTTGTCCTGACAATCCTACATACCATCTGTCTTTTGTGTAGTATATTCCGGAAGCAAGATCCATGCCACTTCCGTTAACATCGGATGTTGAGAATGCTGGATCACCAGATTCTCCCAAATCTACTTTTGAACCATCGAATTGCTCATTTATGAAGCCAAATTGAGCTCCGATACTGATTGTTCCGCCAAAGAGCTTGTGTTTATAGGCATATTGCAATGCTATTCGTTGATGGGTGAAAAGTCCTATCTGGTCGTTTAGTAATGAAATACCGACTCCATGGTATGCTCCTATCATATAAAATGGCATGTCGGCACCTATATACATTGTACGCGGATTATTTTCGAATCCTGCCATATCCAATGCGTACGCTCCTACAATATTGAGTTTGGTCTGTTTCCCGACAGATGCCGGATTGTAATACGGTTCCAAATCCCAATAATGGCTGAACGATGCATCATACTGTGCGCTTGCAGTCGTGGCATGTAGCGCAACGAGTGATAATATTATGTATAAACGTCTAAACACGTTTGTATAACGAGAAAGTCTTCTCTTTATTGTGTAACATTGCATTTTGTAGAAGGAAAAAGTGGCGGCTTTTGTGCTGTTGTTATTTGATGTTAGTGTTTAAAAGCCGTAAAAACTCAGTGTTTTGGTCTTTCCTCTTGTTGTTGTTTTGAGTTTTCTTCCAAATACCATTTAGAGTATTCTACATAGTGCTGTGCGAAGCTCTCTGCTTGATTAGGTCGTGTCTTCTTTATGAATTTTGCAGGAACGCCACCCCATATCTCATGATCTCCGATCTTTGTTCCGCCGAGCACTAATGCTCCTGCTGCGACTACAGCTCCTTCTCCAATTTCTGCATTGTCAAGAACTGTTGATCCCATTCCTATCAATGCACCGCGATGTATGGTGCATGCA
>CAKQCV010000086.1 GCA_934217675.1 uncultured Prevotella sp. | reverse complement strand
TGCGGTGTATCACCTTTTATTATTTACGTGCGCGCGATATGGAATCTTATGATTGCCGTTTGCGGTAACGGACTCGGAAAAGTGCTATACGCATATCGGGATATGCACGGATTGGGGCAAGTTGGCTTGAGTTGACTTTAGAAAAAAGTGGGTTAACAGATAAAACACGGCGGGATAGCTGCCGAAAGGAGGCAGGTTGGCATATAAAAAACGGCAAGTTAGATAACGGTAAACGGAAGCCAAAGGAAAACAGGATGCAAGCTGTCATTTACATTGTGCGGAAGAAAGAGATTTTCACGGCTTTCATACACGGATGGAAGCCATCTT
The DNA here is from genome assembly GCA_934217675.1 of uncultured Prevotella sp. Taxonomy (GTDB): domain Bacteria; phylum Bacteroidota; class Bacteroidia; order Bacteroidales; family Bacteroidaceae; genus Prevotella. The sequence continues at coordinate 9,249 of CAKQCV010000086.1, read as the reverse complement.
ACCAATTAACACTTTTATACATGCTTCGCGCCACTTGCGCCACTTGCGCCATTGCGCCATTTACGCCAATAATACAATAACTACCATCTTTGCATACTTTACGCCAATTGGCGCAATGGCGCAAGTGGCGCAAGTGGCGCAAAACGTGTATAAATATGTTAACACATAAAATGTATGAATATCACTACTGTTAGTATTAGCAAAGTTATACAAAACATATAATTTTGCAATATAAACTTTATATTAATTTGCACTTGCAGAATAATAATAAAAATAAATGACAAGCATTAAAATGCTTTTAAACATATATAGTATAAAGGACAATTGTTCAATTTTTCCATAAAACAATATAGAAATTATACGTTTAAAGATTTGATAACAGTCTTTGTTTTGCTCTTTTACTAAAAGAAAGTATATTTGCACAATATTGTGCTTAGAAAAAAGTTATTATAACAACGTATTAAAATAAAAACAATAGATATATGAACAAGAAATTTTTGATTCCCGTAGTAATTATTATTCTGTTGCTCCTTGGCGGCATAGCATATTTAACAATGAGTCTGCACAACGAGAAGCAATCGAACAAAGAAATGCAGGAGCTTGCCGAACTCGACAAGAAAGAGATGGAAAACGAATACCAGCAGTTTGCTGACCAATACTCGGAGATGAAGACCAAGATCAACAATGACTCCTTGGTGGCACAACTCACTCATGAACAAATGAGAACGCAAGAATTGCTGAAAGAGCTGAAAAACGTGAAGAGCACCGATGCAAGAGAGATTGCCCGACTGAAAAAGGAACTTGCCACTTGCCGTGCCGTGATTCGCAGTTATGTCTTGGAGATTGACTCACTGAACCGCTTGAACCAAAACCTTACAGCAGAGAACACCCGCGTGAGAGGACAATATGCCGAGGCTACACGCCAAATTGAAGGACTGAACTCCGACAAGGCTTCGCTCTCAGAGAAAGTGGCAATAGCAGCACAGCTTGACGCCAACGGTATAAACATGACAGCAAAGAAGAAAGGCAGTGCGAAGAAGAATGCGAAGAAAATTAAGGATGCTAAACTAATAACCGTAAGCTTTAACATTGCGAAAAACGTGACAGCAAGCAACGGACAACGTACACTTTATGTGAGAGTGACAACACCTGCCGGTGGAGTGATGGGAGCAAGTGGCTCTTTCAACTATGAGAACAGAAGCTTACAGTATTCTATGCGCAAGACTATAGAATATACAGGAAACGAGACACCTGTCACAATGTATTGGAACGTTAACGAACCACTGAATCCAGGAACATATACAGTAAGTGTGTTTGCCGACGGACAAATGATTGGTTCAAGAGCATTCTCGTTTAACTGATTATTATAACGATACCAAAAACGACAAAGGATGAACAAGCTATTATCAATCATGGTTCTTGCGACAATGGCAACATCGGCATCAGCACAGCAGAGTGTACTGACGCTCGACAGTTGCCGACAGATGGCACTTGGCAACAACAAGACACTGACAGCCTCTAAAGTGCAGCGCACCATGGCGGAACAAACCCGCAAGGCTGCCCGCACTAAATACTTGCCACACCTTGATGTTGTGGGCGGAGCCATATTCTCAAGCAAAGAGATTTCAATTCTAAACAACACCCAAAAGAGTACTCTGAAAAATATCGGTACAAACATTGGAGGAATGCTCGGTATCAGCGATCCGAAAGTGACAGGAACTTTGGACAAAATTGGACAGGACGTGACCGATGCTTTCCGCACAAACAACCGACAGATGTATATGGTATCAGCAATGGTAACACAACCTGTGTATATGGGTGGAGCTATCACGGCAGCAAACCGAATAGCAGATATCTCTGAGACAATGGCCGCAAACAAAGAGGAAGCAAGCCGACAGACTATATTGCACGACATAGACCAAACTTACTGGACTGTAGTTTCATTGCATCATAAACAAAAGCTCGCAGACAGCTATCTCACGCTCGTGAAGAAACTTGACAGCGATGTAGCAAAAATGATCAAAGAAGGCGTTGCAACACGTGCCGACGGACTAAAGGTGAACGTGAAAGTGAATGAGGCAGAAATGCAGGTGACACAGGTTGAGGACGGACTGTCGCTCGCAAAAATGCTTTTGTGCCAACTCTGCGGAATGCCTACAGAATCGAATATAACACTTGCTGACGAAAATTCTGAGAGCATTGATATTGGCGATGCCGTAGCCATAGGTGACACGGCACAGGCAATAGACCACCGACCGGAAATGAACATGTTGCAGAATGCTGTAGACCTGAGCAAACAGGCAACAAAGCTCGTGCGCTCGGCTTTCTTGCCACAAGTATTGGTTGCCGGCGGTTATTTGATGACAAATCCAAACCTTTACGATGGGTTCACGAAGAAATTTGCCGGAGTGTGGAATATAGGGTTAATGGTTCGCATACCAGTTTGGAACTGGATGGAGGGAACCTATAAAGTGCGCGCAGCCAAGGCTGCCACAACAATAGCCCAACTTGAGATGGATGACACAAGAGAGAAAATCGGTCTGCAAGTGAGCCAAAGCAACTTTAAGCTAAACGAGGCATACAAGAAACTTGCTATGGCAAAAAAGAACGTGGAGAAAGCAGAAGAGAATCTGCGCTGCGCCAATGTCGGTTTCAAGGAGGGAGTGCTCCAGACCACCGATGTCATGGAAGCACAAACGGCATGGATGCAGGCAAATTCGCAGAAGATTGACGCTGAAGTAGACGTAAAGATTTCTCAGGTTAATCTGAAGAAGGCTTTAGGAATATTGTACTAAGAGTATTGAGAATTAAGATGCAGAAAAACATTTATGGAAAATAAAGCACAGAAAAATAGCATAATCCTTGCCATTGCAGGTTTCACGACAGTAGTTGTCGTGGCTGGACTTATCGGATATTTTACACTCGGCAAGAGCGAAGACGTTATACAGGGAGAGATTGAGGTTTCAGAATACAGAGTATCAAGCAAAGTACCAGGACGAATTCTTGAACTTCGCGTGAAAGAGGGAGACTACGTACATGTTGGCGACACTCTCGCCATCCTTGATGCTCCAGAAGTAGAGGCAAAGAAAACACAGGCACAGAGTGCCGAAGATGCAGCATCAGCAATGAAACTGATGGCAGACAACGGAGCACGCCAACAGCAGATACAAGGTGCCTATGAGGTTTGGCAACAGGCAAGAGCTGGTCTTGAGATTGCCAAGAAGACATACGACCGCGTGCAGCGTCTCTTTAACGAGGGAGTGATGAGTGCACAGAAACGCGACGAGGCTTTTGCACAATACAAGGCATTCGAAGCACAGGAAAAAGCTGCCAAAAGCCAGTATAATATGGCAAAGGAAGGTGCGCGCAAAGAGGAACGTATGGCAGCCGCAGCCCAAGTGAACAGGGCAAAAGGTGCCGTTCAGGAAGTTAGCTCATATATCAACGAAACAGTGCAAGTGGCACAGGTTGAAGGCGAAGTGAGCGATGTTTACCCTAAGGTGGGTGAACTCGTTGGTACGGGATCTCCTATCATGAGCATCTCTATAATGAGTGATGTATGGGGAACATTCAATGTGCGCGAAGATCAGCTCGATGGACTAAAGATTGGTTCTGAGTTCACAGCATTCTCGCCAGCATTCAAGAAAGACATAAAAATGAAGGTGTACTATATCAAAGATCAAGGCAGCTATGCAGTATGGAAGGCAACAAAGAGTAACGGGCAATATGACTTGAAAACCTTTGAAGTGAAAGCACGACCTGTTACAAAGCTCGATGGATTGAGACCAGGAATGACGTTGGTGATGAAATATTGATATGATAAAGAACTTATTGAATACAGCAAGACGCGAGCTACACATTATCTTCACCACTCCTATATATATAATATGTATGGTGGTGTTGCCTCTCTTCGTGATGATATTCTTCACCACGCTGATGAACCAAGGGCAACCAAACGAGATGCCTGTGGGCATTGTTGATCTTGACAACACTGCTACAACACGTAATCTGACACGTAAGCTTAATGCTTTTCAGAATACCAATGTAGTGGCACATTATAATAATGTGGATGAAGCTCGTCTTGCTATGCAACAAAACGAGATCTATGGTTTTATGTATTTCCCCAAAGGAACTACCGACAAGCTACTTGCATCGCGACAACCAAAGATTTCTTTCTATTACAGCTACACATCACTAACTGCAGGAGCTTTATTATATAAAGATCTGAAAACAATTGCCTCTCTGGGTTCAGCAGGAGTTGGCTCGGCAACGATGTCGGCAAAAGGATTCACGCAAAAACAAATCATGGCTTTTCTGCAACCTATTGCCATTGACATGCATGCCGTAACAAATCCGTGGACAAACTATAACTTTTATTTGAGTACAATGCTCATACCTGGTTGTATAATGCTCTTCATATTCCTCATTACACCATATTCGCTCGGTACGGAACTGAAGTTCGACCGTGCAAAGAAATTGCTCAACACTGCTGGCAACGACACATGGGCAATGTTGCTGGGCAAACTCTTGCCACAGACGCTGATATTTCTTCTGATGTTTTATGTGTATTCATTCTATATTTATGGGATATTGGGATTTCCGCATAATGGTGGCACATGGCACATACTGCTGGTCGGACTGCTTGCCGTTACCGCATCACAAGGTTTTGGAGCATTTATGTTTGGCCTTATGCCATCGCTAAGAATGTCGATGAGCACCTGCTCATTGTGGGCTGTATTGAGTTTCTCGCTCGTTGGTACAGCATTCCCTGTTTTTGCCATGGATCCAGCTCTTGAGGGTATTGCCCAGATGTTTCCGCTGAGACATTACTTCAGAATATACCAAACATCAGTGTTCAACAATTTTCCACTGTCCTACGTATGGATAAACATAACCGTCATGATTGCCTTCTCGCTGTTGCCAGTTCTTATTGCAGGGAATATAAAGAAAGCAATGATGGAGTATAAATATATGGATTAGCGGAAAGAGAGTATATATTGTGGATTATAATCCTTAATATTTCTCTTATTAAAAGAAGAACAACAATGAAACTATACAGAATAATATACGACGCAGCCTATATCTGCATCAAGGAACTGAAGAACGTTTTGAAAGACCAAGGCGTGCTGATGTTTCTCGTTATCGTACCACTTGCCTACCCTCTCTTATATTCGTGGATATACAACAACGAGGTGACAAGAGAAGTACCAGTGGCTGTGGTTGACCTGTCGCACAGCAACGAGAGCCGTGAGTTCACCCGCATGCTCAATGCTTCGCCAGACACAAAGGTTGCCGTTAGATGCAACAGCTTGGAGGAGGCAAGAGACTGTGTGGGAAGGGGAAAGGCTTATGGCGTGGTGTACTTTCCTGAGGATTTTCAGACAAAGCTGAACCGTATGGAGCAGACCCACGTTGGAGTGTATTGCGACATGAGCCTCATGCTTGCCTACAAAGCTATATTCCAAACTTGCACGGCAATACAAGGGAAGCTGAACTCAAAAATTCAGATTGAGTTATCTGGCAACTATACAAACAGGGAAAACGAGATAACGACAAAGCCACTCGATTTTGAAGAAGTGCCGATATTCAACAACACTGCAGGTTACGGAAACTTTATCATTCCTGGTGTTTTGATGCTCATCATACAACAAACACTGTTACTTGGTGTGGGCATGGCTGCAGGAACGGCAAGGGAGAAGAATAACTATGGATTTCTTGTACCAGTAGACTGCCATTACCGCGGTGTGATGCGTATCGTATGGGGCAAGGCATTGGCATACTTTATGATTTACACCATAATGGCAGCATATTTGCTGTGTGCTGTACCACGAATGTTCAACTTCATCAGCTTGATAAGCGGAAAAGAACTTATTCTTTTCTGTATGCCGTTCATTTTGTCATGCATATTCTTCAGTATGACACTGTCGGCATTGATGCGCTATAGAGAGAACGTTATGCTGCTCGTTGTATTCTCATCTGTACCATTACTATTCATGTCGGGCGTGTCATGGCCTCAGAGTAACATACCGACTTTTTGGCAAGGTGTGTCATGGCTGTTCCCTTCAACATTTGGCATCCGCGGTTTCGTCAGGATGAACAGTATGGGAGCTACGCTCAACGATGTGACAACGGAATACCATGCTCTGTGGATACAGGTTCTGGTTTATTTCGTCCTTGCACACGAGGTGTATCGCTTTCAGATTGGCAAAGCAAGGAAGATGATAAAGGAGAAGCTCCAAAAGATGAGAGCCTAACAACAACGAATAATTTGACGTCATATGAAATATCAATAGAAATAATACAACTTAAATACTAACAGGAATAAAACATACTTTCTCAAGCCAGAATTGAGTTAGACTTTCTCTATGGGATAAAAATAATCCAAAATAGGGGAATATCCTCCAAACCATTTATATTAAAGGGTGTGCGCTGCAAGCGTTACGCCCTTTTTCTTTATCTTTGCCATGTCTTTTGAAAAGGTCGAATTAAAAATTCAAACTACAAGACAGAGAAAATCAATACATAATCAATAAACAAAATGAAAAAACAAGTATTACGTAGCATGCTCACCATGCTCTGCATCATCTGCGGACTATCAGCTTTTGCTCAAAAGTTCAACAATGATGCAGCTTCCGTAACATTTCCACTGAACGGAACTATAACGGAAGCAGCGGTAACCTCTCCAGATGGAGCTTTTACTACAACATCAGTAACAACAGGTGTAAACATCCCTTATGACACTTCCAAGAAAGACGGAAGCATAACTTATGCAGCATTCAAGCCAAACGACAAGGGTAGTGCAACAAATGACGACAACGCCGTTGAATTTAAAGTGGTTCCCTCAAAAGGAGTTACCTTTACACCAACGAAGGTAAGTGCAAACATTATCCGCTTTGGTACTGATGGCGGACAAATGAGCGTTAGAGTAAGAACTGCTGATGGCGAAGAAACAACACTTGCCGAAGGAATAAAACCAAGAAGAAACGGCAAGACAACTGACGTTTCAAACTTTGAATATGAAGTGCCAGCAACATTTGCTTCGCAAAAAGGTTTCTCTCTACTCATTACTATTTATGACAACAAAGGCAAACAATATGGTCTGAACAATGTTGTTATTAACGGTACTGTGAATGGAGAAAAGCAACAGGTGGCTCGCTACTCTTTCTCTGCAACAGCAAATCCTGCAGAAGGTGGAACTATCAGCCAAAATCCTGCAGGTTCGGAATTTGATGCCGGTACAGAATTAAAGCTTTCTGCCAAAAAGAACTTTGGATATAAATTTATCAGCTGGACTGATGCCGACAACAATATCCTTGGCACAGAAGATAAACTCAACGTTACTCTGGACAAGAATATGACTGTAATGGCTAACTTTGAGAAACTGAACACTTATGCACTGAATGTTACAGTGAACGCTCCCGGCAATAACTATATGGTTACGGCAACTCCAACAGGCAATGGAGAAAATGGAAACATGTATGAGGAAGGAACAAAGGTTACTCTTGCTGCTTCTTCAAACAAAATCGTTTCTTTCAAATCTTGGAGCAATGGAGAAACAAGCAGTGAACTACAGTTTGACATGACTGAAGACAAGAATATCGAAGCTAACTTCTCAGCTATTGATTTCATTGCAGGATGGGACTTCGTGCAGAAAGGCAACAACGGACGTAAAGCAGACTTCGCTGCAGAGGACAACGATGCCGATGCCCTTGTGCTTCGCGATACTGATGGAAACAATATCGGTTGGCTCGACAAAAGCCAGAGTTCCGGCGGATATGAAGGGAAATGGGCTGCCGTTAACTGGAACACTGAAGGACTTGGAAAATATTACTGGCAGACAATGGTCAATGCTTCGGCTTTTACCGATGTGAAAGTATCGTCGGCTATGGTGTTTAACTATAATGCCTATACAAAGTATGACGTGGAATACTCGCTAAACGGTGAAGCTTGGACTAAACTCGGAACATTTGTTCTTGAGGGTGCAAAGAATTGGAAGACAGAAGAATTTGCCTTGCCTACAGATGCCAATAACCAACCGAAAGTGTATATCCGCTGGATTGCCGACAAATCTTCTGACATACAAGGTGCCACATCAAACAACGATGGTATAGGCATCTCTGAGATTTTCATCACAGGAACAGCTAAGGTTGTTGATGACGGCAAAGCTCCTGTTATGGTTGAATCGGTTCCAGCAAACAATGCAGATAATGTATCTGCTAACGGAAACATAATTCTTACTTTCGACGAGAAGGTAAAACTTGCCAACGACAATGTTAAGGCAACTCTCAATGGTATAGAACTTACTCCTGTAGTATCAGGCAAAACAGTTTCTTTCAAATACAAGGCTCTTGAGTATGACAAAGAATATACATTCTTGTTGCCAGCCAATAGTATCAGTGACCTTACAGACAATACTGTTTCAAGCCCTATCAGCATTGCATTCAAGACAAAAACTCGTCCTGTAGTGGCTAAACAAATGTATGATTTCATCGTTCCTACAGACGGTTCTCTGATTGACGCTTTCGCTGCTGCATCAAAACGCGCAGACAACACTCAACGCTACAGAATATTCATCAAGAAAGGCAAGTACGTATTGGAAGGCAATAAAACAAACAATCAAAAGACTTGCACTATTGACGGAAAAGAATATGCTAAATTCACAGACCCTACAACTTACCTAAATACTCCTAACGTGTCAATCATCGGTGAAGACATGGAGGAAACTGTTATAACAAACAAGGTGCCTAATCAGTTTAAACCTGATGGCGGCAATATTGCAGAAGGTATAGGACAAGGTGACGTGTTATCACTCCAGAGTGGGGCAACAAACACCTACATGCAGAATTTCACAATAAAGAGTGCGATGGGAGATGCAAAAGGACGCGACATTGAATTGAATGACCAGTCAAACAAAACTGTATGCAAGGATATGTGTTTGTGGGGATATCAAGACACTTATGTTTCAAATAGCAACAAGAGCCGTTTCTATTTTGAAGGCGGACTGCTTCGCGGACGCACAGACTTCCTATGCGGAAAGGGTGATGTATACTATAACAATGTAGATTTGCAAATGTGTGACAACGGGTATCTCGCTGTTCCATCTATACCAACTAAATACGGATATATCTTCAAAAACTGTACAATCAAAGCAGAAAAGAGTAGTATTGACGGAAACTACACTCTCGGACGTCCTTGGGGTTCAGGTACCCCTATCGCTCTGTTCATTGATACAAAAATGGAGGCTCAACC
>CAKQCV010000085.1 GCA_934217675.1 uncultured Prevotella sp. | reverse complement strand
AGCCTCGTTACCATCACAAGTGATAAACTTTTTTTCTTTTGCCATTTTAATAAAATATTAATGTTAATGTATCAATTTTTTATTTTGATTTTCAAAATCATTCTCTAATAAAGAAAGCCCAAAAGCCAAAGTGGAATCATTTTTCCATGACCGACCTCAGTATTGTATCTTGCAAGTATCACATCATTGCCAATTCTCGACTTCAAAGGTCTCGCAGCATCACACACCTTAAAAGGCAAGTTTTCATCAATAATATAGCACCCAGCTTTAGAACCAGTATTCACCTTATGATCTTTCCACAGAGAATTCACAAAAAATGTTTCCATCAGATTTTGCTTTTCCACATTTATCGGATATATAGCATACATAAGATTAGGATTGTGCATTACCACCATTGGTGGCTTCTTCGGGAAGCACTGCCCAACAGGATAAATTATATTTATCAGACGGGCATCAGCAAGGTATTTTATATAATTCATAACCGTAGCACGACTCGTCTCTATATCAGCAGCCAACTGACTAATATTTGGAGCTTTTGAACCGTTTAAGGCAAGAAGATAAAACAACTTTTTGATTTTTGCCAAATACTTCAGTTCTATTTGCTTTATAAACAAAATATCAACCTCAGTCATCATGTTCATTGTTTTTAGAAGATTTTCCGAATAATTTCGGTGCTCTCTATAAAAAGGATAAAATCCATGATGCAAGTAATCCTGAAAATATTTTAGAGGTGACACATAAGGTAGTATCTGACGCACTATATGCTCATGATTTTCAACGATATCATTAAGGGAATAAGGATGAAAATTACACCCTGTCTGCAAATTCAAGAATTCACGAAATGAAAATCCCCTTAGATTATAACTTTTCACTATACCACTCAGCTCCGAATTTTCATCCTTCAGCCGCATAACGCTACTTCCAGTAAAAACGATTTTCAATTCCGGATACAAATCGTAACACATACGAAGTTCGTGTGCCCAATTTGGTTCTTTAAAAACCTGATCAATAAGCAGTGTACGACCACCGTTACGATAAAATTCACCTGCAAAATCAGAAATACCTCGAACCTGAAAATAGAAATTATTCATATTTACATACAAACATCTCCTATTACCGACTTCCTTGTGTTCCTTGGCATATTGTAAAAGGAATGTAGTCTTCCCCACCCCACGAGAGCCTTTTATGCCTATCATACGGTCATTCCAATTTATCTCATCCATGAGAAGACGTCGAACAGGAGCGTCCGTATGTTCAATAAGGTAATTGTGTGTTCTAAAAAAAGCTTCCATTCCTTTTTCTTGATTTATTTTTCTTTCAATATGATACTTTCACCATCTCAAAACCACCAAATAGATTTCATAGAGGAATAAGTACTTTTCATATTCTTTGCAAAGATAATAGATTATTCTAAATTTTCAAACCACACATTGCAAAATCTATCGTTTTTTGATTTTTTTAAACATTTACTTCAAACTTTATAAGTCTACGATATCAAAGTATAAAGCAATAACACAATAAAAAAAATAAAAGCATTAAACATTACTTATATGCTATAAGCCATACACAATATTTAGGTATACATATTTAATTATGTACAAATCCTTTCGTTTTCTCAATGAATTAATGTAACTTTGCACATAAATAGTATATAACATGAAAATAGTAATTAAAGAAAACGATATAATAAAAGCTGCAGAAAAAGGAATGGATGCCTTCACGAATATTTTCTATGATTCCATAACAGAAGCAATAGGCGGCGAGCTTACAGCAGAAAATATGAGCGAGCTGAATGCCGACCAGATTACATTAATCGCATACATATACCTTAGAGAAGAAGTTATGGACGGAGGCTTTGTACAGCTTATACATAATGGGTATGGGAGTTTCATTTTTGAAAACCCATTTGCCAAAATGATAAAGATATGGGGAATAAAAGACCTGTCAAAACTCATATATGCAACAGGCAAATTATACTGGGAGCATGGAGAAGACATTGAAAAAGAATGCAACGACGATGAATTCATGGCTCTTTTTGAAAAGCACCCGGAATTTGACGAGTTTGATGATGCATTCATTGAGAATGAAGAACAATGGACTGCTCTTATCGCTCACTATATTGACGAAAACATTGAAAAATTTGCTTGCATTGAAAAATAATTCAATGTATAAATTCAAGAAAGATGAACAAAGAACAAGAACTTCTTAGAAAGAAAAGTCCTATAAACATACGCAACAAAAAAGCATCATTCGAATATTTTTTTGTTGATACATTTACAGTCGGTATAGTACTGACTGGAACTGAGATAAAATCAATACGAATGGGAAAAGCTTCGCTTGTTGACACTTTTTGCTATATCAACAATGGCGAAATATGGGTTAAGGGGATGAATATATCACCATACTTCTATGGTTCATACAACAACCACGACAGTAAACGAGACAGAAAACTGCTGCTCAATAAGAAGGAAATCAGAAACCTGCAAGAGGCAACGAAACAAGTTGGATTCACCATCGTACCTACCATGCTGTTTATTGACGACCATGGAAGAGCAAAACTGGATATTGCACTCGCAAAAGGAAAAAAGGAATTTGACAAACGTCAAACTCTAAAAGAGAAAGAAGACCGTAGGGAAATGGATCGTGCAAGAAAAAGATTCTAAGACTTCGTAAATACTATTATGCAAATAAAAAATATAATTTTTGATCTTGGCGGTGTTATCATGACTATCGACCAGCCAAGCGCTGTTAAAAGATTTAATGAAATAGGACTGCAAGATGCAGAACAAAAACTTGACCCTTACACCCAGAAAGGAATATTTGGAGATCTTGAAGAGGGCAAAATCTCTGCCGATAATTTTATCGGAGAACTCAGTACTCTTGTTGGCAAACAACTTTCTTTCGAAGAGTGTAAATACGCCTGGAGAGGATATACAAAAGAAGTACCTGCAAGGAATATAAATATACTTGACAAACTTCGCTCCAAAGGTTATAAACTAATACTGCTATCTAACACTAATCCGTTTATGATGGACTGGGCAATGAGCAAAGATTTTTCTGGAGATGGACGTAGCATAAACGAATTTTTCGATGCTACATACATGAGCTACAAACTCAAAATGATGAAACCGGACGAAAGAATATTCAAGAAAATAATATGTGACGAAAACATTATAGCCAACGAAACATTATTTGTTGACGATGGACAAAAAAATGTAGAAATCGCACAAAAACTTGGATTTGCCACATTTTGCCCACAAAACGGGAAAGATTGGACAACAGAAATTGAAGATATCCTGGAAAATAATAATTCTTAAGAATAAACAAAAAGACTTTAAAATATAAACTGCAATGTTTAATAAAAAAAGAAGATGGCATTGTCTACCAGGACAAGAGCCAACTGACTTAGACAAGAAAGTAATGTACTGGGAGAACAAGGGCAAAACCGTTCCTACAAGAGACCTGATCAAAACTCCAGAACAGATTGAAGGTATTCGGCGCAGTGGTGTTGTAAACACTGGTGTTCTTGATGAAGTGGCAAAACGGATTCATGCAGGAATGAACACTCTTGAAATCGATAAAATCTGCTACGACTACTGTGTTGAGCATGGAGCAACACCAGCATGCCTAAATTACGAAGGATTCCCCAAAAGTGTATGCACTAGCATCAATGAAGTTGTATGCCATGGTATCCCCAAAGAGGAAGATGTTCTACAAGAGGGAGATATCGTTAATGTAGATTTTACGACAATACTCAATGGATATTTTGCTGATGCATCCAGAATGTTCATTATCGGAAAGACCACTCCTGAGAAGGAACAATTGGTGCGTGTCGCAAAAGAATGCCTTGAAATAGGAGCAGAAACAGCAAAACCTTATTGCTTCGTTGGAGATATTGGTCATGCAATACAAAAACATGCTGAAAAATACCACTATGGAGTAGTTAGAGACTTGTGCGGTCATGGAGTTGGTCTGAAATTCCATGAAGATCCAGAAGTGCTACACTACGGACATAAGGGAACAGGAATGCTCATTGTACCAGGAATGGTATTCACCATTGAGCCTATGATTAACATGGGCACATGGCAGGTTTTCATCGACGCTGACGACAAATACGGATGGGAAGTTATAACAGGAGACGAAAAACCAAGTGCACAATGGGAGCATACATTCTTGATGACAGAGCATGGTGTAGAGATTCTTACTGAATAATGAAACAACAATGGAAAACAAAGACATATATATATTAGGTATAGAAAGCAGTTGCGATGACACTTCTGCTGCAGTACTGAAAAACGGAGTGCTGTTAAGCAATGTCACTGCATCACAGGATGTACACATGGCTTATGGTGGCGTTGTACCAGAACTCGCTTCACGTGCACACCAGCAAAACGTTGTACCTGTTGTTGACCAGGCAATAAAACGAGCAGGAATAACAAAGGAAATGTTATCAGCTGTGGCTTTCACTCGCGGACCTGGTCTGATGGGGTCACTGCTTGTTGGAGTAAGTTTTGCCAAAGGCTTCGCACGCTCACTTGGCATTCCACTTATTGACGTAAACCATTTGCAAGGGCATGTCATGGCACATTTCATTAAAGAAAGCGATGACGATAACTCTGCACCACCACTTCCATTCTTGTGTCTACTCGTAAGTGGCGGCAATTCCCAAATCGTCAGAGTGAATGCATATAACGACATGCAACTTTTAGGACAGACAATTGATGATGCAGCAGGAGAAGCCATTGACAAATGTTCAAAAGTAATGGGACTCGGATATCCGGGCGGACCAATTATCGATAAACTTGCACGCAAGGGCAATCCTCTTGCATACAAATTCTCCGAGCCACATATTCCAAACCTTGACTACAGTTTCAGTGGATTGAAAACATCATTCCTCTACAGTTTAAGGGATTGGATAAAAGACGATCCTGACTTTATAGAGCATCACAAAGAAGACTTGGCTGCAAGTCTTGAACATACCATCGTAGATATTCTAATGAAAAAACTTCGCCTCGCGGTTAAGCAAACCGGAATAAAGCACGTTGCTGTAGCTGGGGGTGTAAGTGCTAATAACGGATTACGGAACGCATTCAGGGAACACGCAGAAAAATACCACTGGAATATATACATACCGAAATTTAGCTATACCACAGACAATGCTGCAATGATAGCAATAACAGGATATTACAAATACATAGACAAAGATTTCTGTTCTATCGATGCACCCGCATTCTCTAAAGTTACATTTAATTAATACAAAATACAACATGGGATTTGAAGACAAAATTTTAAGTAGAGAGATAAGTCAAATAATTTGGGAAAAAGGATGCACATTAGGTACTGCGGAGAGTTGTACTGGAGGACGCATCGCAGAATCTATAATTGCAATGCCTGGAGCATCAAACTATTTCAAAGGTAGCATTATCTCCTACACCGACGAAATTAAAGAAAAAATTCTTGGGATAGATCCCAAAATAATAGAAGAGAAAAACGCTGTCAGTGAAGAAGTTGCAATCGAAATGGTTAAAGGGGCAATAAAAGTGCTTAATGTTGACTATGCCATTTCTGCAACAGGTTTTGCAGGCCCTGGTGGTGGCACCGATTCTATTTCTGTCGGCACAATATGGTTGGCATGCGGAACTGCCGATGATATTGAAACCATGAAAATAGAAAAAGATTATGGAAGAGATATAAATCTTGCAGCTGCAACAAGCAAAGCTCTGCAAATGTTCTTGCAATACTTGCTCGACAGAAATGAGGATACAAATAAAGACAGTGGGGAACCAACTGTAATATTTGGAAAATAAAATTCTTTATCAAAAGACCGCACCATAAATGCGGTCTTTTTTAATTTATACTAAAAAAGAGTCTCAAAAATGAGACTCTTATATGTTTGTTTGGAATAAGTTTGTTTATTTTTAAGCTTCAGCCTCTGGAAGTACTGATACAATACTTCTATCCTTACGACCCTTACGGAAGTTTACGATACCGTCTGTAAGAGCATAAAGAGTATCATCCTTACCAATACCTACATTCTGACCTGGATTGTGTTTTGTACCACGCTGACGAACGATAATATTACCAGCGATGACTTTCTGACCACCCCAAATCTTAACGCCTAATCTTTGTGAAGCTGACTCACGGCCGTTCTTAGAACTACCTACACCTTTTTTATGTGCCATTTCTACTAGTCCTCCTTTTTTTAAGCGATTACTTGTTTAACTGTAATTTGTGTGAAGTGTGTACGATGACCCATACGCTTGCGCTCATCTTTTCTACGTTTCATTTTGAATACGATAACCTTGTCACCCTTTACGAGTGGGTTAACAACCTCACAAACAACTTTAGCTCCTTCTACTGTTGGAGCACCAATTTTAACCTCTCCATTGTTGTCAACGAGAAGCACTTTGTCAAACTCTACAGTTTGACCCTCTTCAGCATTCTGCATGTGGTGAACGAACAATTTTCTTCCCTCCTCCACTTTGAACTGCTGACCGTTAATCTCTACGATTGCGTACATTTTATTACTTTAAACGGGTTTGCTCCGCAAGGCGCGCAACTTCGTGCTGCAACTTATTTGAGCCTATACGGACTAAATCAGATGCAAAGTTACAATAAAATTGTCATATGCAGACATTATACAAGCAATAAAACGATATTATTTAATTATAATTAACCTTAAGCTTAAAATCACTAAAGAAAAAGTATAATCAAAAGAAAAGGGATGCAGTGATCTATACATCATTACATCCCTTTTTCCATATTAAAAAGTTAGTTGTTAACCGAACCTCCAACGATATCAAGCAATTCATTAGTAATAGCCTGCTGACGGCTCTTGTTGTACTGGAGATTAAGCTCCCTCAACAGTTCATCAGCATTATCTGTAGCAGTCTGCATGGCAACCATTCTTGCAGCATGCTCAGAAGCATTGCTGTCAAGCAATGCAGTATAAAGCATGAGGTGTGCTAACTTAGGAATCAAGGTTTTTAAAACTGTATCCATATTAGGTTCAACGATAAAGTTATCATTGAGAGGCTTAGCTTCTTCAGTTTTTCTTTCTTCCTCTTTTGCATTGTTCCGCAAATATTCCTGCATCTCAGGTGTCACAGTCTTATGAGTCAAATCACGGTCATTGTCCTGCCCTATAGCTTCATTTACAGCTAAAGGCAAGAAAGTTTTTCTCTGCAAGATTTGCGAGCCAGCACTTTTAAAATGATGATAAATCAACTCTACGCGATCAATCTCACCTTTCAAAAATTTCTCACCGAGCTCATGTGCTATATCTATACATTGCCTTGCATTTGGCTTGTCAGCAAGTTCTGTAAAATCACCAGCACTCGCAAGTCCCATTTTTGCAACCTGCTCTGCAACTTTTCTACCTATCGGATATACAATAAAGCTATCTTTATCCAACCCCGAATATTCTTCAACAGCAGAATGAAGCATCTTCACCACATTTGCATTGAATCCGCCACACAAGCTACTGTTTGAAGAGTATACAACAAAAGCCACACGCCGGACAGGACGAACCTCACTGAAGACGGTGTGAGCATCAGCCTCACTTGCCAGGAACGACTGCAGTATTCTCTCGAGCATATTTTCATATGGGAGCATATTCTCAATCATTTGCTGTGCATGGTGCAGCTTTGAAGAAGCAACCATCTTCATAGCACTGGTAATCTTACGTGTGCTATTTACTGAGGCAATTCTGCCTTTAATTTCTTTCAGTGACGGCATAGGCTATTAGTTTTTATACTGTCCGGCAATATCAGCCATCACACTCTCAATAGTATGACAGACATCATCATTGATTGTGCCAGAAGCGAGAACGTCTATAACATCATCCTTATGAGAAGCACGAAGTTTGTCAAGGAAAGAATCCTGACACTCACGCACCTTCTCTACCGGAACATCATGCATCAGTCCATGAGTTCCACAATACAAGATTGCCACCTGCTCACCTACAGACATAGGACTGTACTGAGGCTGAATCAACAACTGGTTGTTCTTGCGTCCACGGTCAAGAGTCATAGCAGTTACAACATCCATATCACTTGAGAATTTAGAGAAAGCCTCAAGCTCACGATATTGTGCCATGTCAATTTTAAGCGTACCGGCAACTTTCTTCATACTCTTAATCTGAGCAGAACCACCCACACGGCTTACAGATATACCCACATTGATTGCAGGACGGAAACCCTGGTTGAACAAGTCGCTTTCCAAATAAATCTGACCATCAGTAATAGATATCACATTAGTTGGAATATAAGCAGAAACATCACCTGCCTGTGTTTCGATGATAGGAAGAGCAGTCAAAGATCCACCACCCTTAACATGTCCCTTCATGCACTCAGGAAGATCGTTCATCTGTTCAGCAATCTCTTGCTGATCATTGATACGTGCAGCACGTTCCAACAAACGGCTATGGAGGTAGAACACATCACCAGGATATGCCTCACGTCCAGAAGGACGGCGAAGAATCAATGACACCTCACGGTAAGCGACAGCCTGTTTTGACAAATCATCATAAACGACGAGTGCCGACTGTCCGCGATCACGGAAGTATTCACCGATAGCAGCTCCTGCAAAAGGAGCATAATACTGCATAGCTGCAGGATCAGCAGCCGTAGCCGAAACAATTACAGTATAAGGCAAAGCTCCGTGTTCCTTCAAGTTTGCCACAAGAGCAGCAACAGTAGAAGCCTTCTGACCTATAGCTACATAAATGCAATACACAGGTTTTCCTGCATCATAGAAACTCTTCTGATTAATGATTGTATCAATGGCAATAGCAGTTTTACCAGTCTGTCGGTCACCGATAATAAGCTCACGCTGACCACGACCGATAGGAATCATCGAGTCAACAGCCTTCAGACCAGTCTGTAAAGGTTCCTTCACCGGCTGACGATAGATAACACCAGGAGCCTTACGGTCGAGCGGCATTTCAAAAGAATCAGTAAGGTCTATATCACCCTTACCGTCAATAGCCTGTCCCAGAGGGTTAATCACACGTCCGAGCATATTGTCATTCACACGAATTGAAGCAATACGCTTAGTACGCTTAACGACCATACCCTCCTTTATGCCTTCCGTAGAACCAAGGAGCACACAACCAACGTTGTCCTCCTCAAGATTCATTACGATCGCCATCGTACCATTCTCAAACTCCAAGAGTTCGTTAGCCTCGGCATTGCGTAATCCATAGATACGCGCCACACCGTCGCTCACCTGAAGAACGGTACCCACTTCGTCAAACTTCTCGCTGTTATTGATGCCCTGCAACTGTTCGAGAAGTACTTGGGACACTTCGCTTGGTTTAATTTTATCTGACATAATTATGCTTTATTTTTTAATTAAGCTCCGACAAAACAGTACTCAGCTGACGCTTTATGCTTGCATCAAGGCGGTAAGTATCATATTCAAGAACGAATCCGCCAATCAAGTCAGGATTAACATCCGTTTTAAATTCCACAGTACCGTTTGTCTTACTTTCTACCAACTTCCGCAGTTTAGCCTCCATAGGTGCAGACAAAGGTGCGGCAGTTGAAAGTTTAGCCTGAATCAAGTTATTCTGTTCCCTGTACAGAGTTATAAACGAGTTAGCAATGAATTGCATAATGCCCTCTCTCCTCTCATTCATCACAAGAGTTATAAAACGCTGAGTCAAATTACACTTTGAGTTTCCCGTAGCAGTAAGCAGCAATGCCTCTTTCTGCTTTTTCGAGAGCATAGGATTAGCTATGGTGACACTCAGTTCGGGCACATTAAGATATTCTGCGGCGAGAGTCTGCATGTCAGCATAGACCTGCTCAGACTGCTTCTCCTGGTTGCTTGCCTTGAGCAA
>CAKQCV010000084.1 GCA_934217675.1 uncultured Prevotella sp. | reverse complement strand
TCACTGTACGCAAGATGTCTGGAACTGTTGGTGTAGAGCGTATCTTCCCAATGGAGTCTCCTAACATCGCAAGCATTGAGCTGAACAAAGTTGGTAAGGTTCGTCGCGCTAAGTTGTACTACTTGCGTAACCTTACAGGTAAGAAGGCTCGTATTGCAGAGAAGAGAGTTATTACAAAGGAGTAATAACATACAGCTTTTCTCCTTCGTTAGAACAAAGCGAAAAAAAATATGGCAGCTCATCCAAAAGGATAGGCTGCCTTATTTGTTTTTATATTATGCAAGAACAGGAATATTTAATTGATTTATATATGAAAAAAGAAATACAAGAACACTATAACGATCAGGTTGAAAAACTATCGGCTGTCTTGCAGAAAAGAAAGTCGAAGATAAAATGGTTCATAGTTAAAGAGATATGCACCTTTTTGCTTATTGTTACTGCATGTTGGGGCTTTTATATAGGAAAAATAGAAATATTGAACTTTCTCCTTTCTTTTTTTACTTTGCTCGGAATTTTCATTTCTGCAAAATGGGCTGACAGAATGAACAGTAAGAAAATTGGAAGTATTGAGTCTCAATTAAATGTATATAAGGATAACCTCAATTACTTGAATGGTGACTTCTCTAAGTTTGATAGCGGTGAAAAGTATATTAATGCAAATCATCAATATTCTTTCGACTTAGATTTATTTGGAAAAGGTTCTCTATATAACCGCATGTGTCGAACGGTGACAACAGGTGGCAGTGACAGGCTTGCTGAGATATTATCTTCATGTGCATTGAATGATTTTGAACATAAAAAAACAATAGAATGTATTAGGAACCGAAATAAGGCTATTGCAGAACTTGCGGAAATGGAGGAGTGGCGTACCGAGTTTCTTTCTTTATGTGGTAAAGATAAAATAGATACACATTTGATTAGAAAAATTTTGCAAGAAACAAGTAATGCGAATATTCCTGAGCGAGCATTATCATCCACGTCGTATGCTATGGTCATTGCTGCAATTTCTGTTTTTATAGTATTGCTGATATTTACTGTTTTCACTTCTTTGAGTGCAAACTTTGTTTTTATATGGGCTGTATTGCAGCTTGGCTTCAGTATAAACTTCTCTTCAAAGGCAATAAAAATGATAAGCAAGGCTGTAAATAAAATTACAGAGTCAACAAAAGTTTGTTTGGCATTAATGCAATTTGTATCATCTTCTGCTTTTAGAGAAACTGACAACAAAGCAGTTGTGGATTTGTTGAATGACAATGATAATGCTGCCATATTATCAATGAAAGAACTAAAAAATATTCTTGATGCACTTGACAGACGGGCAAATGTGCTTGGATTGATAATTTTCAATGCTATAGGGTGGAGTGATTATTTCCTTGTGCGCAGATATCTAAAATGGCAGAACAGAAATTTTGTGCTGATAGAGAAATGGATAGACGCTTTGAGTGATATTGATGCAATGGTATCAATGGCAACAATGAGATACAATGAACCACAGAGCGTTGATGCTGAAATAGTTGACAGTGCTGAGATTGTGTATAGAGCTACAGGGTTGTATCACCCTTTTCTTGGAGAGAAAGCTGTTAAAAACGATTTCTGTATAGAGGATGGTAATTATTACATCATAACTGGAGCTAACATGGCTGGAAAAAGCACCTTCTTGCGTTCCGTTGGTATAAATTATATTCTTGCTATGTGTGGAATGTCGGTTTTTGCTACAAAGCTAAAGGTTTCTGTTTTTTCTTTGTTCAGCAGTATGCGTACAAGTGATGACCTTACACATGGCATAAGTTATTTTAATGCTGAGTTACTAAGGTTAAAATTCTTGCTTGATACAGTGCGTAACAATGAACATACTCTTATCATCTTGGATGAGATACTTAAAGGTACAAACTCTTTAGACAAGCTGAATGGTTCAAGAATGTTTCTTGAAGCTGTTTCAAAACTTCCTGTTAGTGGTATTATAGCAACACATGATCTTGAATTGTCAAAGATGGCTGACGAATATCCACAGTATTTCCATAATTATTGTTTTGAAATAAAGCTTTCCGACAATATAACTTATAATTACAAGATAACACGAGGAGTGGCAAAAAACCAAAATGCCACTTTCTTGCTTCATAATATATTAAGCAAATAAAAAGGGTCTTGCAGATAGTGCATTATACATGCATTATCGGTGCTCTTACCTTGCACCATCGGTGCAGTTCCTTCACACCGATGGTATAAGGCGGAGCTTTTAACTGGAATTTCTCAACACATCCCTCACATCTCTCACTGCATCCCTCACCTTCTGGAATGCCCATATATAAAGGGAAAACAAGAAAAAAGTGAGGGATGAGGGATAAAATTGCGAAAAAACTTTTTGTGTTTTACCGATGTAAAATTCCTTTGTTATTACGGACTGTGGTAATATAGTAGTGGAATTTCATCTATACAGTATCTGTGGTTCAGTCTTTATATATAAGTACAGTGGCATAAGCACTGATGCCTTCTTCTCTACCAGTAAAGCCAAGTTTTTCTGTCGTTGTAGCTTTGATGGATATGTCATCAATATCAGCATCCATGACTTTAGCAAGACACTCTTTCATCTTTTCAACATGAGGGTTTATTTTAGGACGTTCCGCACATATTGTGGCATCTATATTTCCTAATTTATATCCCTTTGTAGCAATTAAATCTACTGTCTTCCTAAGAAGAATCTTACTATCAACATCAAGTGTGTCTGCTGAGGTGTCAGGGAAATGGTAGCCAATGTCTCTCATGTTTGCAGCTCCGAGCAGAGCATCACAAATTGCATGTATAAGAACATCGGCATCACTGTGCCCAAGTAAACCTAATGTATGTTCTATTTGAATGCCTCCAAGCCATAATTTTCTGTTTGGAACTAATTTATGGACATCATAACCGAAACCAACGCGGATTTTCATATATGTATTAATGTTATGTAAAACAAAAGCAGGAGGCTATGTTAATGCCTCCTGACGTGATTGATATTCTTATCTTTTAAACAAATCTTTTAAACCATCCATATCGAAACCAAGTGTGAATCGAAGTGTTTGATCCAAAGGATTACTCTTTGCTGTTGCTATTACATATCCGCAATCAAGTGTGAATGCACTCATACGGAAACCGGCACCAACTGTGAAATACTTTCTGTTACCTTTGTTTTCTGCTTCATTGTGGTAACCTGCACGTAATGTAAATTTGTCGTTATATACATATTCTGCTCCAACACTCCAGTTTATCTCTTGCATTTCTTCCTTAAAGCCGCCAGGGGCATCACCGAAGCTTTTGAATATACCAGATATACTACTTTGACTGTAATATTCGTCTTCTACACGCTGTGTATAATCCTCAGAACTTTCACCGTCTTTTTGTTGAGGATAAGTTGGAACAAGCAATTTGTTTGCATCTGCAGCTATGGTGAAGCGGTTGAATTCATCAATAGGAACCATAAGAGCCGCTCCCAAACGCATATTGGTAGGAATGAATTCGCTGTAGTTGCTTTCTCCAAAGGTTATCTTACTACCGATGTTGCTTATATTTAGACCAATGCCGAGCTGACACTCACGTTGCCCCAAGTTTATATAGTTATTGTAGTAGCAAGCTATGTCTGCTGCAAAAGCACTTGATGCACTTCTTTCTTCTGTTTGGCTATACTGCATGTCTGACATTAACCAACGTACACCAGCTGCAATGGAGAATTTTTCGCTAAGCATCAAAGAATATGCTACATCGAAAGACATTTCATAAGGATTTATTGTTTGTGCATTGTCAAGACTTGTTCCTTCTTGATAGTTTGTGTATACCTCACCAAGCGAGAAATATCTCAGTGATGCAGATACTGCGCTATAGTCACCAATTCTGTAATATCCCGACAAATATGCTATATCCATATCACTGACCAGCGACCGTAGCCAAGGAGTATAGTTCAAGGCTACACCTGCACGGCTTATGCAGAATGGATATTTTGCAGGGTTCCAATATTGTGAGTTTACATCTGGATCAGTGGCAGCACCTACATCACCCATACCTGCTGCTCTTGCATCAGGTGCTATTGTTTGTGAAACAAGAGCCGTGTGGATAGGATTAAACATTTCTCTCTTGTCTTGTGCATTTGCTGTTATTGTTGCCATTGCAAGCAGAGCTGTTGCTAATGTCTTTATTCTTTTATTCATATTTTGTTCTTTTGATTGCCTATTTATAACTGATTTTATTTTGTTTTATTGTATCTTGTATTTTATTATTTAATAAAGTATTATAAGTTTGCGTGCCTTTGATACTTCACTACTGTTGTCACAGTTTAGGCGAACTCTATACAGATACACTCCAGATTGGAGCTTTCCACCATTCTCTGTGCACAAATCCCAATCGTATGTATATGTGTTTGTTGCCGATACTGTCGATTCATTGTGTGTCCATAAAATTCTTCCACTCATGTCGAATACTTCAATTCTTATATTTACGTTGCTTCCTCCACGGTCGTGGTTCACGATAAATTTTGTATTCGTTGTGGCAGGGTTGTTAGAACAACCGATGCTTGTAAGTTTTGGTGTAAGTCCATGAACAACATTGAATTTTAGCGAAATAGTTGAAGGGTTGTTCTTTATATCCCACGCCGTGAACTTCAGTTTGTGTACACCTTCTTCTAGTTCTGGCAAGTTGTAATATGTTGACCCTTTTGTGAACGAACCGAAGTTGAATGAGAAATTATCGTTCAAATTATATGTCATTGCAGGATTGTCGTCAATTATTAGTTGCAAATCATGCCCGATGCCACTTCCTGAAGTATTCAGTCCGTCTTCATCTTCCAACTCTGCCACGAAGTATGGGGTAGGGTTAACATTGTCGCCATTACTAAACGATGGCGAATTCAAGTAGCAGTAAATAGATGGACCTATAGAATCAGTTGTTATATCATCTGTTCCGCCAACAATAAATTGGTCAGTAGAGCCATTTATTGCCATGTCTTCCTTGTCGTTTGTAGCAAAGACAATCAATTTACCGTTATCATTGGCATAGTTTATGTCTTTTGTTACGGCAAATGTTATGTTGAACTTTCCGTTGCTTATGCTGTCGTTACCGTTAAATATTGTTTTTTTATGGTCGTAATATATGAAAGCTTCTTTTGTTCCATCTTTATCAGAAGTGTTATTCATTTTTCCCACGAGCTTCTCTTTCGTGTCTTTTACTTCTATGTTCATTATACCGTTGAAGTCTTTTGCAAGTTCACCATTTGACGATACAACATGTCCTTTTATATTTGCTTTTGACCCGGCTTTCATTTCTGGAAGTTGCTTTGCTTCAGCAATGCATACACCGTTAATACTGTCAATCACAATATTTTCAGTAGGCACATTTAGCACAAGTGCAGGGTCGCCGAGTAGCGAATATTGAAGTTTGTTTCTCGATTTGTCTGTATTGTCAGCTATAAGCTTGTTCTTCGCTATTCTTTGTGCCTCTCCGATTGAGGTTTTGTATTTTCCGTCTGTCCTTGTGAACAGAGCTTCAAGATAAGCATCGTTTATGAATTTATTTTGTGATGTATACACCGTACGGGTTGTACCATAGAAAGCCACAGCACCACCATTTGGATTCAGAAGAGCGTTTTCACCAATATTCACTACCGTACCGTCAAAAGGCATAATGTCGCAAGATGCGGTAATCCATAGAGGTAAAGCCGTGTTTTTGAAATTTGCAAAATCATTAGCTGAGAGAACAAGTTCGTGTGATATTTCATCGGCACGTCCGTGTCCGCTATAATTAATGAGCAAAGCCCCCTCCGCTTGCTGTTTCTTTATAATTTCAGAGACCTCAGGATATGTGAATCCTGTGGCTGATGAAACTCTTGTATACATGTCCCAGAATACTCTTTTCACTTGCATTCCCGGGCATAATGTTTCTACAATTTCTGCTGCAGCATTGGATGCCTTCATGTGGTCATTATTGTTTCCATCGTCACCCAAAAACATTGCTGTATTTTGCCATGTCCCGGGATTTTTGTTTTCCATGTAACTTATAGATTTGTCAACAACAATTTTTGCTTCGTCGGCTGTAGTTGCCGGGATTCTTCCCACGGCAACATCCTGTTTGTCTATTTTGTTGTCATTGTCAGCCGATGCGTCTTTTCCTTCCCCATCATCAAGAGAGCAGAAATATCCGTCGTCGATGAAACAGTCTGTAGCCTTGAATGAGTTTTCGCTCTCAAAGCATAGTAGATAGTCGTCAGGATTGAGTTGACTTGTAGCAGAAGTATTCATTCTGTTGTCCCAAACGCAATCTCCAAACAGAAGAAGGTATTTTGGCATATCATCCTCATTCTCTGCTCTGTCGTATAGCATTTTCAAGTATAGTCGGTAAGCATCAGCTTCTGGTGTGCCACTTGAAAATTCATTGTAAAGTTCATCGGCAGGCACGATATTCACTCTCATGCCGTCATGTTTTTCATGATATGCTTTTAGCCTTTGTGCCTGTCCGAGCAATTTTTGGCTTGTAGGAATAATTATAACCATGTCGCATGCTTTGTCGGCATGATGGTTCTGGTTTGTTATATTATAAACATATTCCGGTTCTGAGAATGTTTCTACTGTAAGTTGAGGCTCTGGTCTCGGATTGTTGAATGCAAGTATTATATGATCGAGTCTGACAGGACCTCCACTCAGTACTTTAATCTTGACATCATTAGAAGCTTTCAAGCTTTTTATGTTTACACTTAGCGAGCCACTTAATCCGTGGTCATAGTCTCCGCCCGCTTTTATAGCTATTGTTCCTATGATAGAGTCGTTTACCAATATTTGTGAACTCGTTGCTGTTCCGCCTGTCGTAATGTTTATAAACAAGCGTCCTCTTGTATCTATGTTATTTGCAGGTACTGTGAGTTTATAAGACAGAGAGTCTCCTGCTGATATAGGGGAGTTCTCAAACAGATTCCTTCCGCCTTGGTACCATGCATAGTTATCTATTTCATGTAGAGTGTGGTAATCATTATTTGTAGGATAGAACGAAGATACAAAAGTTGTAGAATCTACAGTTGCAGGTTCTGTGTCGCTTTGTGTTATGAAATAATATCCGTAGTCTGAATAAGGATTGCGCGTTCTTGTCAATGTGTTTTTTGATGACCAACTGACAGGACCGTTAGCGTGAAAAAGCCTTTTGCCGTTTGATATGCATATAGGTACTTCTTTCAAATCATCATATTGTTTGATGGAAGTTTCATTCAGCATCTCTTCATGCAGATTTCCACCATATCCATAAATCTTTACTTTTGATAAATCAGTAAAGCCTGCCTTCTTAACAAGAGCATCTGTCAGTTGGTATACACCAGTAGAAGGAACTCTGATTTTTGCCCAATTTCCTTTAGCGAGCACAGAGTTCTGAACATATCTTTCTTTTCTTGTATTATTGTTTCCTTGTGAAGCTTTGTTTATTTTCGCTTTAGGCTGTGCTTTTATTCCAAGCTTAAAGCTCACAAGTTTTTGGTATTTTCCGTTTCTATATACCAAAGGAGAGAAGTATACTTCCATAAACCCTTTTTTCCTCTCCACAACGATATTTTTATTTATATCTGGCAACTCTTTTAGAGTTTTTCCTGAGAACTTTTTATATTTATTTATTTCATTTTTGTTCATGTCTATGAACTCAGGATATTCGATATCAACCGTGTATGTTGAGTCTGTATATGCTTTGCCTAACGGCATAGAATACTTGAAACAGGGCATTACACTGTCTATTCTAAGATCACCTGCAGTAAGGTTGAAAAATTTTTGAGCCTTTATGCTTATTTGACTCAACACCAGCAGTAAAGATAGAAGTATACTCTTTGTCATGTTTTATTTTATATTAAATTCAAGAACCTTCCTGTCTTCAATGAATCCTTCCAAGTGGTCATCAATTTTTACAGGTCCAACTCCTACTGGTGTCCCAGTATATAGTATGTCTCCGGTCTTGAGTGTGAAATATTTACTTATATATTCAATTATCTCATCAATCTTGAACAGCATGTCGCTTGTGTAACCCTCTTGCACTGTCTTGCCGTTGATATCGAGATGAAACTGAAGGGCTTGGATATCACGGAATTTCTCCACAGAGACCCAATTGCCAATCACGGCAGCCCCATCGAAGCCCTTGCACATTTCCCACGGCAAACCTTTCTCGCGCAATTGTTGCTGCAAGTCGCGTGCTGTGAAATCAATGCCCACGGTCACAGCATCATAGTATCTGTGGGCAAA
The DNA here is from genome assembly GCA_934217675.1 of uncultured Prevotella sp. GTDB lineage: Bacteria > Bacteroidota > Bacteroidia > Bacteroidales > Bacteroidaceae > Prevotella. The sequence continues at coordinate 1,617 of CAKQCV010000084.1, read as the reverse complement.
CCTTGCCGGGATAGCTTTTCCCAATCGGCAAATGCGTACCACAATTTCCGTCTCGTAGTCAATCTGTCCCATATCGTCGGGAAGGAAAAAGGGTTTACCGTCTTTCAACAGCGATGAATCCGCTTTTGTGAAAATCACTGGGCTTTCTCCCTTATATAACGTTTCATTAAGTTCTTTATTGTGTTGTGGATAGTTTAATCCTATTGCAAATATCTTCATATTATCTACCTTTAATTGTCATTGTCTGCATTGCCTTTTCTATGTTCGGGTTAAATGAGGGTATGCCTTCCGGTCGCACGAAAGGTATATAACCTTTCTTCTTGTCTTCCTTATACTCTTCTTTTGTAAGATAGTCTGTTCCCTGAATATAGAATTCTGTCACTACATCAACAAAACCTTTTGACTTGTTGTGGATTATACGAAACATGGCTGTTTTGTTTATGATACCGGTTAGCGAAGGCTTGCCATAAACCGTAGTATAGGTGTCTGCTTCATACATGTTTGCTACAGAGATGCCGAAAAGCGCTATATTCAGATGTTTCTCCACGAAGCCGCTATCGGCAACAACTTGACAGCGCTTGTTCTGTTTGTCATCTTTTATATAGAAAACATTTATCTTCTTATCTTTAAACATTGCGATTTCCCTCTTTCCGTCTTTAAGCCTGTCATACATTTTATAAGTATCCCAATTTGTTAGATAAGTGGGAAGATTGTTTTCTGCAAATGTTTTTAAGACAAGTGGTTGTCCTTCTATAGCTTTTTTGTTTTCAAGCAGCTTTGCTGAAACAATTCTACACACAGGATAACTGTTTGGTTTCTTTTTATCAAAATAGAGGTTGCAGTTATATTCTGAAACATTAGCAGGTAAACCGTTCAAAATTGTATACTGCCTGACATACGTCTTGATTCTGATTTTACTTGCATTACTGTTGTCCACCATAACCTCAGGAACTTTATATACCACAGATTTCATCTTTAGCGTGTTATCGCCAGTTCCTTTTATATTAAACTTTGCGTTTCCATAATTTATATGCTGTATAGATATTGTTTTGCATGTAGAGGTGGCGGCAGGTAGTTTTCCATCAGTATCTGTAAGACCGATCAGCTTACCAGACTCGTTATCAAACACGCTTGCGAAGTCAATCGGCTCCATACTGTCGGCATCGACCACTCTCAATTGAGCATTGATTGTCAGTGATAGCAGCAGTAAGAAAAATGAAACAAAACATCTCATGTTATTCATAAGCACTAATAATTAAGAGTTTGCCAGAAAATAATAAAAGCCAAGCAAATGATTTTGTGAATCCTTTGCCTGGCCTTGTCTTATTTTGATATTGAGTAATCCAAAGGATTAGTCAGCGCTCAAAGAGAAACGCTTGAAATCAACTACAGTAAGCTCCTTGTCAGCAGCCTTCAAGTAGTCAGATACAGAGAGTTTGCTGTCCTGGATGAATTCCTGGTTGAGCAGACAGTTCTCTTTGAAGATACGATTGATACGACCCTTCACGATGTTCTCAATCATTGGTGCAGGAAGATTTGCTGCCTTCTCTGCAGAAACAGTAGCGATGATTTCCTTAGCCTTGGCAACGTCCTCAGCAGTGATCCATCCCTTGCCGA
>CAKQCV010000083.1 GCA_934217675.1 uncultured Prevotella sp. | reverse complement strand
GCTTACCAAGATCTTGCTGGGTACTGTGGGCTGCGTACCCGCCTATGATCGGTATTTCAAAAAGGCTCTTGCTGATACCGGTGCAGCACCCCAAGTATTCAGTGCGAAATCCATCCGAACCCTTGGCAACCTGTATCTTGACCATGAGGATGAGTTTGAAAAGCTCCGGAAACATTGCGGTAGCCGAATTGAGTATCCGGCGGCCAAAATCCTCGACATGTGCTTTTTTGGGTATGGCTACCAGAGAGACGCGAGCAGCCAAGAAGACAGCGAATAGATTATTCTGTGAGGAGGGATCACCTTGGAATTTGCTTTGACAGCGGATCATCACCGCATTCACGCAACGGATGCAGATAAGGATTCTGAATATTTCTGCCCTATTTGCGGGAAAAGTGTGATCCCCCGCCAAGGCGAAGTGAATGTCTGGCACTTTGCGCACCAGTCTTCCTGCATAGATGATTGGAAGTATGATATGTCTGAATGGCACCGAGGATGGCAATCGCGTTTTCCCAAAAATGTTCGTGAGATTGTCGTGGAACACAGGGGCGAATGCCATCGCGCAGACATCTTGATGGGCGGCTATGTCATTGAGTTTCAGCACAGTCCGATTTCTGCTAGTGAATTTGAACGGCGCAATAAGTTCTACACCAGGGCCGACTATAAGGTGATTTGGGTGTTCGATGAGACCTACGCCTTTGGGAATGAGTATATCTCCAGCAGTCTGGACGATGAGAACAGGTTTGTGTGGAAGTGGCCGAATCGCGTGCTCGCTTCAGTTGTTCCTCAGCGATCCACAGATATAGCAGTCGTTCTGCAGCTCACCGAAGACCATGATGACGACGGTTGCGAATGGCTCGTGAAGGTGGAGTGGGCGATCGTAGACGATGATGGGTATGCCAACTATCGCCGATTCTTCATTGATGATGGTTTTGCGCCAGATCTTTTTACTAAAGACGGCCTACATAACATTCTGTTGAGCAAGCGGAAGCGATTTGACGCCTTCCTCCGTGATAACCAACCTTATGCGCCGAAGTGCAGCCGAATCAAGGGTAATCCACGGGACTGGTACATATGCCCGAAAACGCACGATTGGCATAACAACCAATGCCGGGAATGTCAGAACAATTTAATCAACGAGTTCCGGACAGGAACGGATTATAGGCAAGGAGGTTTGTTCTTCTACTGTGCTTATCCTCGCATTATCCATGAAGCGGATAAGTATGGAGAGGAGCATCTCCCATCCATTCGATTTTAAGGAGGGCGCAGACATGAAAAAGGAATATGACACCAGCGTGAAAGAGGCCATTGAACGAGTTATGAGCGTATTCTCTGAGTACATCAAAACAACTCCATACTTCGATATCGTATGGTCTGATAAGGTTGGGTATATCTACATCAGCATCGAGGGTTGCCGTGGTACTGTCGGTGACATGGACTGCCTTGTAATTGATAGCCCCGAAGAGCTTCTGGATAAGCTGCTATATGAAATGGCAGTGGATATCATGGAGGAAGGTGGGCACGACCTAAGCCCGGTAGAAGCATCAGCATTGGAGCGTGCTGAGGTAGCACGGCGCCTTAATGTCTATCTGGAGCAGTTGCCTGAATACCAAGACCGTATCAGTTTTGTATTCGAACGCAAGTGATCTTCAAAGATAATCTCGGTAGAATATAGCGAGGTGCATATGGCAAAGAACATCAAAAAGCGTTCAGCGAGTCATATCTATTTCGGCGTCAATAAGCTAACCGGCGAGTTGAAACATATCTCCGAGGTGCCCAGCGGTCAAAAGTGCAACTGCATCTGTGCGGCTTGTCTGCAACCATTTGAGGCACGAAAAGGAACGCGGCGGCGCCACCACTTTGCACATGTTTCAAATTACGAGTGTATGTATGCAAGCGAGGTGGCCATCTATAAGGCGTTTGCCGAAGCGTTGAAACAGAGTGGCTTTTTGGCGTTGCCCCCAGTGATGTTGCGGTTCCCGGCATGGAATGATCCAGAACTTTTGCAGGAAGCACGAAGATTGAAGATTGACTCTGTCGCTTTCGAGTGCGAACCCCTGTCCTATCCACCGCTGCTGCGCGTGACCATGCAAGGGATACCGTTAAGAATCCTGTTGGATTTTGACCGCTATTATGATGACGATGATAGGGTGAAACTGGCGGAAGAAGCAAAAGCGGAGAACTACTCGCTTTTGTTAATCTCCATGCCGAAGATTGACCAAGATACGGAGTTTACCCCGGATAGACTTCAAAGCGTACTTCAAGATAACGACCGCACCGAATGGGTCTTCAGCCGTCTGGAAGAACAGTGGAAGCAAAAGTACTACACTGTAGCGGTTTCGCCCCCGGAGCATGGAGCCGGCAACCTGTGCCCGATTTCATTGGGAAAATATAAGGGCAAGTATTCTGCTCGGTGGATAGATTGCGCCCATTGTCATTTTAATGTTGCGCAGCCACCTTGCTGCCTCTGCGTTGCAGGTGCGGGAATTCAAAAGAAAGACGACTTCAAGAGAGATTTGCAAGATCGGCTATCCGACATCGATAAGATCAGGAGAACGAATGAAGAAGAGATCCGGCTGCGTGAAGAGCGAGAAAGATCTTTCGAGCGAAGATCAGTCTATACTCGTCCAACACCGTATGCTGCTAGACCTGTGGTCCCAGCCGGTCCTACGCAAGAGGAGCTGGATGCGGAATATATCCGGATCTGCCAGAGCTATGACCCGACCTCAGATGAATGGACAGTGGATTGCTACAATCGGCGATGGATCGTGTGTACGGTTTGCGGCCGAATTAAGCAGGATGCACAGATGTCCTATTACGGTGGCAAGGGAGGTGCAAACCGGGGAGTCTGTGCCGATTGTTCACGAAATGGTCGTAGCTAATCCACATAGCTGGCTTGATATTATTCGCATGATGGTGTATTATTAACTTGATACTTGATAGTTTTACAGCTGCGTACTTTGGCAGCCATTTAGAGGTTCTGCCACGACAGGACCTCTTTGTTATGTGTGAGGTGTCGAGATGGATTATATGACCATAAGCGAAGCAGCAACTAAATGGAACCTATCTAACAGGCGTATTCAAACGCTTTGCTCTCAAGGGCGGATACCGGGCGCAGAGCGTGCTGGTTATTGTTGGCTCCTTCCGAAAGACGCAGAAAAGCCAAAGGATGCCAGAATAAAGAGCGGAAAGTATATCGGTTACTCCGAGAAATATAAGAAACCCGGCAAGAAGAACGCCACTGATGGGCTGGAGGGCAAATTATGAACGGCCAAGGAAAACTTCTTACTCATTATTTGAAGAACGCGGACAAGCTGATCATTCCTGTCTATCAGCGAAACTATGATTGGCGCGAGGAGCACTGCAAAAAGCTGTACCAGGATCTTGTTCGGACGATCCAAAACAAGAAGCGGTGGCACTTCTTTGGAGGAATCGTGTCTGTAAGCGACCCTATGGGCAGTAGTTCTGACTACCTCGTCATTGATGGTCAGCAACGCATTACGACCGTTTCCCTGCTCCTTTTGGCTATGGCCAACCTGATCAAAGATGGAAAGGTTATTCCTGAGGACGATACTCTTTATGCGCAGATCACCAAGAAATATTTGGTGGATGAGATTAACCCTAAGAACCGAAAGGTCAAATTGAAACCTATCAAGGGTGACCAGGATGCCTATGATCGCCTGTGGGGAGATCCTGAAAACTTCGCACGCTCTTCAAACATCACTCAGAATTATCTGTTCTTCTACAATGAGATCCAAAAGCAAGCCATTACAATCGACCAGCTCTTCAAGGCCGTTGAAAAGCTGCAGATCATCGACATCACGCTGACACCTCCTGACGATGATCCTCAGCTCGTTTTTGAGAGCCTCAACTCTACCGGACTCGAACTGAATGAGGGCGACAAAATCCGGAACTTCGTCCTGATGGGCCTCGACATTGAGGAACAGGAGCGTTACTACGATAGTTACTGGAACCCCATTGAGAAGAATGCGGGCTACGATAAGCAGAACAATTCCTACGATGTCAGCCCATTCATCCGTGATTACCTGAGCATCAAGAATAAGAAAATCTCCAGCATGAAAGACATCTACACCGATTTTAAGGCGTTTGCCGATAAGCGTACCGGTGAGATGGAAGAAATCATGAAGGATCTCCTGGCTTATGCCAAGCGGTACAACAAACTGCTGGTCGGCCACCAGAGCTTCCCCACGAAACTGAAAGCATCCATTTTCCGTTTGAATCGGTTTGAGAGCAGTGTTACTCGCCCCTTCTTGATGGAGGTGCTACGGCTCCAGGAGGAAGGCATATTGACTGTGGACGAGGTCACTGAGACCTGCCGGATCGTAGAGTCCTATTTGCTGCGCCGAATTATCTGTGATCTTCCCTCCAATACACTGGCCAAGGTTTTCCTGACACTCAGCTCCGACATCAAGCGTTTTGATGGAACCGACAACATGTTCATCGAAAAGCTGAAATATGTGTTGACTTCCAAGAAGGAGAAGGCGGCATTCCCTGATGACGAGGCATTTGCCGAGGGACTGAAAAACAAGAACATCTATGCTATGCCACCTCGGTATAAGGCTTATCTATTCGAAAGATTGGAGAATGGTGATAGCAGCGAATATAAAGAAATCTATGGCCGTTTGGATAGCGGAGAATATACCATCGAACATATCATGCCTCAAAAGCTCACTCCGGCCTGGATTAGCGAATTGAAAGACGATGCGGAGATTATCCATAGCGATTGGCTTCATCGCCTTGCAAATCTCACCCTGACAGCATACAACTCGAAGTACAGTAATAGCCCATTCTCCGAAAAGAAAACCATGCAGGATGGATATCTTCAGAGCGGGATAAAGATGAATCAGCGCGTAGCGCAAAAGGAACACTGGGGACTGGCTGAATTAGAAGAACGATGTGGATATCTGACTCAACAGGCAATCCAACTCTGGCCATATGCGGCAAGTTCGTATGCGCCACCGCAAAAGCAATATGATGAAGTGGCCCTTGATGATGAAATAAACCTCACCGGGCGGACCCTCGTCAAATACAGGTTCCGTGGCATAGAGCATGACACAACATCTTGGGCTGAAATGTATGCTGCTGTTCTGAAAGAACTCCATAATGCGGACAAGTCTTATCTTAATTATCTTGCCGACGCTGATGATAGTGTGGATCTTTCCATTCATGTCAGCAGAACGTCTGACAATTACACTAGTTGCGTTAAGGTGGACGAAGATATATATGTTTGGACCGGCACCGCCACGCAGTATAAGATCAATCTACTGCGGAAGTTCTTTGAGCAGTACAAGCAGGATCCATCCGATCTGGTGTTCTTTCTTGATGATGCAAAAGACACTGGATGTGAAGACGAGGCAGAGCGCCATAAGATCAGAAGAAAGTACTGGGAGAAAGCCCTGCCGTTGATCCAGAAGACAACCGGCAGTTTCCAGAACGCAAATCCTCAAAAGAATAACGCGGTTTATGGCGGCACCAATAAACCGGGCGTTTTGATTTCTTGTGTGGCAAACTTCGATTCTGCGCGTGTGGAAATCTACATTGATCAGGGCGATTATGATAAGAATCGGACGGTATACAGACTGCTTGAAAGCCATCGTTCCGAGATTGAAACGGCCTACGGCAAGGCACTAACTTGGGTTTGCCAAGATGGTGTTAGGGGTTGCCGCATCTATGACAAGATGACGGAGGTCAGCATTACTAAAGAGGATGACTGGGATGCGATGATTGCTTTCCATACACAACAGGCAAAGAAACTGCTGTCTGCTATGCAGCCGTTCTGGACTTAGTATTTCTGACAGTTGAGTCGGAAAAAGAATTATCGGAAGCTGGGAGGAAAACCTATGGCAGCAAATGCGAGTCTCAGCAGAGCAAAAGCTGTGCAGAATGATGAATTCTATACGCAATATAGTGATATTGAGGCGGAAATCAACGCCTATATCGAGTTTAATCCAGATGTGTTTAGAGATAAAGTCATTCTCTTGCCATGTGACGATCCGGAATGGTCGAACTTCACGAAGTATTTTGCGGCTAATTTCAATCGTTTTGGCCTTAAAAAGTTAATTTCAACGTCTTATGCTAAGAGTGCTGGAAACCAGCAACTAACGCTGTTCGAAATGGAGTCGCCGCTCTTTGATCAAGAAAAACATGAGACTCATGGCAAGCTTTTTACCTTGACATGTGATAGAGATGGATCTGGAAGTGTCGATGCTGATGATATTGAATTCTCTGGATATCTTGATGGGGATGGGGATTTCCGTTCTGTTGAAGTGACGGCTCTTCGTGATGAAGCTGACATTATCATCACTAATCCGCCTTTTAGTCAGTTTTCGACATCAAAAGGGAGAATGGGATTTCTCCAGTGGATCTTGGAAGCAAATAAGAAATTCGTTATTCTGGGCAACATGAATGCTATCAATGACAAAGAAGTGTTCCCGCATTTAGAACGAAATGAAATCTGGCTTGGTTACAAATCTCTAAGCCAGGATATGTATTTCCATGTCACTGATGATTATAAGCAGTGGCTTATTGAGAATAAGAAAGAGGGCTCTGCTTACAAAATTATTGATGGCGTGGTAATGGGTCGTTTGGCATCAGCGTGTTGGTTTACCAATATCGATCATGGTAAGCGCCACGAACCACTCCTTCTTGATACCATGGCACATAATCTGAAGTACAATAAAAAACTGCGCAAGAAACTAGAGAAGGAATATGGGAAAATAGAGTATCCACGTTATGACAATTATGATGCCATCGAGGTTCCGTTTGTTGAATGTATCCCTTCTGATTACGACGGGATAATGGGTGTTCCAATGACATTTATGGATCGTTATGACCCGGAGCAGTTCGAGATACTAGGGCGAAGGGGTGACTTGAAGTGGGCAGAGACTGAGTGCGACTTCTATACCCCACCGTCACCTGAGATGCAACAAAAGTATAAAGATATGAACAATACTTGGCGGGTACAGAATACATACATACTATCTGATGAAGGGATTCCACTTATTACCTACGGGCGAATCTTTATTCAATCTAAGAAGGGCGGGGCTAAATAATGATCACAACTCTTCATACCGAATGGACTGTCGGCGATGTTTGTAAGGGATTCATCTTTGACAAAAACGAGGGCAAGGGACTCTTTGGCCTTGATGGGCAGCTCATTATCCAACCGGAGTATCAGCGTAATTATATCTATGGAGACGGAAAACGCGACGTAGCCGTTGTCGAGTCATTATTGAAGAAATACCCGCTAGGATTGATCTATTTTGTCAAAAACAAAGACGGAATGTATGAAGTTCTAGATGGACAGCAGCGCATCACCTCATTTGCACGGTACGTTAACCAATCTTGGCAATTCGCTGTGGAAATAGATGGGAAACCTCGATATTTCGATAGCCTTGATAAGGATTTGCAAGACCGGATAACAAACGCACCCCTGACCATCTATGTATGCGAAGGTGAACCGTCTGAGATTCAAGCATGGTTTGAAACAATAAACATTGCGGGCGTCCCACTAGTAAAACAGGAATTGCGAAATGCATCTTATCATGGCTCTTTTGTAACGAAGGCACGAGAGGTGTTTTCGAACACTGGGAACGCAAATATGAACCGCTGGCAGACATATGTAAAAGGTGATCCAAAGCGGCAGTACATTTTGGAGGCTGCTCTTGATTGGGTAAGTAACCACAACATTGATGAATACATGGCTCTCCATAGATATGATTCCAGCATCACCGAATTAAAAAACCACTTCGATACAGTGATTGATTGGATTGATTCTGTATTTGATTACACTGGCAGCGAGATGTGTGGGCTAGATTGGGGCGACCTCTACCGTCGGTTCCACAATAATGCATACTCGAAGGAAAAGGTCTCTGAAAGGGTTGCCACGCTGCTTGAGGATACGCAAGTTACAGACAGAAAAGGAATATTCGAATATATTCTGGGCGGTGAGGAGAATCCCATTCTCCTTAATATTCGTGTATTTGATCAGAAAACAAAGAAAGAGGTCTATTTGAAACAAACAAAGGCTGCTCAAGAAAAAGGAGAATCCAATTGTCCTCTATGTGCATTGGGACATGATGCCAACGCCAAACGCATCTACAAAGAAGCTGAGATGGATGCGGATCATGTTACCGCCTGGAGCAAGGGGGGCGCGACTGACATCAAAAATTGCCAGATGCTCTGCAGAACACATAATCACGCCAAAGGAAACAGGTGATTATTTATAAACTAGCTCATATGAGGATAAGGATTGTGTGAGAGATGGATGCGTTGATTTCAGTAGTCATTGGCGGAGCCTTTACAGTACTTGGTGTGATTATCGGCTGGGGTCTTAATGAGATGAGCGCAGCTCGCCGTTTAAGACCGCACCTCTGCTTCAAACTTAATTCTACCCCGGACACCGAGTTGGTTGAAGAAGGGTTACGCACAAAGACGAGTTCATCTGAGTACTGTATTGAAATCTATAATGTGGGCCAATCACCGGTTATCATTGAGAGTTTTGGCATGTGTTGGCGGAAGCAACTTCTGATTCAGTGCTTTCCAAGTAGTGAAGACGCCACTATCCTCCCATACCACAATATATCATATGTTCTGACGCAGCAGGATGCGGATGCAATCGAATGGCATTGCAAACGGTTAGGATTCAAGCAGTGCCGTATCGTTGCCACAACTGTGAACGGGGAAGAATTCAAAGAGAATATTGATGTGTCCTGGATACATATGAGGACAAGCCTCTGGGAAAAGACCTAATAGTTTAGCCTGAAGTCGTTGTTCCTCAAAAACTACTAATGGAGGGATCATATTGAAAAAACAAGAGATGTCTTTGAAGCAACAATATCAGCGTCTTACAATGGCCAAGGCACAGGCAACCCGGAATGGACAACCTACCCCTAAGCTCGATAAGAAGATCGAAAAGATGAAGGCAATGATGGGCAGCACCGTACAGAAAGTGCCGGCTGCAAAACCATCTGCCGGCAAGTTCGTGGACTACAAGGGTGTCAACAAGCTGCCCATGCAGGGTGGTGCCTGCACTCCGAAATAAGAATTGCCATAAATTGTTCATCGCCCGGAAAGAACAGGATTATAGAATAAAAATGAGAATAAATGTTGGGGGCGCGATGCATGCCAAGAACATACAGTCACCTATCATATGAGCAAAGACTAAGGATAAAAGAATTGTTAGACAAAGGCACTAAGAAGGTGGATATCGCTCGTGCATTAGGCATCCATAACGCAACGATTTATCGGGAAATAGATCGGGGCTCCATCAATGGAATCTATGATCCGGACCATGCTGAGGAACAATACAGAGGTCATTTATCCGAAAAGGGACGACCGGCAATTTGCTCTATTTCTCCTGAGCTGGCTCAGCACATTGCAATGCTAATTCTAGAAGAAAAATTAAGCCCAGCAAATATTATTGATAGATTGCAAGAAGAAAAGTGGAGCACTGCCCCAAAAGCCCGAGCAACAATTTACAGCGCTATTGATGGTGGCTTGATTCCAGGAGTAACTAGAGAGAGCCTTAATTCGTATGTTACAACTATGTTTAATGATGGGCAGATCCATATTGCAAAATGGGTGCGGAATGCGTTGGATCTTAACGACGGAGATGAGCTGCTTTTCGAAGTCGTTGATAACAAAATAATCTTTACAAAAGCCGAGGGTTAGTGGGAAGATCCTCGTTGCCCCCGCTGACCCAAAATGTACTAAACGAAAATGACACGTCCCAAAAATAAACGCCGATGTTTTGGCGCACTCTTGGGGCGTGTTTTTCGTGTTCAGTTCAGTCCGTCAAAAGGTATGCCTTTTGGTGCATAGAGGGCCAGCTCTAATGGGGCTGGACCTCTGTTGACTTACTGGAGTTACATCCAAATAAGGAAGAAGTAGAAATTGGCAGTAAAAAAGTTGAGATTGCCATT
>CAKQCV010000082.1 GCA_934217675.1 uncultured Prevotella sp. | reverse complement strand
GTGATATCTGGTTGCTTGGGTATAAAGCATATAGGTGCGATACATGGCGATGTGTGTCTTTAGGATTATCCCAATCGTCTTTCCATTCCTGCAACTGTCCCCATCTGCCAGTTTGTAGAGGCAGCATTCCTTGCAGCTTGTTTTGCAAACTGTCGGTAAATGCTTTGTCGTCTTTTATACCAAGTATTTTAGATGCATCTATAACATGGTTAAACAAATCATGTATGAGTTCATTGTCCATAGTCACTCCAGCCGCTGTTGTAGCATGATGTGGATGTTCGTTCTCAGGCGAAAGACTTGGACATATCATCCAGTTTGTGTTGTTAGGGTTTCTAACCATTATTTGGTTCAGAAAGCGTGCAGCACCTTTCATTATCGGATAAACCTCAGCAAGGAAAGTCTTGTCTCCTGTATATAGATAATGTTCCCATAAATGTTGGCATACCCATGCGCCCCCCGTTGGCCATAAGCCAGAAGGAGCTTTGTCGATAGCACCCGTAACTCTCCACAAGTCAGTATTATGATGGAGTACCCATCCGTCAGCTCCATACATCACTCTTGCCGATTCCTTTCCTGTTTCGCTAACGTCCTTTATCAGTTTGAAAAGCGGAGCATTCAAATCACTTAGATTTGTTAGCTCTGCAGGCCAGTAATTCATTTCAAGATTTATGTTGCATGTGTATTTGCTGTCCCATGACGGTAGCATCTTGTCATTCCATATTCCCTGTAGCGTTGGTGGCTGAGTTCCAGGTTGTGATGTGCATATCAGCAAATAACGCCCGAACTGGAAATACGTTTCTACGAGATGTTCGTCATTATTCTCTTTAAAATGCTCCACTCTCCAATCAGTAGTTTTGTTGGCATAGTTGTCTTTGCCAAGGTTCAGTTTCACCCTACTGAATTGTTTGTTGTATATGTCGTAATGTTTTTGCTTTAGCTGTGCAAAACTGTTTTTTACAGCATCGTTCAAAGTCTTTTCTGATATGATAGTATCGTTGCCGCTAATATCATTATAGTTCTTAAAGTTTGTGGCTATGGTGAGGAATATAGTTGCTTCGTCAGCATCTTTTATCTGTAGCACTCCATCTTTGCTAACCACATAGCCACCTTTAGTTTTTGCAGTAGCACGCCCTGTAAATTGCACTTTTCCTTTTAGCTTTTCATGCCATCCGCTGATACCGCTAAGCACGATTTCCTTGCCTTCCGACATTATCGTTACATCCTGTTGCGGTGAAGTCATATTGGCATTACATGTAATCATTCCAGGCTTGCTTGCTGTGAGATGTACCATTATAACGTTTCCGCTTAGGGATGATATATACTCTCTTTTGTATTCAACCCCGTCAGCCTGGAATGTTGTTATAACTCTTGCAGAGTCAAGGCTTAATTCTCTATAGTAGTTTGAATAGTTTTCTGTATTAGGAAAACTTATATATAAGTCTCCGAACGGTTGGTACGGCATTCCAAGATTTGTGTTAGCCATTACGTGTGCTGTTGCCAAATCTTGTGCTTCTTTGTATTTTCCTTTCCATACCAGTTCTCTTACCTTTGGCAGATATTCTTTTGCTTCAGGGTTCGGATTGTTGTTCGGACGCCCAGCCCAAATGGTTTCTTCGTTCAGTTGCAGCCTTTCAGTTGCTGGCGTTCCGTATACCATAGCTCCAAGCCTACTGTTTCCTATAGGCAGTGCTTCTGTCCATGTGGTAGCAGGTTTGTCATACCACAGCAAATGTTTATTGTCGTTAACTTGTTGTGCTGCAAATACATTGTTTGTTGTTGATGCAAGTACAAGTGCTGCAGCAGAAAATATTACGATATTTTTCATTTATAGTGTTTTTGTTCTTATTATATATAAGACGTTATTTGCTTTATTTTGTACTTGTTTGCTGAACTTTCTGATTTATAATATTTCCCTTCTCCTCCCTTGTGGCAGAGCAGTTTCTTTTGATAGCCATAAACTTGCATACTTGTATGTATTTTGCATTTATTGATAAAAATAATTGATTTTTATTTTGTATTGCTTTAAACTTTCATTACCTTTGCAGTCCGTTTTTGAAAAACGTAACAGTGAGTGCTTGATAAACCTCCATGATGTAAGTCTGTTCAATTGATGGCAGCAGTCTAAACAAAACAAGAATTATGAACGTAAAAAATAATAGTGTGAGCGTGCTGTTTATGCTTTTCAGCGTGCTTTTTTGCGTCTGTCTGATAACGGCAAACGTACTTGAAACAAAGCAAATTTCACTTGGTTTAATAAACATCACCGGCGGATTGCTGGTGTTTCCGGTGTCTTACATTATCAACGATTGTGTTTGTGAGGTGTGGGGCTACCGCAAAGCACGTCTGCTCATATGGCTCGGCTTTTTCATGAACTTTCTTTTTGTAGCCTTTGGAGCTTTGTGTGATGCCATTCCCGGTGCACCTTATTGGCATAATGATGCAGGCTTTCATGCCGTGTTTGGATTAGCACCACGTATTGCGGCTGCATCATTTCTTGCATTTCTTGTAGGCTCATTCATTAATGCCTATGTGATGAGCAAAATGAAGATTTCGTCAAAAGGAAAACGTTTTGCGCTGAGAGCGATAATGAGCACGGTGTATGGTGAGGCTGCCGACTCTGTCATATTCTTTCCTCTTGCCCTTGGTGGAGTGGTGCCATGGAGCGAAATACCAAAACTCGTAATTTCTCAAGTCGTATTGAAGACTGTGTATGAGATAATAGTGCTTCCTATAACAATTCGCGTTGTAAAGAAGACTAAGAATTTAGAAGGTATAGACACTTATGATGAAGGCATAGACTATAACGTATTGAAATTTGCAAATATCTGATTATGACAAATAGTGATAATAGAAAAGACGAGGGTTTGCATGCTCTTGGAAAGAAAACGGAGTATAGAATGGACTATGCCCCGGAAGTGCTTGAAACATTCGAGAACAAGCATAAAGACAATGATTATTGGGTGCAATTTAATTGTCCGGAGTTTACAACTTTATGCCCCATTACAGGGCAGCCTGATTTTGGTGAGATAATTATCAAGTATATCCCCGATGTCCGTATGGTTGAGAGCAAAAGCTTAAAGCTTTATCTCTTTAGCTTTCGCAATCATGGAGACTTTCATGAAGATTGTGTAAACATTATAATGAAAGATCTCGTTAAGTTGATGGATCCGCGATATATTGAAGTTACAGGTTTGTTCAAGCCTCGTGGCGGAATTAGCATTTTCCCTTTTGCCAATTATGGCAAGCCGGGAACGAAATTCGAGAAACTTGCAGAGCATCGCTTTATGCAGCACGGATTATAACAAAAAAGGCATTCCACTAATGCGTTATGGCTATTGTGGAATGCCTTTTTTGTTTATATTGTTTTTGAATAGAATTCTTCTTCTCTCTGTTGTCAGTTTGATTCAAGCTCCATCAGATCCTTGTTCATAATATCAATTTTATTGGCAAGGAACAAAACATTGTCGAATGTCAGAGGTATATCGTCTTCACGGTTCAACATACTTAGAATCAGAACTATGCGGTCGGTATTTAATAATTGCTCTGCCACATCACGATGCTTGCTTAGAAAATCAGTAACCTTGTCTGAAAAATCACTGTCAGCAAAACGCAATCTCATTTTGTTTCTCAGCATAGCTCGGTAGTTACCTTGTTGGAAATTGCGTTGCGCCATTTCCTGAAACAGCGATTCCATTCCCCATTCAACTGTTTCAAGTGTTGCAATCATTCCATTCAGAGTACGGCTGTTTTGTTCACAGCCAACCCAGTCTTGTTTACATTTATAGCGCATGTCGTGTTCCACCTCGTGCCATCCTTCAGAGAATATCGTACGTATTTGAATTTCGTATGTGTTGTCAACAAACTGTGCCAAATCCTCAGGCAGTCCCTTCCTGAATTCTTCAACGTATTCCTCTGGAATATTTTTTGTAAGGTTCAGTCTTTGCGGACAAAAAGTTGATATGTCGTGTTCATCAATAGCCCGCTTCACCACGTCGTTGTTTCCAAGAAAAGCAGAAAGAGCTTCCACATCATCAGGAAAATACAAAACGATGCGCATGCCGAGCATATCTTGAATTTTTGCTTTTCCTTCAAGGTATTTTTTGCTCTTGAAATTGACTTTATGTCTTAGGGAGTCAACAGATTTTACTCTTGAGAATATTCTGAACATAATACCGCTACGTGTCATTCTTGTGGTAATGTCAGTTTCAAGCATATCTAAAATATTATCCAAATTCATAGCTTCACTATTTAAAGGTTTTTAGTCATTGTCAATACATTCTTGTCACCGTTGCGTTGATACTCCACATTGTCCATAATCTGTTTAACCAAAAATATTCCCAGTCCGCCTATTGGTCGTTCTTCAACATCAAGGCTTGTGTCGGCATCAGGCATAGTTAGAGGGTTGAAAGCAACGCCACTGTCTTGAAGAATGAACTTCAGTGTTTTTTTATCCTCTGTCCATTCAGCTTTTAGCTTTACATTACCTTTTTCTCCATCAGAATATGCATACATGATAGAATTCACTGCAGCCTCTTCTATTGCTAAATTTATAGAATTGAGTGTAGAATCATCAATGCTTAATTTTTCTCCTATTTCAGAGATAAACGGAAAGAGCATTTTTGAATCATCGATATTATTGCTCATTGTGAGTTCCATTGCGTTCATATTTTCAGATTTTTCATAGTTAGTATCAACATTATAGAGATAGAAACAGAGCATTGTCAAATCATCACTCTGTTCAGCTTCACCGACAAAAGTTGCAAGCTCTGCATTTATTTTATTTATGACATCTTTTGCTTGAAGCTTTGTGCATTGTGCAAGAACTTTTTCTGTTCTGTCGTCTCCGAAGAGTTCCTTTTTTATGTTTTCAGCTTCAGTAAGTCCGTCAGTATACAGCAATATACCATCACCTTTTTTCATTGTGATAGTCTGCTCCTCGAATTTGTACCCTTCAAGCACTCCTAAAGGCAGATTTTGTTCAGCGTCAAAAAAATGTATGCTGTTGTCGTTTTTGTTTATCAGTAGAGGTTTGTTGTGCCCGGCATTGCATACCACCATTTCACCTGTCACATAATCAAGAACCCCGGCAAACATTGTAACAAACATATTCGTGTCGTTATCTTTGGCAATGGCATCATTTAGTTTTTCCACAATATCCGCTGGCGAATGTGTCGTTGCAGATATTATGCGGAATAAGGTTCTTGTTATTGCCATTACGAGAGAAGCTGGAATACCTTTTCCAGATACATCTCCAATCACGAAAAACAATTTTCCGTTACTCAAGAAGAAATCATAAAAATCACCGCCCACCTCTTTTGCAGGTTTAAGATAAGCATAAAGGTCAAGCTGCTTGCAATCAGGGAAAGGCGAGAAAATTTTTGGCACGAGGCTCATTTGTATGCTGTGCGCAATAGACAGTTCGCTTTCTATGCGTTCCTTCGCGCTTGTTGTGATTTTCAGTTCCTTTATATATTTCTTCAGAGAATGTTGCATATTGGCAAAAGCATCATGCAATTGCTTCAGGTCATCTTTGGTTTCAACTTCCGGTAGTTTCGCGTTGAAGTCTCCTCGCGCAATCTGATATGCAGCTTCTGTAAGTTCCCTGATAGGTTTTGATGTATATTTCACAAGCAGTCTTATGCAGATGCTAAGCATTATAAGTCCCACTATGAGAATAGCGAAAATATACAATGTCGGCGATCCCAAGCTTGCCATAATGTCGCTATACAGATTTACACTGCATACGGACCATCCTGTGCGTTTCATTGTGGCATAGCAGAGCACAACATCTTTTCCTTCAATGTTTGTTCTCAGAGCATCAGTTTTTCCGCTTACCATTTCTTTTCCTACAGTGTTCAGTTCCGGACAGTCAATAAGTTTAGCCCTAACACTATAGTTTGTTGCAAGGATCAGTTCTTCAACAGGGTGCGACACATATTTTCCTGTTTTGTTGCTCAAAACAAAAGAGTAGCTGTTTGGATAGGGTCGTAAATTTTTGATACTTGCTGTCAAGTCGTTCAGTGTTACGTCAGCAAAGATAACCCCATAAACATTTCCTTTCGTGTCGGTACATGCATGTACATACGACACCATGAAATCACTCTTGTTGTCGTTGTCAACATACGGTTCAGTCCAGAAGTCACTTTCTCCGCTTATTCCTCTTTTATACCAGCTACGTTCCGTATAATCGCCAACCCCCCTGTTGTAATGTTTATACCACAGATTGTTGTCAGACCATTTATATATGTATTCCATAAAAAGTCTGCCTTTTTGAGGGTAATATCCAGGACGGAAAGCAATTCCTACACCTTTAACAAGTTTATTGCTTTTTATTACGTTACGTGCTATATTCATAATGGAGTCAGGCATTTGTGCCATGTCGTCCACTTGTCCTGCTGCAATTTTTATAGCCGTTTCTACGTCAGACAGTTCAGAATCAATTTTCTGTATTACATTCTGTTGCAGTACAGAGGTATATTGCATAGCCTGTTGTTGCTCTCTTTGTTTGTTGTACGACAAGAACACAATGGCTATGCACCCGAATATTATAAAAACCAGAGTCAGTATATAGAACGTCAGTCTGGCAGCAAATGACATGAATATTTTTCTCACTATCTGATATCAAAGAGTTTAAAGAAACCAGTTATAGTAAACACGTTGCGTATATCATCATTGATATGCTCAACAATAAGGCTACCGCCTTTTGCTTGTGTTTCTTTGCGTAGTGACAAGAAAAGTCTCAGTCCGCTACTGCTTATATATTCAAGCTCTGTGCAGTCCAAAATAATTTCTTTGTCAGCATTTTCTTTAAGTGGCTGGAAATCTTTTTCACACTGTGCTGCATTTACAGTGTCAAGACGTCCGCTAATTTTGACACGTACTACGTTTCCTTCAATTTTGATTTCTGTATTCATAATTATTTATGTTTTTTAGTATCTTGTTTCTGTAACAAAACAATTGATAAGTTATAGAATATTGTTGCGTTTCCTTTACGTCATTTTATTTTGCAAATATAGCAACATAATGTTTTATTTGCAACAAAAAACATGAAAAATGCTTTAAAAGAGTATATTTTCATTATTTATAAGTAATTTTGCAGTCTCAAAGAAACACAGTATATAAATATGTTATTGGATTTTTTCTTAACTTGTAATAAGATAGGAGCATTTACTCTTGGTGGTGGCTATGCTATGATTCCGATTATGGAGCGTGAGTTCGTTGATAAAAATAAGTGGATGGATAAGCAGGAATTTATGGATATTATGGTGGTAGCCCAAACAACGCCAGGCATATTTGCCATCGACATGGCAAGTCATATCGGTTATAAATTACGCGGAGTGTGGGGTGGAGTAGTAGGTGCCATAGGCATTGCTTTGCCTTCAATTTTGGCAATACTCATAATAGCAATGTTCTTTCAGGCATTTAAAGACAATGTTTATGTTGGAAAATTCTTCCGTGGTGTGCGTCCTGCAGTTGTGGCTCTTATAGCTTCTCCGTGTTTTACAATGGCAAAAACGGCAAAACTGTCGTTAAAAAATATTTGGATTCCTATAGTTTGTTGTCTGCTTATATCTCTGTTTGGTGTTTCGCCAATATGGATAATAATTCTTGCTGGTATAGGTGGCTGGTTATGGGGAAAGTTTTCAACTAAAAGAAAGGAGACAGAAAAATGATATTCTTGAAGATATTTCTTATTTTCACAAAGATAGGAACATTCAATTTTGGTGGCGGATATGCAATGCTCTCGCTTATCCATAACGAGGTTGTAGTGAAGAATCAGTGGATGACAAATGCCGAATTTACAGACATTGTGGCTATCAGCCAGTCAACACCTGGTCCTATCGGTATTAATGCTGCAACATACGCTGGATACACTTCTGTGCTTCATGCCGGATATCCGGAATGGGCAGCTGTGCTTGGTTCTGTTCTTGCGTCTCTGTCTATAATATGGTTGCCGTTTATCATTATGATACTTATCAGCCGTTATCTCATAACTCATAAAGACTCAAAAATCGTGAAAGATATCTTTAGCGGACTTCGTCCGGCTATTGTAGGTCTTATTGCAGCTGCTGCAGTATTGCTTATGACAAAAGACAATTTTGGTTCGCTAACCGATGATCCATTCTGCTTTTGGATAAGTATAGCCATTTTTGCATTCTCGTTTATAATGACCCGCTATAAAAAAGCTAATCCTATACTAATCATGTTGCTGTGTGGAGTATTAGGACTTGTAATATATTAAATAATAAAAAGTGATTTTAATTGCCATATTGCCACTAAATGCTCATAATGCCTATAAATAGGACATTATGAGCGGTGGCAATATAAAAAGAATTGCCACTATATTGCCATAATCTAAAAGTTTACGATTTACATCTGCACTATTGGTAAGTAATTGTAACTTAGATTTGCATACATTACACTTTAAACGTAGTTACCTAACGTTATACTAACTGTTACCTTACTTGAAAGCAAGCTTTAGGTATTGGGTAATCCACAAAACAGTTGCTCTTATAGTAAAAATGGCAATTCCGTTGCAGTTTTATTTGCAATTTATTGGTAAATAGGTGGCATTAGTGGCAATTTAGTGGCAATTTAAAATCTATAGCCACTGCTCAGAACATCTTGTTTATAAGTACTTAGAGCGTTTAGTGGCAATATGGCAATTCTTTTTTTGAAAACTTTTTTATTGCTTTTTGCAAATAGTTGAGCTTAACTGATAAAGATTCGTATAAATATATATAGAAATAAATGAAAAAGGTATTGATTATTATTCTTGCTGTATTTACATTATGCAAGATGGACATTAAGGCACAGACTAATGCACAGATTCTTTATGATTTCGGTTCCGACCGCAAGTATGTCACACTTACCCTCGAAATGTTCAAGCAAGACAAGTGGGGAAGCACTTACTTCTTTGTTGACCACGATTTCAACTACGACAAAATGGTTGTTGGCAGCAAAAATATATCCCAAGGCGGAACGTACACAGAGATTTCGCGTGCGTTGAACTTTTGGAAAAATTCAAAAATGAAAAACTGGAGTTTGCATGCAGAGTATAACGGGGGAATAACGAAGAACTATCCAATCAACAACGCATGGCTCTTTGGTGTTGAATACCTCATACACGACAAGTCGTTCAAGAACACTCTAACACTTGAGGCTCTCTACAAGACGATACGAAAGACAGACCAGAACCTCCCGATGCAGCTTACTGCCGTTTGGACTTGCCACGACATCTTCGGCGTGAAAGGACTGAAGTTTGATGGCTTTGCCGACTTTTGGTGGGAGACACACAATGTTGACTACAAGGAAGACGGTAGCTGCACAGTAAAACATACAGTGTTTACAACAGAACCACAGCTATGGTATAACGTGGGGCAGCATTTTGGTTGCGAGAACCTGAGCGTTGGTGGAGAAGTGGAAATAGATAACGATTTCGGTTCTACTGGCGGATTCAAGTGCCGACCATGCCTTGGAATGAAATGGGATTTTTAGAAATATGATGTTTTAAAAGAGTAAAAAGAAAATATAATAATCATGTTGGAAAAACTTTTTGGCTTCAATCCATCGAAGCATAGCGTAAAGACAGAGGTGATGGCTGGTATCACCACCTTCTTGACCATGGCATACATACTTGCCATAAATCCAAATATCTTCTCAAACCTTGCCTCAAAGGGTATGAACACGGATGCCGTGTTCACATCAACGGCACTTGCTGCAATAGTGGGAACTCTCGCTATGGCAATATATGCAAAGAAACCGTTTGGACTGGCACCTGGAATGGGACTTAATGCCTTCTTTGTATTTACCGTGTGTCTCACAATGGGCTACTCTTGGCAGTTTGCCCTTACGGCAATCCTGATAGAAGGATTTATCTTCGTGGCACTAACCCTTACAAATGTGCGCACAATTATCGTTGATGCCATTCCTGCATCAATAAAGCGGGCGATAAGCTGCGGTATCGGAGTGTATATCGCTTTTATCGGACTGAAGAATGCTGATATCATCGTTGACAACTCTGCTACATTGGTATCAGTAGGACATCTTACAC
>CAKQCV010000081.1 GCA_934217675.1 uncultured Prevotella sp. | reverse complement strand
ACCAATGCTTCAAACGCATTCCCACCCATATAGCTGTTGTGGGAGGGAGTATGTTTGCCAAATTTCACCAATTGCGTTATTCCCATCTCTGCGGCAAGACGGTTCAGAGTTTCACGTTGAACAATCTTACTACGAGTACTTGTAAGGAACCCTTCTCGCTTGCCTTCAAAATGACGATATACTATATCTCCTACTATGGCATCAAGAATGGCATCGCCAAGGAATTCAAGACGTTCATTATTCAGCGGACGTCCCTTCTCATTACGGCGAGTCACGCTTTTATGCATCAGCGCAAGCTTATAATAATGAATGTTGTGAGGATAAAAACCAAATATCTTGTATAGAGCCAAATAAAGCTCCTTTTCCTTACGGAATGGGAGCCTCATCCAGTCTATGAAGTTATTAATCATCATACTTCTTGAAGATAACGCAAGCGTTATGACCACCAAAGCCAAAAGTATTGCTAAGAGCAGCACGAACTGTACGTTTCTGTGCCTTGTTGAATGTGAAATTCAAATTGTAGTCAATATTCTCGTCCTTGTCGTCTTCTTGATGGTTAATTGTAGGAGGAACAATATCATTCTTTACAGATAATACAGAAACCATAGCTTCTACTGCACCCGCAGCACCAAGAAGGTGTCCTGTCATAGATTTCGTTGAACTGATATTCAGTTTGTAAGCATGCTCACCAAAGAGCTGCTGGATTGCTTTTACCTCAGAAATATCACCAACAGGAGTTGAAGTGCCATGAACATTTATATAATCAATATCCTCAGGCTTCATTCCTGCATCATCAAGAGCATTTTTCATTACAAGTTTTGCACCAAGACCGTCTGGATGTGAAGCTGTGATATGATAAGCATCAGCACTCATACCCTCGCCAACCATCTCTGCATAAATCTGTGCACCACGAGCCTTTGCATGTTCAAGTTCCTCAAGAATCAAGCATCCTGCACCCTCACCCATGATAAATCCATCACGGCTTGCACTGAATGGACGAGATGCATGTTCTGGATCATCATTACGTGTAGACAGCGCATGCATAGCGTTGAATCCACCTACACCACAACCGCAAATTGCAGCCTCTGCACCACCGGCAACGATAGCATCAGCCTTGCCTAAGCGAATAAGATTGAAAGCATCTGCCAAAGCATTGGTCGAAGAAGCGCACGCTGATGTTGTAGCATAATTTGGTCCGTGGAATCCGAAGCGAATTGATATTTGTCCTGCTGCGATATCCGAAATCATTTTTGGGATGAAGAAAGGATTGAACTTAGGACCGTTCTCTTTATGAAGAGCGTAATACTCTACCTCATCCTCAAAAGTCTTGATACCACCTATACCAACACCAAAAACAACACCAATACGATTTTTGTCTATACTCTCAAGATTCATCTTGCTGTCATCAACTGCCTGGACTGCTGCTGCCATAGCAAGTTGAGCATAACGATCCATCTTACGTGCTTCCTTACGGTCAATATAATCAGTTGCATTGAAGCCTTTTACTTCACAAGCAAACTGTGTTTTGAATTTTGATGCGTCAAATAAAGTAATAGGAGCAGCTCCGCTAACACCATTGAGAAGGTTATTCCATGTCTCCTCAGGATTGTTTCCAACAGGTGTAACAGCACCTAATCCTGTTACTACTACTCTTTTTAATTCCATCTGTATATATTAAAGTAAAAAATAGAAGGTATAATAAAAGGTGGAAAAGGTGAGGTGAGATCCTTTTCTGCGGTCTCAGCTCACCTTTCTCACCTTTAGTTTTTTTATATCACCTCAGATAATTTATTTTGCATTCTCTTCGATGTACTTGATAGCATCACCTACAGTTGCAATAGACTCAGACTTGTCATCTGGAATAGTAATACCAAACTCTTTCTCAAATTCCATAATCAACTCAACTGTATCAAGTGAATCTGCACCAAGGTCGTTTGTGAAGCTTGCTTCTGGCTTAACTTCAGACTCTTCAACACCAAGTTTATCAACGATAATAGCTTTTACTTTTGATTCAATTTCTGACATAATAAATAATGTTTTTAAAGTGTTTAAATTATATTCTTTCGTAAAAATCGGATGCAAAGGAACGAATTTTTATTTACGTGTGCAAGTAATTGTTGTAAAAAAGCACTATTTATTGCACAACAACATGCTAATTGTGCAACAAACAAGGCTTTTCAATCAATTTTTTCCCGCCGCAAAGGATAATTACCACGCAATTCTTCAAACTTTTCAGGAGAAATCTTCAGCTTATCACTATCGGTACAAGGATCATAAAGTTCCAATTTCATATCATCCTCAGAACCATGAAGCTTAAATTCTGAAGGTAATGCCGGGGGAATAATATGCCATCGGTTAATTATATTAAAATGTTTGCATAGTCCATCTATAACCATATTATCGGCATTAGTCTTGCCGTCAGCGCTATAACCCGCAATATGTGGTGTACCAATAAAGACACTGTTCAATAAAGGAATGTTTATATAGGGTTCATTTTCCCATGTATCAATAACAGCATCCTTTACTTTGCCAGATTTCATTGCTGAAAGAAGTGCATCGTTATCAACTACAGCGCCACGACTTGTATTTATGATAATAGGTGTACGCGACAAACGGTCAAAGAATGATTTGTCACCAATATGCCAAGTGGGATACTTACCTGTTCTTACCAACGGAACATGAAATGTTATAATATCAGCTTCACTTTCTATTACCGACATATCAACAAACAATGAACTTTTTCCCAATTTATCCGCAAGAGGGGGGTCACACACCAACACATTGAACCCCATAGCTATTGCCTCTGCTGCAACCTTTTTACCAACATGACCATAGCCAACAATTCCTATTATTGTTTTCTTGGGTTCGATAGAATACTTACGACACAGCAAAATCAAAGAAGAACGCAAATATTGCGCTACACTTGACGAGTTGCAACCAGGACAATTCATCCAACTTATGCCTGCTTTTTGCATATATGCAGTGTCTATATGATCAAAACCAATTGTTGCAGTTGCTATGAAACTAACTTTACTGCCAGCCAGCAAGCTCTCATTACAAATCGTACGAGTTCTAACAATCAAAGCATCGGCATCCTTAACATCTGCTGATGAAATTTCCGAACCCTTCAGATAAACAACATCATCAGTTATTTCACTTATTGTTTCCCGTATAAAAGGAATCTTGTCATCTATTACTAACTTCATAATTATACAAATAAAATCTTCTTTATAACCTTTACAATGCCAATTTATTGTGTTTTCGTTGTATATCTAAAATTATTTTATTAGATTTGCCACAAAATTTAAACAACTAAGATTTATGACATTCACACAACTATGCAATAAAGTCTTTAACATGGCTATCAACGACTACCATGTAAAAGACAATGTTGATACGCCTATAAGCAATCCATACAATCGTGACACAATAGAGAATAGGCTATATCTAAAATGTTGGATTGACACCGTACAGTGGCATTTGGAAGACATTATACGCGACCCTCATATTGACCCTATAGAAGCTCTAAATCTGAAACGTCGTATTGATAGAAGCAACCAAGACCGTACAGATCTTGTAGAGCAAATTGACAGTTATTTCTATATGAAATATAATGATGTGAAAGTGTTGGACAATGCTACCATTAACACAGAAAGTCCAGCATGGGCAATTGATCGTCTCTCCATACTTGCTCTGAAAATATATCACATGAAAGAACAGGTTGAACGCGAAGATGCTTCAAAAGAGCACAAGGATAAGTGTCAGAAGAAATTGGATGTGCTTCTTGAACAACAAAAAGATCTTAACACAGCTATCGACCAATTACTTGAAGATATTGAAGCAGGACGAAAATACATGAAAGTGTACCGGCAAATGAAGATGTACAATGACCCTTCAACGAATCCGGTACTATATGCGAACAAAAAATAATGAAAAAAGAGCATATATTAGTAATTAGATTCTCTGCAATGGGTGACGTTGCAATGACTGTACCTGTAATATATTCTTTGGCTAAGCAGTACCCTGATGTAAGGATAACCATGCTTAGTCAAAAATTTGCTCGTCCTTTTTTTGAGCACATGCCACATAATGTGGGGTTCATGGAGGCGGATATAAAAAATGAATACCATGGGGTCAAGGGACTTAACGCACTTTACAGAAGGCTCATGGCAAAAAATTTCACAGCTATAGCAGACCTACATAGTGTACTGAGATCACAATATCTGAGAATGAGATTCAACATTGACAGATATAAAGTAGCACACATTGACAAGCATCGCACTGAAAGACGCCAAATAACATCAGTAGAACACAAAATTCTAAGACAATTAAAAACATCATTTCAAAACTATACTGAAGTTTTTGAGCAACTCGGATATCCAATTGAGATTAAATTTAAATCTATTTTTCAAGATGGAGGTGGAAATTTGTCTGAACTTCCCGAAACTTTCAGAAACAAAGCTGAAAGAGAGAAATGGATAGGAGTAGCACCATTTGCAGCACATAAGGGAAAAATTTATCCTGCCAAGACAATGGAAGAAACACTAAATATATTAGCAAACAAGCATACAGATGCAAAATTCTTCATGTTTGGTGGTGGAGAAAAAGAAACATCAATAATGTCACAATGGCATGCAAACAACCCAATGTTTATAAACGCATCTGCAGAACTTAACGGTATATCCGATGAATTGATACTGATGAACAATATCGATGTCATGATCTCAATGGACAGCTCAAACATGCATATGGCATCACTTGTAAATACTCCTGTTGTTAGTATCTGGGGAGCTACACACCCTTACGCAGGCTTCATGGGATGGAATCAGGATATAGACAATGCTGTAATGATAGATTTGCCTTGTCGCCCATGTAGCATATATGGAAAC
This sequence comes from uncultured Prevotella sp., assembly GCA_934217675.1. Lineage (GTDB taxonomy): Bacteria > Bacteroidota > Bacteroidia > Bacteroidales > Bacteroidaceae > Prevotella. The sequence goes on along the minus strand of CAKQCV010000081.1, from coordinate 5,181 downwards.
AAGCCATGTATGCGAGAGAATTTTCCTTGCTTGACAGGAATAACACCCCAAATGATTGTTGACAGAGTTGAAATACAACTTTTAAAAGGAAAAAATATACGGTAAACGACTTTTAATTACTAAAAGTCGTTTACCGTATATTATATACTAACAATATTTTTATATTAGTTTAAAGAATCCTCAAGATCAGCTCCAGCTTTGAATTTTGCAACTTTCTTTGCTTTAATCTGAATTTTTTCCTTAGTTGCAGGATTAATACCCTCACGAGCAGGGCGCTCGTTAACACTAAAAGTTCCAAAGCCAATCAATGCGATTTTATCACCATCAACGAGTGCATTCTTTATAGCATCAAGAGTTGCATCAAGAGCTTTCTTCGCATCAGCTTTGCTCAACTCGGCACTTGCTGCAATTTTGTCAATAAGTTCTGTCTTGTTCATAATTGTTATTGTTTTAGATATTAATAATATTTCTTATTTTCCTTATCCTCATAACAGAGCAATATTTACAAATGCCCCATAAATAATAAAAAGTTTCGCAAATATAACGCAAACCTTTTACAAATCAAATAAAAAACAGGAAAAAGTTATGAATATGATTAAAAAAAAGACCTTATCAATTTGTTTTATAGCTTTTAACAGATATTTTTAGTACTTTTGCCAATGTTTTTAAACATTACAAACAGATTAATAAATCTTTCGCATTATCAGTATCAAAGACAAAAGCGGAAGGCTAATTTAATAAAATAAATAAACATGCATAACATACCCACTATAACTAAGAATTTGTTAATAATTAATGTCCTTCTTTTTGTGGCATATTTTGTTTTCGGCAGACTTGGAATAGACTTAAATAATATTTTAGGTCTACATTTCTTCTTATCGTCAGACTTCCATATCTTCCAATTAGTAACATATATGTTCATGCATGCTGGTTGGACACATATTTTTTTCAACATGTTTGCATTGTGGATGTTTGGAAGAATTGTAGAAAGCGTATGGGGACCAAAACGATTTTTATTATATTATCTGTCATGTGGAATTGGAGCTGGACTAATCCAAATGATAGCCCAATTCATATCATTCTATGCCATAGCAAGCGAACAGATTCCAGATTTTGGTTTTGGCGACATAATGACTGTTGCCCACAACAGCGAAATGGTTTTAAACAGCTGGACTACAGTTGGAGCATCTGGAGCTATATACGGAATATTGTTAGCATTCGGCATGCTTTTTCCAGAAGAAAGAATTTTCATATTTCCACTACCTATGCCAATAAAAGCAAAATGGTTTGTTGCCCTATATGCTGGTTTGGAACTTATTCTTGGACTTGGCATGCCTGGCGACAGCGTTGCACATTTTGCACATCTTGGAGGAATGCTGTTTGGATTTCTAATAATAAGATATTGGCGCAATAGCCAAGGAAACGGATTCAACGGTGGAATGTATGTGAACAGCCAAAACATGTTTAGCAAGATGAAAAGCTATTGGGAAAGCCACAGCAAAAAAAGCAAAAAAAACTTTGGTTGGAATAACAAGGAAACAGATTGGGAATATAATTCAAGAAAAAAAGAAGAACAAGAAGAAATAGACTCAATTCTTGACAAGATACGCAAAAGCGGATACGATAGTCTTACCCCTGAAGAAAAGAAAAAACTTTTTGAAAACGGAAAAAAATAAGTTAAGAAATAATGTTGAACAAACTGAAGAAGTTTATCATAAATATGATGGTTGGCGCCAATATCGCCACCATCATATTTATGTTGCTTATTGGATTCACATATAAACTAAGCCCTATTGACCATCCAATATTCTCTTGCTTTGGACTTGGATTTCCGGTACTGTTAGCCGTAAACATATTCTTTCTCATAATATTTCTAATCATAAAGCGCAGAATGGTAATAATCCCAGTTCTTGGGCTTGCTATATGTTATGTTCCTGTGAGAAAATATGCCCCACTCAATATTTGGAGACCAACACCTGAAGAGGCAATAAAAGTAATGTCATACAATGTTTTTTTCTTTAACAATACAGACTCTACTGGACTTTCTAAAATATCTACATATATAAATAATTCTAAAGCAGGAATTGTTTGTATGCAAGAAGCGAACTTCAACGAGCAGATACACAATGCTTTTAAAGCTGAATACCAATATATAGACACCACAAGGAACGACAATAACGGTGAGATCCAAGTTATTTTAAGTAAATATCCCATATTGTCTAAAACTCGTATAAATGGAGATTTATCAGGATGCTTGTGCGCAGCCTACGAAGTATTAATTAACGGAGACAGGACAACGGTAATTAATTGTCACCTTGAAGGTTCTGGACTTTCACTAGAAGAGCGTAAAGATTTTCACAGCTTTGTAAAAGGCAACTGGGGAAACGATACTATTGGAATAGAATCAAAAAAAATGATAGTACGATTGGGAGAAGCTGCAAAACGAAGAGTTCCACAAGTAGAAGGTTTGATAAAATACATAAAGAGTCGCAAAGGTGAACCAATACTTCTGTTTGGAGATTTCAATGACAACCCAATATCATATTGTCACGAAATAATGGCAAATACATTAACAGACTGTTACATAGCTACAGCAAACGGTCCAGGTATCTCATACCATTACAATACAATTTTTGTAAGGATTGACAACATCATGTGTTCAAGTCATTGGCAACCATATAACTTCAACGTAGATAGAAACATATCAGCATCAGACCATTACCCAATATGGGGATATGTAAAGAAATTACAGTCAAAAGGCAAAAAAAGCTTCTGACAACTCAATAAGTTTAAAAAAAATAAGTATCTTTGCACGCTATGTAGACTAAAGTAATAACTTTAACAGCAAATAAATATCAAGCGAAAGCGTAAAATGGCAAATCTTTGAACATTTGGTAAACTCTTATGATAAGCCATATACCAAGCTGAAAAACTATAATTAAAACAATAATAACAAAATGCAAAACAAAGGAATTGTAATTGTACTGTCAGTCTTAATGACTCTTGCAAGCATCTTCTATTTGTCTTTTTCTGTAGCTACAGGCTATTATGACAGCCAAGCAGCAAAGATAAAAGACCCTATTGCTCAGCAAGATTACAAAGACTCAGTAAAGTACCTCGGCGTTTATTCCTACCAGCGTTGCTTGGAGACTCAGATTGGTTTGGGTCTTGACCTCAAGGGCGGTATGAACGTTATTTTGGAGATTTCTGTTCCAGACGTTGTTGAAACATTGGCTGATCATAAGACAGACGCTGCTTTCACAAAGTCTATGGAGCAAGCAAAGAAAGAAGAAGAGACAAGTCAGAGTGACTTTATATCCCTCTTCATCAAGTACTACCATCAAAATGCACCTGGTCATCGCCTTGCTGAAGTGTTTGCTACTCAGCAGTTAAAAGGACAGGTTAGCACACAAAGCTCAGACAAAGAAGTTGAGAAAGCTTTGCGCGAGCAAGTACAGTCGGCTATCGACAACTCATACAACGTTGTTCGCAACCGTATTGACAAATTTGGTGTTGTCCAGCCTAACATACAGAAATTGGAAGGTCAAGAAGGACGAATCATGGTCGAAATGCCTGGTGTACGTGAGCCAGAGCGTGTCCGCAAGCTTCTTCAAGGAAGTGCAAACCTTGAGTTTTGGGAAACTTACAATAGTGAAGAGGTGACTCCTTATCTGCGTCAACTTGACCAGATTGTAGCAAACGGTGGTGAGACAGCCAAAAAGGACACAGCAAAAGTTGAGAAGAAAGATGATGCTGCAGAGAAGGCAGAAGCAGCAGAGAAAGTTGCTCCTACAAAGTTGAAACTTACAGCTAATGCAAACAAAGGTGCAGCAGAAAAGGCAGCCAAGAGCGAAAATGCTCAACTTGAGCAAGCCAAGAAGACCAATCCTCTGCTTGCTGTTCTTCAGCTTGCACCTCAAGGCTCAATGAGCGTTGTTGGATATGCAAATGTTCGCGATACTGCTGCAGTGAACAAGATTATATATTCTTCTGCAGCCAAGCAAGTATTACCTTCAGATGTAAAACTCCTTTGGGGAGCAAAACCAGCCGACGGTCTATCTGTTAAAAATGTATATGAGCTATACGCACTAAAAGTAACACAAAGCAATGGTCATGCACCACTTGAGGGCGATGTTATAACAGACGCCAAAGATGAGTTCGACCAAATGTCTGGTCGTCCAAGCGTAAGCATGTCTATGAATTCTGACGGTGCACGCCGTTGGGCAGAATTGACCAAAGCCAATGTTGGTAAAGCTATTGCTATTGTACTTGATGGTGTCGTTTACAGTGCTCCACGTGTTAACGGTGAGATTTCAGGTGGTAATTCACAGATTACAGGTAACTTCACCATTGAAGATACCAAAGACTTGGCAAACACTCTAAAGTCAGGACGTATGCCAGCTCCAGCTCGAATCGTACAGGAAGACGTTGTAGGTCCTACACTCGGTGCACAGTCTATCCAACAGGGACTTATATCATTTGCAGTTGCATTCGTTCTACTGATGTTGTACATGATTCTCATGTATGACTTCATACCAGGAATGATGGCAAACTTTGCATTGCTTGTAAACCTGTTCTTCACCCTTGGTATTTTAACTTCATTCCAAGCTGCACTAACAATGCCGGGTATTGCCGGTATAGTTTTGACCCTTGGTATGGCAGTAGATGCAAATGTGCTTATATATGAGCGTACAAAGGAAGAGCTTCGAAAAGGTAAAGGTTTAAAAGATGCGATATCTGCAGGTTACGGAAATGCTTTCTCTGCCATATTCGACTCTAACTTAACCTCAATCATCACTGGTATCATTTTGTTCGTATTCGGTACAGGTCCTGTTCGTGGATTCGCAACAACACTTATCATTGGTATTTGCTGTTCATTCTTTACAGCTGTATACCTGACACGTCTCATATATGAAAATCGTCTTGCAAAAGACAAGTGGCTGCATCAGAACTTCACAACTCGTATATCTCGAAACTTCTTGCAGAACAACCATGTAGGCTTCATGAACATGTATAAGAAGACATTTACGATAACAGGAATTTTGGTTGCTGTATTTGTTATAAGTTTCTTCGTTAGAGGTTTGAGTAAGAGTATCGACTTCACTGGTGGTCGCAACTATGTAGTTAAATTAGAGAAAGCTGTAGAGCCTGAGGATGTAACGAAAGCTCTTCAGGCATCAT
>CAKQCV010000080.1 GCA_934217675.1 uncultured Prevotella sp. | reverse complement strand
CCTTGCTGCTCCACCACCATGTGAACCTTCAAGGTTGCTGCCAAATACGAATATCTCATTCTCCTTCAACTCGGAGTTTCGTTCAGGTGTATATCTTCTATTGTACTTTTTCATTTTATTATTATTACATAAACAGTTACTTCTAACCATTTTTAATAGAGATGTTGCAAGTCGTCAGAACCTATCAAATAAAAACGAAAAAAACGAGACTTGGTTTTGTTATTCCTAATCTCGCTTTTTTGTTGATATATTGGCTTTTGTCTGTTTTTTGGGGGATTATGGCAAAACGTAATACATACTGGTCCTTGTAGGTAATTCATATAATTTTCCAACACTCCATTTCAGTCCCTTGATATATGAGCGTACTGCATTGTTGGCTTTATCGTTTGTTGAAACCCAAGCATATTTATATCTTGATGTCTCTAATGTCATTTGCCTCCATGGAGAATTAGGATTGTTGTCTTCGAAAATCCTCATTATATTTTTGACATGCTTATCTTTATTTATCTCGATAGCATCAGATTGGAAAATGTTGATTTCTGATATAGATCCGTCTTTTTCAACCGTCAGCTCGGCTATCAGAAAAACATCTTGCTTCTTAAGCTTTTTAATTTCTTTATTATTCAAGAAATTTGATGTCTTTTTCTTTGCTTCAGAAGTGTTTAAAAGGGGATATGGGGCTTCATCAAGCCAACCTTCTTCAAAGACCATATTGTCAACAATTCTCTTTATCTCTCTTGCTTTACGCTCTTCTTCCGATAAGTTTTCCTTTATGTCAAAAGCGCCGATGGCCTTCACCATTTTCGGTCTTTCCCCATTTGGTATTTGACCGTATGCAACACACTGTAGCAGTAAAGCGGCACTAACAATCATGCCTTTTTTGAATTCTATTCTTCCCATAGTGTTATTTTTTACATAAATACGATTTTTGTATTTTGAATTTCAAAAAGATTAATCAAATTGTGATTACTCTTTTGTTATCTTAAAACCAAGTTTTATTATCAGTTTGAGCGTTTCCAGAGACGTGTTTCTGTCGTATTCCTTTTCTTCCTCTGATAACTCTTCATAAGGCACAAGGCAAGGATGCTTCTTTTCGGCATCGTTCCGCTCCTCTCCATACGTCCAACCATCCTTCATACGACCTGCCGACCATACCTCATGCACATTCTTAGCGATGTCCTCTGCTAAAGCACTCAGTTCTTCTGGCAATGCCACATCCTTCGTGTCAATAGGATGTGGTGTGTAATTGTTCTGTTTCATAATTTCTTTTGTTTTTAACTATAGAGCTTTTGCAACAGGGATTTCTATCATTCTCCACAGCAAATGAATAAAAAATCTTCATTCTCTATTATCAACAGGTCTATTGAAGATAATAATTATGTTTGTTCTCATCAGGAAGCTCATAATTGTTGATAATCCCTTTGCATTTTTCTATTAAAGCTTGGACAGGCCAAAATCGATATAACTTAGCGGTTTTATCATATGATGCTGTTACTATATATTTTGAATTTGGTGAAAATGAAACATAATTTGCATCATTTTGATTATGGGTAATCACATACACACATTGGCATGTTATAGAGTCCCATATTTTAATACTGTTATCGTCGGATGAAGTTGCGATATAAGAACCATCGCTGCAAAATTGCAACGAGTTTATTCTTTCATCATGTGAAAGCTCCCCAATAATATTTCCATTAGAAGAATCAATTAACTGTACTGTATTAGAGAGTATGACTCCTATTTTATTACCACTAGGACTATATTGAATATTCATAACTTCATCACTATGATTAACACAATATCTCTCTTTACCAGTTTTAAGATTGTAGGTAATTGTACAACTATCCGTTCCGCTTGATGTTGAATATTGTTTCCCATCTGGTGACAACGCACAATATTTAAGTTTGCCTTTATGCTTGAATTTTCTTATTGTTTGCAATTTGCCGTTAAGAATAACAGAGGAACTGTCGCCTAAAGCCACCGCTATGTTATAATTTTGAGGGTCAAAAACTACGAAATCTATCCCAGCGTTTCCACTCTTATATTCGTAAATATTTGTTTGTAGAAGAGGACTGATTAAACTTAGTTTATCACAATTTACAGCCAACAGCATTTTGTTGAATGCGCAATAGCTGTTATACTTCTTTAATAAACGTTGCATATTGGCTTGTGGAATTTCTTGATTCAAGAGATTCCAAATCCATGGAATAGCCGGAGTATTTGTAGGTAAATTTAATCTACTCAAATTTCTAAATATATAATTCGAGGGATAAGCCTTGTTTTTTGTTGTTGGATATTTTTTCAATAATCTTCCAGTGTTAGTTTCCCATATACGAGTTGTATCCTCCCACATACACATTGTTATTACTTGTTTTGAATCTGGCGAGAAAGATGCTAAGTCTACGGTTTTATTATGAACTAAATCTATGATACCGTTCGGGCTTGATGTCTTCCATATTCGAACACTTCCATCAGAAGATGCTGTAAGAACGTTTTTGTCATTATTAAAATATTGCGCAGAACTCACATAGCCGTAATACCGCGAGACTCCTCGGTGTTTAAAACAAACAAGTTCTTTCCCATTCCTCTTATCCCATATCTTTACATCACCACCGTCTTCAGAAGTTAAAACCCGTTTACAATCATAACTATAACTTGCAGATGTAAACCCATATTTACATGTCATGTTGGTCAGTAAAGAATTGTCTTGTACATCCCATAAAGCTACATGTTTATATGACATAGCTAAAACTTCAGTTCCATCACTGTTGAACTTTGATTGCAGAATCGCATCCTTGTGTTTACAAGAGGCTATTTGTTGCCCCGTATTTGCAATCCAAACCCTAGTGGTACTATCGCTTGAAGCAGTCACCAATTTAGAACCATCAGAACTGAAAGAGCAATCATAGAATGATATAAATCCATTACGTTTTAGGGTACAGTCTACTGTTCCTGTTACTGTATTTCTTATTTGTACGTCTCCTTCTTTGGGAATGATGATGAATTTATTTCCATTTGGACTGAATTTTGTGAACAAAACTTCACCGTCATTTTCTATACAGAACAACTCTTTCTTCTTTTTAAAGTCAAAAACCTTTACTTGTCCTCTATGATATGAGTTTGCCAATATTAGCTCTTTATGAGGGTGGAAAGAGGCGAAGTCAAATTCTTCTTGTGGCGAAAAAATCTTTTTCCCAGTTTTCACGTTATGGATCAAAATCTTACCACATGGTGTTAAAATATTCTTGAAAGACAAACCTGGAAATAGCATCACATATTCTCCATTCGGACTAAAATTTGCTATTCCATCTTCATATGGTATAGTGAAGACTTTTTGTTCTGCTTGCCCCTTATGGGCATTCCAAATCTTCACTGTTGTTGCGCTATCTTCCTTATAAACAGCAAGTATATTTTCTCCATTCTTATCTATCTCTGCATATTTTGCAACTTTATCGTTATCAAATACCTTCTCTATTCTTGTAGTATTAAATATTTCTAACAATCTTGTTCCCGCTTCAGTCGTATATGGGCGGTCAGGATTGGCATAATTAGAAGGTAATACTTTGAGAAGCATAGCTATTTGTTTTACTGGATCTTCCTCCTTTTCTGTCCACTCCGTTACGGCACGAGATTGCATTTCTTGCATACCTCTAAGATGGGTACTTATTGACTCATTCTTGTTGTGTAGAACTAAAGCGAAAATTATACTTGTAAATGCAACTATGGCTAATAACAGAAAACGTATCATTCGTTTTTTCCGTTCTTCTCTTCTATAACGTTGCCATAAAGTGTCAAACTTCAAGTTAAACATCCTCGCAATAGTTTTAATGACCGCCGCATCGCGTCCCATTTCGTTGATATTAGCTGCAAGAAGTTCTTTACTACCAGTCAGATTAAGCAATGCCTCTGGATAACATTCAGTAGACATGTCATCAGAAAATGGATTACCTTCAATTACAAATGGAATGATATGGTCAGCACGACCAATATCTATAAACGCCTGTGCTTCCTTGCATACCCAAGGACTTTTAGCACTCCGAGGAGAACAAATAACAATTAGCCACTCTGAATTGCAAAGGGCATAGTTAATTTCTTCTGCTAACAAACCTGGGGTGAGATCCGTCACATCCCTAAATGTTGGACGAATGTATTTGGGCAAATCGGATCTACCATTTAGATTCACAGGAAATTTATAATGCTCTAGCTTGTCTTGAAGCCACTTCGCCCATTTCTCATCTTCACGTTTGTAGCTTATAAAAGCGTAGAAATCTTTTTCTTGTTTCATACTTAGGATGTTATAACGTTCCAAAATGATAATAATTCTTCATATCGCTTGGCAGTTCTGCATGTGGCTCAATGTTCATGGGATATATCCTTAGTTTTGCCGCTTGCTCTGGTTGCACTTGTGGATATGCTCGTTCAAGAGCCTGCAAACGCTCTTTCTGTACATACTCACTATTTGATGCATTTTCCGACCAACAAAGAATGAAAAGATCTGCCGAGTTGATATAGTCTTGTATCACTTTTGGGAAAACATCACCAACTTTCAAATACTTGCGGTCAAAGAAGTGAGGTACAGAGCCAAGTTCCAACCCTTCATGTAGGAACTTTACCTTCGACTCATCCTGATGAGAATACGATATGAATACCTTATTATATTTATATGCGATAATCTCGGGATTCAACTGTCTTGGAGAGTCTACAATCCTTGTGATAAATCGCATTTCGCCTACGGGCACTCTATTGACCGATAGTAATGCTACACAACTCAGCTCATCCACATCGATATCTTTCGGGATAAAGTAGTCGAAACTGCACTTTGTAAAAGCTCCTTGCCATACAACATTCTTCTTGTCTGACATCAGCAATGTCTCACCGTAGATATTCAGAAGGACATCCACTTTGTCTCCCTTCTTCAGCTTGCATTGCAATGGAATATAATCCCGACGTTCCGTATTCTTATCTGATTCTTGGGCCAATGACTTCACCTTGTCAGTTTCTTCATAAAGATGAAGGTAAACCTGTACTACCATGTGCGACTTGCGTTTTATCTCAGATGATGCAAATATGGAGGAATACACTTCGTCATATTTTTTGACTTTATTCCCCTTTCCACAAAGCCAGCCGTTAATACTCCTAAGAACTACACTAACTGGACTAAACACAGAACCTATTGCAGTTCCAATAGTAGCTCCTGTTTTAGACATTCCTTCGGGTCTTGGTGCATAATCATATTCTTGTTTTGATTTGATTGTGTTTGAACTCTGGTATGATGCTCCCTTGTTGTCTGTAGGTGAGGTAGGACTATATGAACGTTCTCCATATCCCATTGTCCGACAATAGGTTTCCACTTCATCAGACACTGGAATATAACTAATATTAACATCATCATCAAGCGCAGCAATTAATTCATTTGGTAAACAATCACAACTGACCTCTTCTTCTAAGTTGCTGTTACCGTCTGTATCAATAATGGCAGGTGCATCTGTTGTAGCGGTACCCTCAATTTCTTCTTGACGGAAAGAATAAGCCACAGATATTGCTATACGCTCTACCTCTTCACCATATACTAACTTATGATGAATATCCCGAGATATATAAACGTTTTGAATTGATTTATTAATAACGATTGCCTCCATATCTTGTTGGGTGAATCGCAGTTCGATTCTGCGATTTTGTAAGGTTGAATGTAATATCTCTATGGCGTGAAGCAATTCGTGGCAAGTTTTTAGTCTCTTTGAAGGATAAAAAGGACAACCTTTCTCGACAAGTTCTAACATTATGACCTTTGCCAAGTCCTTAGGGAAAGAGTGTAGTAAGGTTGGTTCTGGCAAAGACTCGCCATTCATCTTTCGTTGTAATGCCTCTTCTTCATTATGTCCATCTACAAAAGGTGGGCGCAATCCATTAAGAACGAAATACAACACTGCCGTGATGGAATAGACAGCAGAACGCTCATCAAACTGCCCACTTATATACGTTTCTGGAGACATGAACCAAAGACTGCCAATCCTTTCCCTCAGCCCACAAAGTTCATAGGTGCAACTGCCAAAATCACCTAACTTATACCTTCCATCGTTTGCCTTATAGATATTGCAGACATGAATATCGCGGTACAATATGTCTTGATGCTGGCACTCCAACCAGCCGAGAGTGATATCTTTAATCATCTTCAGCACACCATTTAAAGTTGGACGATAGTAGTGACTACAAAACAAGTCAACGATAGGAGTTGATTGTTCTATAGCGAGAATACCATTTCTCACATCACTATAGTCACTATTCAATTGAAGTAGGTGCTTACTCTTCCCATTCAAACAGTTCATATATCCATATTCCTCCGCACATTTTTGTGTGTCGTTTCTTCGGTATTTTTTCAGCACTACGTTTTTGTCTTTCGTGCAAAGGAATATGTCTGCCGAACTGCCAATATGTGTCAATTGACATCCAATAACCCCGTTTCGTTCTTTTATATCTATAGACGAAAACCTTTCAATCTCAGACACGGGAAGATTGCTATCACATAGTGGCAAGGTCTCAACATCTTCTATAGAGCGTGTTTTCAATATCTCATCAGTAGAAACACAGAAACAATTATAGTTATAATCGCCATAACGTTGTGTTACAGTTATTCCTGCTCCGTTCAAAACATCTTCAAGAGACAAATCTCCCAAACAAACATCCAGATGATAATAATTTCCATCTATGTTCACGATGTTCCAACAATGACGACCATCTTCTTTGTCATTGTTCAGTCTTCCAAATACGAGGCGTGATTCAATTCCAAGCAACATAAAGAGATATTGGGCAGCCTTGGCATATCCTGTGCATACAGAATTTCTTCTTACAAAGACGCTGTCAATATTCTGATTGTATGCTGAGTTAGTATTGTAATTACAATATGTCAACAACCATTTGTAGACGTATGCCACCTGTTTTAACTGCGTCAAAGTACGGACATAGTTGAACTGAAAATCTTTCTCTACAACTTCATTGATGCTCTTTTGAATAACGGTATGCCTTTCTGGAGAACACATGTATTTAAATGACACGATTCCATTATCTTTGTCAAAATGATACTGATGAACAAACCAAAATATATCAGGATTGTTGCGCATCACCCAACGGATAGCATGACGGACTTCTGTTTCAGTTACACTATTTCCGACATTGAGATATCCTTCATGTTGACGAATAGTCTGTTCTACCTGTCTATAGAGTGTATCCATATCTAATTTCATTTCGCACCTTTATTTATTGTGTAGAAGTGTACTCATGTTGCTGTAGAACAGATAGCACAAATTGTCCACGTTTTTATATTCCACATAGTATTCTTGGTTTTCCAAAGTTTACCCAAATTGGCTGTTCGTTATCCTAATAGGTTTTCGGACAGCCTCCCCCATCAATATCAGAAGCAGTGACACACCCAGCGACATTGGCACTGATAATGCTCCAAACATTATTGCTTTCAGCAATTGGCTTATAGGTCCTGGTTGTGCCTTATCCTTGTTGTACATGTAAAACACAAGAATAAGAACAGGCAACAGAGCTGCAATAAAAATATATGGCACCATATCTTTATACTTAGATGTTAATACTCAATTTAGGGCATAGCCCTGTGAATAATATATTTATTAAATATTTCATACATTTTTTTTGCTCGACAATTTAAAAGTAAACTTTCATTGTTCTCACTTATCGAAAAAGTTCTAAATCTTCACAGCTGTACCATAATTCAGCGTTTTAAAATCAGCAGCGAAGCTAATTCTTTCGAATTTAAGCCCTAATTTGAGTGCTTACTGGCATATTCTTTATATTACATTATTTTTAACCATCCATCTCCACCATTATCCTCGGCATTGCAACCATCAAGAAGCTATCGTACTTCATATCCCCAGGATTTATTCGCCTTAAATCTCGATAGGAGCAGAGGTCGATATGGATGCCTTGGTTCTTTAGGCTTTTCCGATAAGCCGCTCGGTCGCGTCCAAACAACTGTTCGTCTTTTAGATGCTCTTTCTCGGACAAAGGGCGAAAACCCAATAGTAACTTTTCTACATTCCAACGAGCATGTTCACACATTGCTAAAGATATAAGATTCCCTTTCACAATGTCAACCACCTTTGGGTATTTGCTTTTTAAATAGTTGCCCAAGCTACTGCTGTCAATATCCTCCGCTTCTTTATCCTTTGATTCGTTGATAACATATATCAATCGAGAGGGGAAACAATCGGCGCAGAACACATTGGAAAGTTTGTTCTTGATGCCTATTTGATTGGTATCAATTCTATCCCACTTCTTTTGAGTATCCTCTGGGCTTTGTTGATAGCAAAAATATACCAAGGCTTTGTCATATCTTTTTGCGGTGTTAGGATTGTCTTGTGGAAGATTATCAAAATCCGCTCCTACATTATAAACCATATTTACACGCCTTGCCATGGATATGTCAATCGTTTCGTCAAAATCCTTATTTAAGAACCAAGAATCATTGATTGTGTGAGCATCTGTAGATTTGTACTTACTGAAATCTTTACTATCAAAGCCTATCAGTTCCAACTCTATGTCTAAGAATGAGTCTTCATTATAGACCACCACTGCTCCATCGTCTTCAATATCCCGAATCGTACACTTGCAATAGCGAGAAAGATTGTACAGATATTCTTCCTTAGAAACAAAATCCTTGATAGCAGATAGAGCCATATCATTTTTTTTAAACAAAATCGTAATAATGGTTCTGTTATTGCCAGTTGCATCATCAAATGTTGGATAATGCACAAGCAAGGCTATCTGCCTTGCAACAGACATCATCAGTTCTATCGTCTGTCGTGACGTAACCTCTATGACAACGTGAACTCTTTTCTTCTGTCGAATCATCTGATAGAACACGCCATGCGAATCCATGACTTTCAACACATACGTCCTCGCCCGATACCAATTCTCTATGACGCTCTCTTCAAATTCATTTCCATCAGAACGGCGTAACATTCTGAATAGGTCTTCCGTGTTGTTATCTTGACAATGGAACATAGTTTTCTTTCTTTATTTTATAATCTGCCTTTCGTGGCGATAAATAAACATTGCTATTGCTTGCGTCATAGCCAGAAGGACTTTGATAGAGTTGCAGGTCAAACCATGTTATAGCCTTTATGACATGTTCAATGATTTGCGACTGCTGCCATTCGAATGGTTCCCATGAAGAGTCTATGATAAAAGCATGAATCTGTAGTGGCATACCTTCATTCGTTTGTTCCAACCATCTGACGATAAGACGAGGCTCATGCGACACATGACTGCATTGCATCAGCCAGTGATATATGTAATGTCTAAACACCTCAATATTCAATAAACCTGCCTTGACGTATTGCTCCTTGAAAGGCTTGTCGATATTCAAATCTTCGTTCAATCTTTTCACGTCATCTTCCGACAAAGCATGAATCCAACCTGTATCTATGATAAACGTCTTAAGCATTTGTCGGCCAAGTGTGCGTCCCGTCAACATTTTTTGGTTGTTCTTGAAACATTCAGCATGGAGAATGTAAGTGGGGAAGCAAGAAGTCGTCGTGTCCCAATTCTCTATCATCACGGTGGTCAGTGATATTCTCTTCAATATTCCATTTATGCCATGTTGCTTCAACTCTATCCAATCACCTATTTTCAATAAATGATTGGCTCGAAGATAGAAAAAGGCAACCACACTCTTAATCGTATCTTGGAAAATCCAGCCAAGTACAGCTCCAAAAACCGAGACTATAATTGAGCCTGTAGAGTTTTTTTCAATGCCCAAAGCGTATATAGATACTGCCAAACATATTCCAAAAACAGAAAGCAAGACGATTTGACTGACTGTGATTCTTGTTTCCTGCCTTCGCAAACTATATAGTTTATTCAATTGGGCTATAACGTATACAGTTATACCAAATATCACAAAGCACATTGCAATTACCACAATCTTCAACAATACATTAGTTGGCGGTGAAAAGACTCCTTTGAACATCCGGCGGACAATATTAGGAATCAGGCATAAGAACGCTAAGTACACAAAGGAAATACACGCCAAAGATGAGTGTGATTTCAGCAATGCGCCCAAAACTTGAAGACCATAATACTTTCCTGAGAGCCAACGTTGTGACAAATTCTGTTTATGTCTCCAGCCATACTGGACAACAAAGACATAAACAAGAGCTAAGGATAGCAACATGATTATCAAACCATGATTATCTTGTATGAAATAATAATATAATTGCATGAGCATCCTTACTTTTTAATTATCTCAAATCCCAACTTCTTCACCAACTTCAGTGTCTGCATCGCCATCTCCCTATCATACAGTTTCTCGCTCTC
>CAKQCV010000079.1 GCA_934217675.1 uncultured Prevotella sp. | reverse complement strand
GTGCAGCAAAGGTTATTGTTGAGGTTGCACTAAAGAGCTATAGTGTTGACCCAAGCCAAGGTACTCACTTCTTCCAAAACCTTACAAGCTTTGGGGTTGGCTACTTCACGATTGACCAAGGGCACGGCAGCGGGTTCTTCCGCAAAGAAATTCTCGACAGTATGCCTGCTGTTGAGGAGACGGAGCATGTGAGGAGAGTGCGCTTCGACACTCCTCTGCGCATACTCATGGATGGAATGAAGCAACTTGGTGTTGTTTGCTGGAAGAAATAAACGATATTGGGTGTCACGACAGCCTTAGAATGCCCATAAACAGGCAAGTAATTGGCAGTCTGACACCCAATGTCTTTTCGTAACTTTTATGTATTGATATATTATGAATCGCAATAAAACGCATTGATTAAAATCAAGAAAGTAATATTTCTTGTATTTTTCTCATATAAACGCTTGCAAATTTCGTGATATAGTCATACCTTTGCAATGTGTTTTTCATAGTATTAGATTTAAGGTTAACAAGGTTGGAGTACAGCGGTACTCCTTTTTTTATGCCCATAAGTGAGCTTTACCTTTAATCAGAACTCCTCTATCATTGGCCTTCCTTCAAGCCAGGCAATCATGTTCAGCACCAGGAAATTCCAGTTTTGAAAGCCTTTATTCAGCACTGGCTCACCGTTATCTGGGATATAATATTCATGTAATGCACCGAAACGCTCAAAATCCCTACCGAGCAGAATTACCGTCTTTTCTGCCAATTCCCTTGCATCTTCATTGTAACCATAGTTCAACAAGCCACGGAACACAAGATAATTCACGTTTATCCACACTGGTCCCTGCCACGATGAAGGGTTGCCACTTGCCTTGACGTTGTACATCTTCTCTAATGGCGAGAGGGTGCGCACCCCCGATGGTGCATTGAACGACGTCGTGTCGCGATAGTGACGCATAACGATGTCTGCCGCTTGTTCTTTTGTGGCTATGCCTGCCCACATTGCCATAAATCCGCTCCATACATCGAAACGCTGTATCAAGCAGTCGTAGGAACGTGGTTGTCCGACATGCAGATACAGGTCGCCAGGGTTCAAAGCTTTGATATCCGGTTTTTCTACAGGCAGCAGATTCAGGTCTACACTATAATAGAAGCGGTCTCTCTGGTCCCAGCAGTTTTCTTTTATACATTCTTTCAACTTGTCGGCGTCATGCTCGTAGCTACTTGATATTTCATCAAGTCTCAGGCATTTCGCCAGATATGCCATGGCTTTCAGTTCCTTATACATCAAGGCATTGAGAAAGATTGAACCGGAGCTCTCATGCGGACGGTAGAATGTGCTTGGATCGTTGTCCACCCCTATTGCCTCGTCTGTTTCCCAATACAGCAGACCGGTTGCCTTGTCGCGATGCCAATTCATGTATTTCGATTCGAAAGCCTGCAGATAATAGAAATCTTCACGAAGCCACTCTGCATCACCATTCATTGTCTGCACGATAAAAGCTGCATGCTGTGCTATCGTCGGCTTATGCATATTGCTTTTCCAGGGATTGCGTTTTTTCAGCATTTCTTCACGACTTGGCGCATTGCGCTCTATCCATATAGGTATCCATCCGTCCATACCTCCATAACTGAGGGCATTGAGCACACAACCTTTTTCATAATCAAGAGCCTGTATACTATCTTTCTTTGTACCCTTGTCTTTAAGTATCTGCCGCAATGCCACATCGCTGAGCCATGAGTCCCAATCCCATAGCATGTCGAGATACTGGTTGCTGCCCGGAGCAAGAAAAGGGAATTTAAGTGCGCCTCCAGCCTTGCGGTACATGCCATGCATCTCCTTGTAGATATTCTGCTTGCATATTGCAGAATATTTCTCCACATTGCTTTCTGTGCGTTCCGGAAGCTGTGCCTGCGAATGAAAGCAGCTAAGCAACAGTGCGGAAATTACAATTATATACTTTTTCATGATTTCTCCTTATTTTCACTTCACATAATTCTTTGCTGCATCCACGACTACAAGCACCCGGTCTTCTCCCGCCATGTAGGCTGCATCATATTGGAAGTCGGTGTGGCTGTTGTCAAACACGCCTATATACTTGAATGTTCCGTCTTGCGGATTATACCACCATGCCTTTTTCTTCTCACCGCTAATCTTACTTAGGTCAATCTGCATAGGCCTACCGCTATAGTTGTAGACAAGCAGATAGTCGTTACCCCGCGTTGCAGCAAGACGGTCGTAGCGGTAGCCCTCACCGCCAATAATAACGCTCTGGTCTGCCACACGTTCAAAATAAGGGAACATAAGCATAAGATTCTTTAAATATTTCATCTGATTGAAACCGGGGTCGTTCAGAGCATCATACCAGGCTTTCTTGCAACCATAACCTCCGCCGTTGCCTGGCTTATGGAATTGCATTATGGCATTGTTGCCGTAGGTATGACCGCAAGAGCCGGAGAATACCGACCAGTAGGCATAGCGACGCACATCGCATGCTTTCCACAGTGGTTGAGTGGCATCGTGCAACCCCTGAGGAATGCCCTCGTAGCTTGGCTCCCCGTCGAGCACAGGCTTCAATGGCGACATCGACAAACTTTGCTGCACGTAGCGCCAGTTGTCTTCCTCTTGATTTGTTATACTGGTGTCACCATCGCCTTTTTTCTGTCCGTAACGGCGATGCCCACTTTGAAACATATTGAAATCAAGCCAGTCTGCATCATTCCACCACACTGCCGAAAGGGTCCTCCCGAATGGATGGAACGTCATTACATGGTTTTTGTCTACTGCCTTTATGCTTTCTGCCAAAGCTGTCCACACTTCAGGCTTCACATCTCCCTTTATGTCGCCACCGATAATCCACACTATATTAGGCGAATTCTTATAGCGATTGGCAAGGAAGTTACCGTATGCCTTTGCCTGCTCCACATTCATCATCCCATGCTTCACAAGTCCACCCCATATACATACCATACCTATATATATACCATGACGCTCTGCCGTCTTCACAATATAGTCCATATTGCCCCAATAGCTGGCAGCCCTCTTGTCTTTCAACACATTCTTGAAGTTAAAACCATCGGGCAGAGAACCTTCGCCATAGAGATTTGTACTCGGCACTCCGTTCATCGTTTGCACCTGAACCACGTTATAACCGGCTTTCTCGCAACAGTCAAGATAGTGTGAGACCTCACTGCGGTCGAGTTTCTGTGGCAGTAGCCAACCCGTTTCTCCCATCCAGAAAAACGGTTCTCCGTTCTCGTGCATAAGGTAACGATGATTTTCCGATACTTTCAACTTACCATTTTCCCATGGAAGTTTTGCATACGAGCATGTGGCTATCGCCAATGCTGACGCAAGGAACATGATTTTTCTTAATATTTTCATAATTTACAGTTTGACGATTATTCACTCAAAATGACGCACAGGCATGCACATTTGTACTACTTACAGGCAAGTCAACATGCCTGCACCCTGACAGATAGCTAACGGCTTACGGCACGAAAGCTGCCGACTTATGGAAAGAAAGTTGCCGACTTACGGTGCATAAGCTGCCGACTTTCTTTCAAGTCAAAAATAAAGTACACCAAGCAAGAAAAAAAAGAAAGATAATGATGATTTCCAACAATAACAGGAAAAACACCGCATACGCAAGAAAAATTAACAGGCAAACGTTTTCCTTTAACTTCGTTTTTTGATAAACATACCACAATAAATGACAACATAAATATTTAATATATCAAGTTAAAATACATATATTCAACAAGATATAACTATTTTTTCAAAAATCGACAAGAAAAATACGACAATAAAAAATTTTGGTTCATTATATAATTTTACTAAATTTGCCTTCAATAAAATCTAAAAACGAAAAAACTATCTTTGCCAGTTAACACAATAGTAAAATAAGAGTTCACACGTAAAAACTTGATACTTGAGGTTTCTCATGGCAATATAACGTAGCATATAAACATTTATCAAACATTTAATAACCTAACAACTATCAATCAATGAAAAAAGTCAAACTAAATTTATCCCATAAGTGGGGTAACGAATTTCTGACGAAATTGTTGTTGTTCTGCTGTTTCTTAGGAATGTCAGCGTATGCAAGCGCACAGCAGAAAATCACCGGTAACGTGGTAGATTCTAACGGTCAGCCTATTATCGGAGCAAGTGTAGTAGTGAAAGGAACGTCAAATGGTGCAATCACCGATATCGACGGAAAATTCACATTCACCGCTGAACCAAAGTCAACAATTGAGGTGTCTTATGTCGGATATAAAGTAAAGAGCTTTAAGGCTGGCGACAAACCAGTGAAAATTGTTCTTGAAGAGGATTCTGAAATGCTTGACGAGGTTGTTGCCGTAGGTTACGGCACAGTAAAGAAGCGCGACCTTACAGGTGCTGTCAGTGCTATCGGAGCCGACAAGCTGAAAGACCGCTCATTTGGAAATGCCTTGCAATCAATGGCAGGACAGGTTTCTGGTGTACAGATTACCCAGTCGCAGGGTGCTCCTGGTATGGCACCTTCTGTAAAAGTGCGTGGTGCTACCTCTATCAATGCCGGAACCACACCTCTTTATGTAATCGACGGTGTGCCATTGGAAGACGACACAAACTCTGGTAATGGTGCCAACGGTGGTAATCTTCAGTACTCTAACCACAACCCTATGAACAACATCAACCCTAACGACATTGAGTCTATCGAGGTTTTGAAAGACGCTGCATCTGCTGCCATCTATGGTTCGCGTGGCGCCAACGGTGTTGTGCTCATCACTACTAAACAGGGTAAAGCTGGAAGAACAAAGGTTGATGTATCATACGAATTAGGATTCTCTCGCGTGAACCGCAAGATTGACATGATGGACGCAAAACAGTGGATGCGCTACGAGAGTGCAGCACGCGAAAACCAGTGGCAGACCGATCATGCAAAGAACCCATCATTGCAACGCACAAACAATTCTAAATATGTTATACCTTCAGAGTTCTCTGATAGCGAATGGCTCGAACGCATCGGCAACGGAACAGACTGGCAGGATGTACTCTACCGCACAGGTATCAGCCACAATGTACAGGCTTCTGTTTCTGGAGGTTCTGAGAAGACACAGTTCATGATGTCTCTTGGTTATCTGAACCAGAAAGGTGTTGTTATCACAAACGACTATAACCGTCTGTCTGGACGCTTGAACCTGAACCACAAGATTAACAACCGACTGAATGTTGGAATGAAGTTGAACTTCACACGTTCTTCTGATTCTCCACAGGGACTTGCAGGAAAGTCTGACGTTGTCAGCCTTGCATGCCAGAGCGACCCTATCTTCCCATTGTATGTTGAAACTGGCTCACTCGGTTTCAAAGACCCATCTTCTATATGGAACACATTCGTTAAGTATGGCTTCCAGTTGTGGCACCCATACTCTCTTACTAAGGAATGTTCAAAGAAGCTGAAGACCGACAACATCCTCGGTAACGTGTTTGCTGAGTATAAAATCATCGACGGCTTGAATTTCAAGACAAGCGCAGGTATAAACTCTTCTGACTCTCACTATGAGTATTACTGGAACGAAGGACAGAATTGGGGTTACTCAGGATGGGTACACGCCACAGGTACATACTCTACACGCCGCGTTGACAACTGGGTTTGGGAGAATACATTGAACTACAACAAGACATTTAATAAAGACCACAACGTAACGGCTCTCGTTGGATACTCTATGCAAGACCAGGTAACATCATTCTCTACCCTTACTGGTACAGGATTCCCTAACGACCTTGTACATACTATCAATGCAAGTACTACTCAGACTGGTTCTACAACAAAATCTGAATGGGCTTTGATTTCTTACTTGGCTCGTGCCACATACTCTTATCAAGGCAAATATTTGGCAAGTGCATCTGTACGTGCCGACGGTTGCTCTCGATTTGGTTCTAACAACCGCTGGGGTTACTTCCCATCAGCATCTGTAGCATGGCGTATCTCTGAAGAAAAATTCATGCAGTCAACACGCAGCTGGCTCGACAACTTGAAGGTTCGCGCAAGCTATGGTGTGACTGGTAACAACCAGATTGACGATTACGCTGCAATCGGTTTGCTCAAGAACTCTCAGTATGCTGTTGATGGAAAACTGACAAGTGGTCTTTACACAAGCACTATGCCTTCAAAAGACTTGAAGTGGGAGAAGACCGGTCAGTATGACTTCGGAGTTGATGCAAACTTGTTTGGAAGTCGACTGAACATTGGCTTTGACTACTATTACTCAAAGACAACAGATATGCTTCTTCAGGTTCCTGTTCCTGTACTCACAGGTTTCACAGACTCTCAGATGAACATCGGTTCAGTAAGCAACAAAGGTTTCGAACTTAACATCAGCTCTATAAACATACGCAACAAGGACTTTATGTGGACAACCGACTTCAACATCTCGGCTAACCGCAACAAGGTATTGAAGCTTGGAAACAACAACGCTCCTATCGAGGTGAACACCAACTCTGCTATATCTCGTACAGAAGTGGGACAGCCTGTAGGTAACTACTACGGCTATAAGGTGACTGGCGTTTACAGCACAGCGGAAATCAACGACCCTAAGGTTGCAAAATATGCTGGTGCAGAACCTGGAGATCCAAAAGTTTGGGACAAGACTGGCGATGGCAAAATTGATGCTTCTGACCGCACTATACTTGGTAACTACCAGCCTGACTTTACATGGGGATTGACAAACAACATCTCATGGAAGGGATTGGAATTCTCTATCATGCTTACCGGTACTCACGGCAACGAAATCATGAACCAGAATGCACGCTTCCTCGGCTTCTACAATGGTGCACGTAACCTCTACGCAAGCCGTAGCAACTTCTGGGTAAGCGATGATCAACCTGGCGACGGAATGACTCCAAAGCCACGTACTACTCCTAACACTATCGAGTCAAGTTCATCATCAATGTGGGTTGAAGACGGTTCATTCGTTCGCATCAAGAACATCCGTTTGGGATACAACTTCCCTACATCTATCACACGCCCATTGGGAATGACCTCATTGAAGCTTTATGTGAACATGGAAAACGTACATGTATTCTCTGACTACTCTAACTACGATCCTGAGGGTTCTACCTTCCAGACTGGTTATCGCGTAGGTTATGACTACGGAGCTTATCCTAACCCATTCACATGCACATTCGGCATCAACATCGGTTTCTAATTAACATCAAGAGAATTAAAAATCTGAACAAAATGAAAAAACTATCATATTTTATAGTAGCGGCTCTCGCAATGACTACAACGGGATGCAGCGACTTCCTTGACTTGTCGCCGATTTCAAACGCCAATGAAAAGGCTTTCTACAAGACAACCGAGGATATGGAAACAGCTATGGTTTCCGTTTATTCTACTCTATACGACATCTGGGGACCGGAGGGACTACCTTCTTTATACGGAGAACTGATGTCTGACAATGTATACAACACCAATACAGCCGGCAACACTGCCGACTATGACGCTCTCGACAAGCACACAAACATGACGACTACCAACACTCTTGTTGAGGGATGGTGGGAAACTTACTACAAGTCATTATTCAAAATCAACCAGGTAATCTCAAGAGGTGCCGGTCTGAAAGGTGCAGAACAGCTCATAGGAGAGGCTAAGTTCATGCGTGCGCTATACTATTTCGACATGGTTCGCGCTTGGGGCGATGTGCCTTTGATAACAACTCCGGTAAGTGTTGCAGAATCGTACAAGAAAGCACGCACACCTAAGGAAGAAGTGTACGGACAGATTATCCAGGACTTGAAGGATGCAGCCGATGTGTTGCCTGCAAAGGCAAACGAGCGTTTCAAGGGTGCTCCAACAAGTGATGCCGCAAATGTTCTACTCGGCAAAGTATATTTGACAATGGGAGATAAAGCCAATGCCAAGACTTATCTTATGAAAGAATACGGCAAGTTCTCTCTGCAAAGCGACTATGCTAAACTATGGGACTTGAACAACAAAAACTGCAGCGAGTCTATCTTTGAGATACAATTCGCTGAAACTACGTCTTCAAGCCAACCATACAGTAAATATTGGGCAATGTTCACTCCACTCGACAACCGTATCGTGACTGCATGGGGTGCTGGTATGAATCAGGTTTCTGATGACCTTTGGAATGCTTATGAGCCAAACGATCCTCGTCGCGATGCTTCTATCGCAAACGGATATGAAACAGCACAAGGCACACACGTTGCAACACGTTATTGCATCAAGTGGAAAGATACGGAAGCTCCAGTAAACTCTCTACGTGAGTTGGCACGCAACAACTTCATTGTGCTGCGCTACGCTGATGTTCTGCTGATGCTCACCGAGGCTACAGGAGATGTTCAGTATCTGAATGAGGTTCGCCATAGAGTTGGTCTACCAGGATACGGTGAAGCAGGTTATCCGGCAGAGTATAATACTGTGACTCTCGCTTTGCAACATGAGTATCAAGTTGAACTTGGTATGGAATTCCAACGTTGGTTCGTGCTTCAGCGTCTTGGCACAGCTGCTACAGTAATGAAGAACTGTGCTAAGCATGTTGACAATCCTATTTATCTGTTGCCTATTCCACAGAAGGTTGTAGACCAAAACCCAAGTGTAATCACACAGAATGAACAGTATAAATAATAGTTTATAACACCAAACAGAAAAGAGGAGAGAAGAACCCTTGAATGGGTGTTTCTCTCCTCTTTTACTTTAAAGCTAAAAGCAATAAACGGAATAAGACTATGAAGAAGAAATTACGGCTTCTTTTCCTTTTAGCAGGATTCATATCCTTGAACCTTAGCGCGAAAGTGACAGTGGAAAATATGTTCAGCAGCAACATGGTGTTGCAACGCGGAAAGCCAATACATATATGGGGTACAGCAGAATGTGGCGAGAAAATAACAGTTTCGTTTGCCGGACAACATGCTGTAGCAACTACTGATGCAACAGGAAATTGGAATATCACACTCAAGCAGCAAACAGCAAGCAGCAAACCACGGGACATACGTATATCAGGAAAATCTGGAAAGATAGTGTTAGAGAATATTCTTGTAGGAGATGTGTGGCTCGCATCGGGACAGTCGAATATGCAATATTCCATGACGGAGAAAATGCCACAGCCATCAGACACCGACTCGCTGCGGATGAAGAACGACTACGAGAATGCTAACGACAAACTTGTCAGATTATTGCTCGTAAGAAAAGACCTTTCCTCATTATCGCTACCAACAGACGGATGGCAGACAGTAGAAAAAGAAAGTCTGAAAGATTTCTCTGCCGTAGCATATTATTTCGCCCACAACCTTGCCGACAGTCTTAAAGTACCAGTCGGTATAATAGCCTCATCATGGGGAGGTTCACCGATAGAGAGCTGGATACCAGAAGATGTATATAAGAAATCCTCGTTCTATAATGACAAAAGAAACATGTGGCAATTTAACCGCTGTGCTCTCGGCGACAAATATCAACACATGATAAAACCGCTCATCAGAATGCATATTTGTGGATTTCTATGGTATCAAGGCGAGGCAAACCTTTCATGGCATGAAACCGACATATATACCGACAAGCAAAAAACTCTGATTGAATGTTGGCGCAGAGCATGGGGCGACAACAGCTTGCCTTTCTATTATGTACAGATTACTCCATACACATATTCTATTGAGCGTTACCGCCGTTTTCCTTTAACTTGGGACCTGGAAGCTGAATTCTGGAAAGCACAGCAAGCATGTCTTACGGTAGACAACACGGCAATGGTCTATACAACTGACCTAACGGATAACGTGACTTATCTGCATCCGTCATACAAATGGAAAGTGGGAGAACGCCTTGCTCGTGTGGCTCTTAACAGGCACTACAAGCAGAAAAACGTTATATGCGATGGTCCTACAGTTAAGTCTATGTCGGTAAACAGGAGCAACAACACGATAAGCATATCATTCGACAATGCCTACGATGGCATCAGAACAAGAGATGGAAAAGCCCCCGACTGGTTCTATGTACGCGACAAACGTGGCAGATTCGCTCCTGCACAATCAGCATATATCAAGGACAACAAGGTTGTAATAAAATGCAAATCAATAAACGAGAAAGCTGCTGTAAGGTTCGGATGGGATGAAACGGCAACACCTAATTTGGAGAATGGCTACGGTTTGCCTGCTGTTGTGTTCATGAAGGAATGTAAGTGAAAATCCACTATTGGAAAAAAACTAAGTATGAACCTCTTAATGAAAAAGAAACATATAAAGGCAAATTGTACCATAAAGGATATACGAGCCGAAAGATGAAATACAAGTAAAAAGGTTAAGGCAATGCATAAAACAAAGCCTTAACCTCTTGCCATTTGTCGGGATTACTGGACTCGAACCAGCGACCCCGTCGTCCCGAACGACGTGCGCTACCAACTGCGCTAAATCCCGA
>CAKQCV010000078.1 GCA_934217675.1 uncultured Prevotella sp. | reverse complement strand
CCCACCCGTCGTCTTCACGCCGCAGGATATCCACGGCGCAGTATAAGCCGTTCCATTCAAAGGACGCCTCGCAGATCACGGGGGTGTCCTTTGCGATTTCCTCCTGCGTGCGGCGTACCATAGCCGGCAGGTCGATCTCTCCATCCGTGTAGACCGTGACCTCGGTAAAGTCCCCGAACAGCCCCATCGCCAGATCCCCTACGGCATTGCCGGTCTCCATAATGGACAGCGTATGGCTGTCTATCTCGGCAAGCTCCGGCTTATATTTGCGGAGCCATAACATTTTCGGGCACTGCCACAGCGCACAGTATTTGGACTTGGAAAGGTTGACCATACCGATTCCCCTCTCTGCACAATTTGTCTGGTAACCCTGTCCTGAGTATAGCATTCACAAAACAGGAAAACAAGCTTTGCGGACAATGGCAGGAGGATGGGATGAACTTGACGGAGGGCAATACGAGCAAAAAACGGCAACGGAGGACATCAAATCATGGCGTACTTTCTAAATATCCTGGAGTTTTTACGGCACTGTCCGTAAAATTGGACAGCATAAGAATCATAATGGTTCACAAGCTAAGATTAGCTGAAAAATGGACTGCCTTCGCGATGCAGCATCACAAACGCACTTGAACACTGGTGGGCACACCCGTGTGTTTCAAGATATAGAACACGCGCTTTGTTTATTTTTGACTACATTGGCATGAGAAAATTTGACTTCTATTTGTCCATTATATATAATTATCGGTGTGAAATGGTACGCATTCTGGGGCGCCGGATGTGGCACGAAACATGATGCCGCGTGCAAGCCGTTAGGAAGAATTGACGATTTGCCGTTAGGACGCAAGAAAATACTATTTTGGGAGAGAGGTTGCTATGCTGAGAATTTTTTTGACCGGGGACAACCATATTGGCCTCAAATATATGGGGCACGGTGCTGCCGGAACTGTTCTTGCGCAAAAGCGCATGGATGCGTTTCAGAACATGGTTCAAATTGCCAATGAAGAGGAATGCGGACTATTTGTGATCGCCGGTGACTTGTTCGAGAATACCCGGATCACAAAGAAACTTCTCCGAAAAGAATCGCCTCAAAAAAGAGACGGAAGCCAATGAACTGCGGATCGCGGAGCTTGAAAAGAAGCAAACCGACAACGAGAAGCGGCACATTGCGGATGTCAGGAAGGCCAAGAGTGCCAATACGAGGGAGAAGCAGAAAGTCGGTAGGGAAATTGATCTACTATCATAATATTTCAGATGAAATCGATCGGATTAGCTTCGAACTTGAACTCGAAGATACAGATGACGAGGAGCAGTTTGGCTTTGAAGATGATCTGGATGACGACGATAATGATGACATCTTCGATGGTTACGACGAAGATATTGATCCTGCAATATTCGATAATCCTACTCTAATGGTTAAATGGCTTGAGCAGCAGGAAAAGCAAAACACTGTATTCGTCGAGGGTTCTCAACGCCATAAACAGGAACATCTTGAAGCAGAGCGTCGTGAACAGGAACATCTGGAGGCGGTACGCCGAGAACAGGAACGCTTAGAAGCGGAGCGTGAGCTGGAGCGTACGATTACCATCTAGGAAAAGCAACTCAAGTGTATACGAAATACGAAAGAGAAGGTCGCCATATGGCGACCTTCTCTTTTATACTATCGGCTTATGATTTTGTATATGCACGACCCGACTCTGCAAAAAAATCGCTCAATGTAACCCCCAGCGCAGCGCAGATGCGCTCGATTGTAGGAACCCCTAACTGACTTCCGCGCATCTCAGCATTCTTCAAAGTTGAATAGGAAACATCGCACAACTGAGATAGCTTGAAAAGCGAGAGGTTACGCTCGTTAGCCAACTCCATCACTCTTGCTATCGTATCCATGTAATCCCCGCCTTTCTACATTCTTTCCTGCCATCAATTCTAAAGGAAATGTAGTCCAATATTCTGTACTTAAAGGACGCGCCCTACGATTTGGAATCTCGAGTCTGGCATGATCGTCTTGGGCGCGTATGCCTGATTATAGGACAGCATCACAGGCTGCATGTGCAGGCAACCATAGCTGTCAGTAAATGCGTCCCTTTGGTTCTCATCTGGCTCCTGCTCGCTGTAGACCTTCAAATAGCCATCGCCATCATAGACAAAGATGCCGACTTCACCAACGGCCAGAGTCTCGCATTCCTCTACCCAAACGATCTGACCGTCATGATAGACCGGCTCCATGCTGTCACCAGAAACCCGCACGCCAAAATCGGCACCTTTCGGAACAGACTTCTCAGGGAAACTAACCATCTCAAAGTTCCCTTCCTCAAGAAACTCACCCGTACCAGCAGATACCGCAAGGTTGCTCACAGGCATATCTATGTACTTGAGAATGCTGACCACCTTTGGCTGCGGCTTATATCTTCCTGAAGCAATCAGGTCATCCCTGTACTCTTTGACCTTTGCCAAACCGGTATCATTGAGCACCGGCGTATGACTACTGCAAAAATAAGAAACATCCACATCCAGATCGAGCGCATGGCAGACGGCCATCATCTGATAGGCGTTGGGCAGCGCGCTGCCCTTTGCCCACTTATTGATGCCGCTGGGGGACATTGTTACCCCATACTGCCGCAAAAGTGCGCTGAAGTCGACAAGGCTGAGTCCAGCTTTGCGTCGTGCTTCATCAATGCGAGCTCCGATAACATTTTCCTGACGCTCCGTTTCTGCATTATAGTTCGCGTGATTCGTTATCGGGAGAGAAAGAATTTTAGCTTTGCTCTTACTCATAATAGCGACCGCCTTTTCTGTTTATGGCTTCAGTATATAGCGGAAAACACTTACTGTCAATAGAAAATTGACTATTACTCTACAAATGCGACATTGACATAGACAAACATTCAAATTATTATGAAGGCACACGGACAAGATAAGAGGTGAAAAACACATGGATAGCGAGCGTGTTATTCTGCACAGTGACATGAACTCCTTCTACGCATCCGTTGAGATGATGCTCGATCCTGAGCTCAAAGGGAAGCCTGTTGCGGTGTGCGGTTCGACGGAAGAGCGTCATGGTATCGTCTTAGCCAAGTCGGACTTAGCCAAGAAAGCTGGAGTAAAAACAGGCATGGTAAATTGGGAAGCTCGGCAGCTTTGCCCAGGACTGATTGTTGTACCGCCTCAGTACGACCAGTACCTCAAGTATTCTAAGCTGGCTCGCCAAATCTACCACCGATATACGGATCTTGTTGAACCGTATGGCATGGATGAGTGCTGGCTTGATGTGACCGGCTCCAGTATTTGCGGAACAGGCATGGAGATCGCCGAGGCGATTCGGCAGACAACAAAGGATGAGCTTGGCCTGACGGTGAGCATCGGCGTGTCGTTCAACAAGATCTTTGCCAAACTCGGGTCGGACATGAAGAAGCCAGATGCAATCACCGAAATCAGGCAGGATAACTTCAAGGAAAAGATCTGGCCGCTCGATGCTGCCGAGCTACTCTATGTGGGAAGGTCCACAGAAAACAAACTGGCTCAATACGGGATCCGCACCATCGGCGATGTAGCAAAGGCCTCCCCGGAAACGTTACAGCACATGCTAGGGATCAATGGCATCAAACTCTGGAGATATGCAAATGGAACGGATACTTCTCGTGTCATGCATAAGGACTTTGTCAGCCCCGTCAAGTCCATCGGACACGGGATCACCTGCACCGCTGACCTGCAAACACCAGAAGAAGTTTTCCGAGCCATGCTGGAATTGAGCCAGGATGTTGGGCATCGACTCCGTGTCCACGAGTTGATGGCCTGTGGTGTGCAAGTCTCCGTCCGGGCAAATGACCTGTATGGTTCACAATACCAGTGTAAGCTCCCATTCAGAACCCAGCTCCCCAATGAGATCGCAGGGGCAGGCTTTCACCTGTTTATGGAACGATATCGGTGGGACAAGCCGATTCGAGCCGTCACTATCCGTGGTATTGATTTGGTATCGCAAAAAGAAGCAGAGCAGCTCTCCATGTTCGTGGATCATCAGAAGCGAGATCGCCGCATCCGTCTGGAGGACGCTGTTGAGGACATTCGAAAAAGGTTCGGCAAACGAGCCATTTCCTACGCCGTGCTTATGGGTGACTTGAAGATCCCAGATGACGGTAGGCAGTTGGTGACCATGCCTGGACTTATGTATCAGTAACTACTGCCAACTGAAGGGAAGTGGCTGAACAAGATGAAAATACAATTCCACAAAGCCGTGGTGAAGGTGCTGGTCGTCGTAGCACCAGACCGCACCAAAACTCCTGTCTCTCTGACTTTCGAAGACGGAAAGGAATATCCCATCGACCGTGTCTGCGGCAGACGGAGAGCCGCAGCAACAAAAGTTGGCGGAACAGGCATCCGTTATACGATCATGATCGGAGGAAGGCAAACCTATCTCTTTGAGGACGAAGATCAGTGGTTTGTTGAAGCAAAGAACCTCCATATATAGGAGATATGCAATTGAAATATCTATCACGCAATGACCTCGAGACTATCGGTGAGAGAGTCATCGCAGCATATAAGAGACTTCCGGCTATATCAGGCCAAGCGCTGGAGCGAGTAGATATCGACTTCCTCTGCCAAGAGCTTCTGGGGCTTCGTATCGATTATGCTCGATTATCTCTGAACGGCGAAAAAATCGGCCTGACATCTTCTTGCGATATAGGCGTCGAGGTGTTCCCTGAAGATCCAAGCTCCACGGAAGAACAGTATTATATGCTTGATGGAAAAACCATTTTGATTGAAAGTGATCTCATGAAAGAGGGTGCCAATATAGGCCGCAGGAACTATACCGTTTCCCACGAGAGCTGTCACCATATTCTGAAAATGCTGTTTCCGCACGACTACGGAGCCCAAGCAAGTGGGCGTTCCGTTCACTGTTGTTATCGAAGCAACAGAGGAAAGGGGGATTGGGAGGAGTGGCAGGTTGAAACACTGGCTGCCATGATTTTACTTCCGCCCGAATGTGTAGTTCGAAGCATGGAGCGATTCGGCCTTGGAACCCAGATGCGCCTTCTAAACCGAGTGTTTGCCCCTGCCGATTACAAGAAGTTCGAAGCGATGGCATCATTTATGGGGGCTTCTAAAACAGCACTGTCCATTCGAATGATGCAGCTTGGCCTTTTGAAAAGAAATGATCTTACCGACCCTTATAGTTTGGTTCGAGTCGAAATGGATGAGGAGGACCGTATACTATGAAACCTAACTCGTATGAAATCAAAGTTGTAAAGCGTTGCCCGAAATGCGACTGGCGCATTTTTGATAAAGTGACTCCCACTTCGGGCATCATTGAGTTGAAGTGTCCCAACTGTCGAAAGATTGTTGAGATAGACCTGAGTTATCGTACCCCAATCCGCAGGAGAGCTACCTACTACCGAGCATCCTGCCATACTTACACATAAGAACAATCGACAACAGAATAAGAAAGCTGATCGCACCGAGCCACGGGTCCTTAGATTAGGAAGTCTATGAGTCACCAAATTGCCGGGCATTGAGAGGAAAAGGTTACTGCAAAGTGTACCTATCTTCTTAATGCCCGGCTTTTTTGTGCTGTTGCCCCTTAACGGAGGTAACAATGCTGACCAGCCTTTGGGAGCCCTATATCGCTCAATATCCTTGATCTCCGATTTTTTGAAAAACCCCATCAACTTCAAAAAATCAAAAGGAGATCAAAATCATGTCCGAAAAAGTATATGTTCTCAATGTTTACAATACCATGACCGGCCAATATGAACTTATCCAAGTAACCAAGGAAGTTTTTCAGACCTACAGGCGAACGAAATGGAATATCGAAGATAGCACGGAACGCTTTTTTAAGCATGAGACACAGATGAGTTCGCTGATTGGCGGCGAAAATGAGGGGTTCGAGCGGTTCCACGAGTTTATAGATTATGACAATACGCCCGAAAATCAGGCCATTGAGGACATGGTAGTCCAGTCCTTGCGTAATGTTCTGGATCTGCTTCCTCCTAAAGACTACGAGCTGGTCTATGAACTTTACTTCAAAAACCGCACCGAAAGGGAATGCGCGCAGAAGCTGGGAATATCTCAACAGGCCGTCCATGAGCGGAAGAAGCGCATTTTGAAAAAAATCAAAAATAATTTGGACGCGGAGGGTTGTTAAGATTCTTGTTTTCTCCCGTATACATGCGAGAAGAAAAATCTCTTCTTGTGAACGTTGAAAACTGAATATCCGGCGACTGATAACGTCAGTCAGCGGGCCCCCGACGAAGGGGAGCAGCGATGCGGCGGGTGCGCCAAGACCCACCTGTGCGGAGAACTCCGCATAAAAGACGGCCTACTAAGGTGGCCGAGCGATACCCACCCAGCCCAAAGCAGCTTTGGCAAGTTGTCTCGCAATGATACCGTTGACCTGTACTCACTGTCCAGCCACAGACTCAAGCAATGGGGGCAGCTCGGAGAGATCCTCGGAGGGGTGAGATTCCCGGAGGGTGGTGCCAGCCACTGGTCAGTTTAGCCGCCCACGATCCGGGAAGTAGTGTCGAATAGGATCATTAGTAAGTAAGAACACAAATGCGGCGGGAGCCGAGCCAAACCATGGGAAAGCAATATTCTTCCAACCAATGGACGGCTCCCGCCTTTTTGATGATAGAAATGTGAGGACAAGACTTGTCCTTAGATTTCTATCATCTGCAATTTTGAAAAGTGACAACAGATTCGACAAAATTATATTGAAAAGTTGCTCCTTGCAGTGTGTACTACATGGAGCAGCGAAACCGCCAAAGGCAGCAGACTATACTGTAACTGCTGTCTCTGCTCATTTCTATAAACACGAAATCAACTACGAGGAGGTAGCACCGTGCTGTCAAACAAGAACACCAAGAACGCCAATTTTCTCTTTATTGTTGATATGCTGAAGGATCTCCTTGCGCAGGAGTTGATCACAGAAAAGGAATATGCCAGGGCGAAAAAATATTATATGAAGCTTACCGGCGCAGATATCGTATTAGCCCACTGAAAATTGTGCATAAGGTCAATTCTGCGCTGTTCCAATTGTTTTGGTAGCTATTCAGAATAGTTATCAGTATAATGTGGTTTGCCAAAAGTGGTTGGTATCATAATATGATACCAACCAAAAAACGAGAGAGGAGGACACCGAAATGCCTGAAGTACGGCTCATCACCCCTATCACAAGGCAGAGCACGAAGAAAATGCAGGTTGCAGCTTACTGCCGAGTGTCTTCCAACTCCGCTGATCAGCTCAACTCCTATGCCGCACAGATCCGAGCATACAAAAAATATATCGGAGCACGCGACGATTGGGAACTGGTGGACATCTTCGCCGATGAAGGGCTTACCGGAATGAAAAGTGAAACCCGTGATGAATTTCAGCGGATGATCCGCATGTGTGAGCTCAAGCACATTGACCTCATCATAACGAAGTCCATCTCTCGCTTCGCACGAAACACAAAAGACGCTCTGGCCTATGTAAGAAAGCTCAAGTTGCTGGGTGTGGGCGTACAGTTTGAAAAGGAAGGCATCTCAACGCTCTCTATGGGTGACGAGATGCTTCTTAATACCTTCTCTGCTCTGGCGCAGGAGGAATCGCAGTCCATCTCTATGAACCAGCGTCTCTCAATCGTCAAACGCATGGAACTTGGCGAGTATGTGGACAGCAACGCCCCTTACGGATACCGGTTAGTCGATAAGATGTTGACCGTGTACGAGCCGGAAGCAGGCATTGTGCGGAATATTTTCGCTCTGTACTTGCAGGGCTTCTCCACAAGTGAGATTGCAAGAGAGCTGAACAAACTCAATATCCCTACCAAGGCCGGAAAGGCAATCTGGCGACCAAGTCGCGTGGCATATATTCTGAAGAACGAAAGGTACATCGGCGACAGCTTTTATCAAAAGACCTACCGAGAAACCACCGTTCCCTTCAACCAACACCCCAATCGTGGACAGGAAGATCGCTTCTACGCAAAGGGTACCCACCCCGGCATCGTCGAAAAGGATGTATTCGATGCCGCTCAGACCCTTATTGAAAAGCGCAAGGATGTCTTCGCCAAAGCAACAACACAAAATATCTATCCGCTTACGAGCCGCATTCAGTGTTCTGAGTGTGGCTCTTTCTATAGGCGAAGAATCGTGTCGGGGACTGTGAAGTGGGTATGCTCTCTTCACAAAGATGACAGCATGGCCTGCGATTCCAACTACTACAGCGAAGAAAGAATCTACGACGGCTTCATCTCCATGGTGAACAAACTGCGGTTCTCTGAAGATAACATTCTCGGACAGGTCATCAGCCGGCTGGAAATGACATTGGCAGCTATGAAGCGAAACAATCTGGCTGCGCGTGATTTAAGCAAGAGCATCGCTGAGTTGAATGCGAAACTGCTCATGCTTGAACAACTCCGGTCCAAGGGATACCTCGCCCCTGAAGTCTATCAGGCGCAAGCCAACGAGATCGGCGCAGAGCTGGCAAAACTTAAGGACATCAGACAGGAGAAGTTCAATTCAAAAGCCGCCATCATGCTTGAGGAAGTCAAGAGACTAAAAATGCTCATCTTCGAACTGGAAGAACCCCTCGAAGCATTCGATGAGAAGCTCTTTCTGGAAATTGTGAAGTCCATCCAAATCAATAAAGAGGACGAAATGTCCGTGGAACTCCTTGGCGGGCTTCGATTCAGAGAACGCATATAGGAGGCACTCATGAAAAAGATACGATACATCCCATACGGATACACGATGCGAAATGGCAGAACGGTCATCTCAACTGAGGAAGCAGAGATCATCCGAGAGATCTTTAAGGCATATCTGGATGGCGCTTCTCTCAAAGCAATTGCGGAAGAACTGACCGGTCGCCAGATCCCATATACACAAAGAACCACCACATGGGATAAAGCCCGTATCGCAAGAATCATCGACAACGCCAAATATATTGGGACTGAAGAATACGACCCCATCATAGATGAAGATATGTATGAAGCGGCAGTCAGCCTGAAAACGGCGCGGCAGCGCAATACCTGCGAAAAGGAAAACGATGCCATCGACCTGCTCCGTGACTTCGTTCGGTGCGACAACTGCGGTCAGCCAATGAAGCGTCGTGTCAGTATGAAACATCGCATTCGAGAGAGCTGGAACTGCACTAACGATGACTGCGGCATCAGAGTTCGCATCAGCGATACCCAACTCATCGAAACCATTACCGTCCTCATCAATCGGGTCATCCTCAATGACCATCTGCTCCAGCCGAAGCCCAGGAAACGGTATGAACCAGACGCGAAGGTCACCAAGGTAGGAAACGATATCGCCCTGGAGCTGGAGCGTGACGCTCCAAACGAGGAGTACATCAT
This sequence comes from uncultured Prevotella sp., assembly GCA_934217675.1. GTDB lineage: Bacteria > Bacteroidota > Bacteroidia > Bacteroidales > Bacteroidaceae > Prevotella. The sequence goes on along the minus strand of CAKQCV010000078.1, from coordinate 1,097 downwards.
TGAAAAGACCATCGAGTTGGCAGCGCTGATGTACGAGCAAAGCAATGCCAAGTTGAACCTCACAGTATCGCTCGCAAGGAAACTGGCACATACGATGGTCACGCAGGATGAATTCAATCGAGATTACTTTACCGCCCTCGCCTCATGCATCACGCTCGGCGAACAAGGCAGAGTGGTGCTTCATACTAAGACAGAAACGGAGGTCACGCTGGACGATGGAAGTAACGAAAGTCCCTAAGAAAATTGTCACTGTCATAGAGCCGAAACGCTCCATGACGGTAGACAAAGAAAAATACAGGCAGAAAAGAGTGGCGGCATACTGCCGAGTCTCGACAGATAGCGAAGAACAGCTCGTCTCCTATGCCAACCAAAAGAAGGTGTACACCGAGATGATCGCCAGTCGTAAAGACTGGTGCTTCGCAGGCCTGTTCGCTGATGAGGGCAAGTCCGGCACAAGAGCCGACAAGCGGCCTGAGTTCAACAAAATGATCAACGATTGTCTGGCCGGAAAGATCGATTACATCATTACTAAGTCCGTATCCCGATTTGCCAGAAATACGGTGGACTGCCTTGACTATGTCCGAATGCTCAAGTCCAAAGGCATCGGCGTCTACTTTGAGGAGCAGCAGATCGATACACTCAAGACAGATAGTGAACTGTATCTGGTCATCTATGCTGGCTTCGCACAGTCCGAATCCGAGAGCATCAGCAAGAATATCACATGGAGCGTCCGCAAGAAGTTCGAGGAAGGAACTCCAGTGTTTATGTACAAGCGGTTCCTCGGCTATAGAAAGGGCGCTGACGGTGAGCCGGAGATCGTACCGAGCGAAGCGGTCATCGTGGAACGCATCTTCAACCTCTATCTGGCTGGGGAAACCGTGGACAAAATCTCCAAGATGATGCAGGCTGAGAACTATGATATTCCTGGCAAAACCATCAGCTTTAGCAAGGGCATGATCATGAATATGCTCTCCAACGAGCGATATTGCGGAGATGCAATCCTGCAAAAATCCGTCACAATTGACTGCATCGAAAAGAAGCGGAAGAAGAACACCGGAGAAGCTCCAATGTACTATGTTCAGAATAACCATCCAGCC
>CAKQCV010000077.1 GCA_934217675.1 uncultured Prevotella sp. | reverse complement strand
TCGTATACATATTTATCCTTGTAGCCTGCGTTTTGGTATTCTGGTGAGAGGACATAGCGCAGTTGTCCGAGGTCGTTGCAAATATACGTATAAATACTATACGCAACAATAGATTTAACAAAAATTCATATAGAACCCACCCAATCAGTAACTTTTGAGAATATTCAAAAAGTTACGTGGACAGCAAAGATTATCATTATTCCATATCTGCATAAACATATTTTTGGATAAGGATACAGAATATATTTTGCCGTTCAAAATAAAATGAGTAAATTTGCAAGCATATTTATTTTATCATTATAAAAATATGATGCAGGCTATGATTTTTGCGGCGGGACTCGGAACCCGACTGAAACCAATAACAGACCACATGCCTAAAGCAATGGTCTGCGTCGGAGGAGAGCCGCTCATAAAACACGTTATCAAAAAGCTTAAAGATGCCGGAACAGAACGAATTGTTGTTAATGTTCACCATTTTGCATCTCAAATAACTGAATATCTAAAGGAAAACAACAATTTCAATCTTGACATTGAAATATCTGACGAAACAGACAAACTGCTGGACACTGGAGGTGGCATAAAAAAAGCAGCAGCAATGTTTGATTCTGACTCACCTGTTCTTATTCACAATGTTGACATACTAAGCAATGTTGACTTGAAGAAATTCTACCAAAAAGCTTGCGAAACAGAAGTACAGGATAAACAAACAGAAAAGAATGATGTTGATGCCGTATTACTCGTAAGTGAAAGAAAGACAAAGCGATATCTGCTCTTTGACAACTACATGAGACTGAAAGGATGGACAAACATTGAAACTGGAGAAGTGAAGAGCCCCTACCCTGAACTTAATCCCAAAAACTGCAAGATGCTTGCTTTCGCCGGCATACACGTAATTTCACCACGATTGTTCAAAATGATGAACGAAGAGTTCACGGACAAATTCGGCATTATTGACTTTTATCTGAAAGCTTGCAGTAAACATATTATAAAAGGATATGTAAAACAAAACCTAAAACTTCTCGACGTTGGAAAAATAGATACCTTGAAAGAAGCAGAAAAGTTTTTTGAATAAAGAAAACGATTAACAATAAATAATACAAAATGCAACAGAAGATTATAATTTTGGACTTCGGCTCACAAACAACGCAGCTCATTGGGCGACGCGTTCGTGAGTTGGACACCTTCTGCGAGATTATGCCTTATAACAAATTCCCGAAGGATGACAAGAGCGTTATAGGTGTTATCCTTAGCGGAAGCCCCTACTCCGTACACGACAAAGAGGCTTTCAAAGTGGACCTAAGCCAGTTTATAGGCAGAATCCCTGTACTCGGTATTTGCTATGGCGCACAGTTTATATCTTATGCCAATGGCGGAAAGGTAGAAGCTGCTGACTCTCGCGAATACGGACGTGCCAACCTTGAAACGTTTGACAAAGAGAACCCTCTATTCAAAGGATTCGTTGACAACTCACAGGTTTGGATGAGCCACGGCGACACCATAACAGCAATTCCTGAAGACTATAAATGTATAGCCTCAACAGCCAACGTGAAGTTTGCTGCTTATGCATCAACGAAACAACCTGTATGGGCTGTGCAATTCCACCCGGAAGTGTTCCACTCTCTACAGGGAACACAGTTGCTGAAAAATTTTGTGGTTGACATTTGCGGAAGCAAACAGGATTGGAGCGCTGATTCATTTGTAGATACAACTGTAAAGGAACTAAAAGCCCAACTTGGCGATGATAAGGTTATTCTTGGTCTTTCTGGCGGTGTAGATTCAAGCGTTGCTGCTGTTCTGCTACATAGGGCTATCGGCAGCAATCTGACATGTATCTTCGTTGACCATGGCATGCTTCGCAAAAACGAATTCCGCGATGTCATGAAAGACTACGAAGGACTTGGACTTAACGTTATTGGCGTTGACGCATCTGAAAAATTCTTTGCCGACCTTGCTGGAGTTACAGATCCAGAGCAGAAACGAAAAATTATCGGAAGGGACTTCGTTGAGGTATTCAATGCAGAGGCTAAAAAGCAGACTGGTGCAAAATGGCTTGCACAGGGTACTATATATCCTGACCGCATAGAAAGTCTAAACATTACCGGAAAGGTTATCAAAAGCCACCACAATGTGGGAGGACTTCCTAAAGAAATGAACCTGCAACTTTGCGAACCACTTAAATGGCTATTCAAGGATGAGGTTCGACGCGTAGGGCGTTCGCTCGGAATGCCAGAGCATCTTATCACAAGGCATCCTTTCCCTGGACCAGGTCTTGCTGTGAGAATCCTTGGCGACATAACTCCAGAGAAAGTGCGTATCCTTCAAGATGCCGACGATATTTACATCCGTGGACTTCGCGAATATAAGGTAAAACTTAGCGGTGATGAAGCTCGACGCGTATTGGCGGCAGGAATTCCAGCAAACATGCAAAACGGAGAGATTGAGGTTTCTCTATACGACCAAATATGGCAAGCTGGCACTGTACTACTTTCCACTGTACGCAGCGTCGGAGTGATGGGTGACGAGCGCACTTACGAGCATCCTGTTGCTCTTCGCGCCGTTACATCAACAGATGCAATGACTGCCGACTGGGCTCATTTGCCATACGACTTCATGGCAAAAGTGAGCAACGAAATTATAAACAAAGTGCGTGGAGTAAACCGCGTATGCTACGACATTTCGTCAAAACCACCAGCAACAATAGAGTGGGAATAACAGGAAATACGACTATATCGTGGCTTGATTATACGAAATTTTAAAAATCTTTTTTATCCCTCATCCCTCACTTTTTTAAGTATATATACCTAATAACCAATACTTTAACGCAGTGAGGGATGAAGTGATGGATGTGAGGGATAACGGTGCTGACATATTGCACCGCCAGTGCAAGCATACTGCACTGACGACAAAACGATATCTATCTGCATGCAAAGTTACATGTTAACATTTATGCTAAAGTTTTTATAAAAGCAATAAAGGGCATGTAACAATTATTAAAATTTACATACCCTTTATTTACGATTCAATATATATATAATTAGTTCTGCGTTGGTTTTTGTGTTAGGCTTAATCTAATTCTCTTTTGCAAATATAATACTAAAAAATGATTGCCACAACAGCAGTTTTGCCACATTTGGAGCAAACGGCAATATCAAGGATTAAACAGTCAAAATATGCGGTTATAAGGAAAAGAAAATCTAATATAAACTGTAAAAGTAAACAAGAATAAGAAAATGTTTTTGCACAAGAAAAGTTTTTTACGTAAATTTGTAGGGTATTTGTGGTAAAAACATGTTTGACCAAGAACAAAAAGACGGTGAAGAACAACAGAAACATAATATTACGCTATCTATGGGGCTTAGGATGTATTGCTGCAGCAACCGTCATAATGTGTTGCTGCAAAGAAAAAAACGACTGCAATATGTCTGAATATGACTCCATACGCATAAAGAAACTTGCTGCTCTCGATGACTCAATAAACAAAATGTCACCGTCAGCAGAAAGAATGCTGGAAAATGGAATCAGAAATGCAAAAGACAGCATTGAATGGTGTGAATATGCTGTTAGAATTGGAAAGCAATACATGAAAAAAAACAATAGCGACTCCATGATGCTTTATCTGGACAAAGTGAAAAAGACGCTGAACAAACTTCCATCTAACGAGCGCACAAATAATATTCTTGGCAATGCATACGAATACGAGGCTGGCTGGAAACAGCTATTACAGTCGGACATGAAAGGAGTAATAAAGCTACACAAGATGGCATTCTCGAAGATTATGGACAGTGAAAACAAGAACTCGCTTTCTGACATTGCTGCAAATATCGGAGATTCTTATTTTCTGGATAACAATCTGCCACAAGCTGCGTCATACTACAGAAGAGCCCTTTTTCTTGTTGACTCACTGCAACTGCCAAAAGAAAAGAACATAACACTATACATGGGACTGGCAAGAATATACGAAAGCCTGGGAGACCAAAGTGAAGCCAAACGCTATTACCAGCAGAGCGAACAATACATGAATCTGATGCAGCAAAATATGCAGGTGTTTTTTCTGAACAGTTTCGGCAGCTATTACTACAAAAACAAACAATATAAAAAGTCGCTTGAATATTTCAAGAGACTTGAAGCTCTTGTAAAAAGCACAGAAAAAGAGGAAGGCTTCAACACGGCTTTATACAGAATAAACATTGCCGATGTATATTTGAATCTTGGAAACATAAGCAAGGCAGAAATGTACTTGAATCTTGCAGAACCTTATTTCAAGAAAAACAATATAGATGTTGGCATCCACTATGGAAATTCCATACGTATCGGAATATTGCTGAAAAAAAAGGAATATGCCGAAATTGAACATATACTGAAAAACGAACGGCAATATACCAATATAGAATATGCCATACAAAAAATACGCAACAACTATCTAAGGCAATATTATGTGGCAACAGGAAATGCACTCGCTGCACTTCAAAACAAGATTGCCGAAGACCAGAAGGAAGACTCCATAACGAAAAGCAATTCGTATATGAGAGCATCGGAAATTATACAAAGATTCAGTGAAGACACGCTATCGCTCCATCACGATATAGCAATGGCTGAAAAAGAACAGAAAGCTGCAGAAGCAAGAACTGTAATCGGAGGGTTACTCTTGGTATTGATAATAGTTATACTATTCACAATAGTACTCACTCTTCAAGTAAGAAAAAAACAAATTGCCGGCAAGATGGAGAGATTTATGCTGCGACTTGAGAATACGCGCAACAGAATATCTCCACACTTTATATTCAATATCCTTAACAACCGGATATATACTGCCGGACAGAAAGAAAAGGATGAACTTATGGCTCTTGCACAACTGATAAGGAAATCGTTAGACATAAGCCGCGACACTTTCATACCGCTGAAGGATGAACTGGACTTTGTGAAAAAATACGTGGAAGTGCAAAGTTATATCCTAAGACCAGACTTCAGCTTTACTCTAAAAGTGCCAGACAACATAGAAGGCATTTACATTCCGTCGATGTCAATACAAATACTCGCAGAAAATTCAATTAAGCATGGTTTGAAAGGACTTGACAGACTACAAAAGCTTAGTATCAATGTGGATAGAAACAATGATGAAACAACAATCAGCGTTGAAGACAACGGAAGGGGCTTTGACAGTACGAAAGGATCAGGAAACGGACTTGGTATGAACATCATACGACAAACTATGGCAGCCGTGAACAAAAGGGGGAAAAGGACTAAAATGGACATGGACATAAAAAATGTGCATGACAACAACGGAAAAGTGGCAGGATGCCACATTACCCTGACCATAAAGGGAAAAATAGATATAAGAAAGTTATAACGTTTTTGACGAATAAAGCAACATGAAAGTTATTATTATTGACGATGATAAAAAAGCTATTGACGACCTCACCAAGAAATTATCGGTATACAGCGACATTAACATTGAGGCTACAGCATCAAGTGCCACTTATGGAATAAAAATGCTTAAGGCAGATGTGCCAGATGTGATTTTCCTTGATGTGGAAATGCCGGAAATGAGCGGTATAGACTTTCTTGAGGAAATGGAAAAGATGAACATCTGGTGCCACGTAGTGGTCACCACTTCATACAGTATCCACATGCTGCCGGCTTTCAGGCATGATGCTTTCGACTTTATAACAAAGCCAATAAACGAAAAAGAACTCAATACCGTTGTTGAAAGGCTACGCAAAGATATTGATTCGCCAAAGAGGACTGCTACAAATAGCGAAGAAAAGAAAGAAGCAAAAAACGGATTCTTGCTATGTTACAGCAATACTGAGGATTTTCAACTCGTAAACATATCTACAATTGGTTTGTTCAGATATAATAGTGATATACGTGCATGGGAAGTGATAATAGCCAACCAGCCTCAGCCTGTAAAACTGAAGAGGGATGTATCCAACAAAGATTTGCTGAAGTTAGACAAACGTTTTATGCAAGTAAGCCAAAAATATATCGTGAATATAAACTGTTTGCTAAAAGTAAGAGACAATTACTGCATCTTCAATCCTCCATTTGAAGATATTGATTATGTGAAAGTTGGAAGATTGTTCAGAAAAAAACTTATAGATGCATTTGTGTCATTTTAACAAGCTACAGCAATTTTTCAAGTGCTGGCACTGTTATTATGCCACGCTGTAGCTTTATCAACCCTTCTTCATGCATGGCGTTTAGCTCATCCGACACGTTCTGACGACTTTCACCAATCTCTTGAGCGAGACGTACCATGCCGATATACAGTATTTTCTTTCCTGCCGGACGAAGACAACGATTTTCAATAAACGAGAAAATCTTGCGGCGAATACCACGTGGCTTGCTGTGCCATGGATAACGCTGAGAGCGCTGAACCATCGTACACAGCAAGTTCATGACATTCAGACGGAATACTTCAGATGTGGATGTCAACGACATGATGTCTGCCTTGCCAATTGCAAGCAGCTGACATTCTGTTTCAGCATGAAAACTACGCGAATAGCGCTGAGTCAGTCCAAACAAACGCTCTGGTTGCAAGACACAAGGAACTTGCATCTTCTCTACAAGGCTATACCCCTTATCGTCAGAAAACGTTACCACATCTACATCACCTTTCAGTACAAAATACAATCTATCAACAAGCTGTCCGTCGTCTACAATATTTGAATCTACCTTCACTTTAGAGAAATCGAGCCTGAACCTGGATATTACATCATCAAGTTCAGAAAGGCTCATACCCTGAAACAAAGGAAGATGAGAAAACAGAACATAAGGATTTAGCTTATAGCTCATATTTTGTAATTTATATTGCCGACAATCACTCCAAATATTTACCTTTCATAGAAGAAGAAAACCATACCGCATTTTTTCCATTCTTGTCAGAGTATATGAAATATGCCATCAGCTCGGGATGACGTGCTAGTACCTTCCTTGCCTTATCAAGTCCGAGAACCATAAACGATGTGGCATACGCATCAGCTGTGGCACAGTTGTCTGCAAGAACAGTGGCTGAAAGTATGTTGTGCTGCACAGGATAACCAGTTTTTGGATCTATGGTGTGTGCATATTTCTTTCCGTTCTTATAGTAGAAATTACGGTAATTACCACTTGTTGCCATTGCTTTGTTTGTAACATTAAGCACAGTTTGCAATTCCTCATTCACATTAAGAGAGTCGTCAGTAGGTTTCGTAACACCTATCTTCCACGGAACTCTCTGGCTGTTTATACCACAAGTAACAACTTCTCCTCCAATCTCTATCATATAATTCTTTATTCCACGTTCATGCAGAAACCTTGCCACGACATCACAACCATAACCTTTGGCTATGGCACTGCAATCAAGCATAGTAGCCGGATTTTGCTTCAACACCTTGCCACCAGACAGTTTCACTTTATGGAATCCGACAATGGCACGAAGACTGTCTATTTGCTGCTTGTTGGGCATCTTTCCACTTTTAAAGCCAAATCCCCAGGCATTAACCATTGGAGCAACTGTTATATCAAAAGCGCCATCTGTCTCGGACGACACATGTTCGGCAAGATTGAATACCTCAGCAAACATGCTGTTCACTTCTATATTCTCATTACGGTTAATCTTAGAGATTACCGACTGGGAATTAAATGTTGACAACGAGGCATCAACCTTCTTTAATTCTGCCTCTATGTCTTTTTGCAAATCTTCATTACTCTGATATGTAATATTGTAAATTGTGCCAAAGACAAAACCAGAGTTCTTTTGATAAGGAATGTTGCGCTGACGGGAAACTATAAGCACTGCACTGATGACAACAACAGAAAGTAATGCGAGTTTCCAATATTGCTTTTTCTTATTCATAATAAATATTTTAGTAACAATGTTTAGTATAAACAATATTATATGTCGATGGAAACATTAAACAAAGCGCCAAAGGCTGACGTCCCTGTTATGCCATATCCCGGAACATACCACGACTTGCCAAGGGAGCCCTCTGATGCAGACAAACGCTGTTTATACCTTACGCTCCACCCTAAATGCACAGGGCCAACAAGTTTTACATCTACTCCTGCTCCCACCTCAAGCCAATGGCAGTTGCACTTTACATCCTCTGCCGAGTAAGCTGTTGTTCCACCCCAAACGGGATCGGAAACGCCTGGATGGCTAAGGTCATATTTATATGAAGTAAATCCATACCTCACACCAACAAGCAAGCGATATATGTCGTGTTTATTCTTCAACACATTGAAGTCAACTCCAACACGGAAGAATGGAGCATTAGTTTTGTAAGTGAGTTGTGTAGTTTCTTCTGTATGGTCTGCCTTACCGTATCCAATCTCAAGTACAGGGAAATATTTATCTTTAAGATTTACATGCAATGCAGCTTCATACTGTCCGTAGTCACTAACAGCCATCATAACTGGTCCCACAACATCTGCTGACACAGAAAAGCCGCGAAGCAACGGAACAGTATCAGCCTCAACAACTTGACGCTTGTTTACGCCACGCTGTTGGGCATAAACAGACGACACAGACGCAACAAGAAGCAGAAGACTAATTGCGAGGCGTGAAATAGATGTTGAAATGCTTCTTTGACGTATCATAGTTTACTTCATTATTTTTTATAACAACAGAATCTATAGAATTGTGTGTGGTTGAAACCGACAACAGTCTATGGAAATATGACGGGGCACAATCGGTAGACTCAAAATGCATACGGTCTTCTTTACACACCACTACCGTATCTATAGTAGCAACCGTCTCTGATGCCAACTCCACAAAGAAAGAGTCGCGAGGCTGGGCATTGCTTATAGGCAACGAGAATGCTGTAAAGTTAATATCCTTGTTTATCAAGACAGAATCCTCACCGTCAACTCTGTTGGTGGATATTGTCATACTCAGTTTCATAGTGTCTGTCGTACCGTTAGGGGCAAACAACTGGTATTGTGTGTATACTCTGTTGTTCAACGGACAATCTATTGAAGAGCATGCACAAAAAAGAGAAGCAAAAATCATAAAGAATAAGATATTTGCTTTCTTCAAGTGACTTTTATTTTTCAATCTCACAGTAATATCCATAAATGCTACATCTTAAATTTCCTGCTCAACCTGATAATCGTTTCGTGTGGAAGAACTGCGGCTTATCAAATCACCAAGGAATCCGGCAAGGAACAACTGTGTGCCTATCATCATCATAGTCAAAGCGATATAGAAATATGGCGAATCTGTAACAAGGCGCTGCTGTATGCCATTGGCAAGACACCATAGTTTATCTATGCCCAATCCAAATGCAGAAAGGAACCCTATCATAAACATTAATGTGCCCAAGAAACCGAATACATGCATCGGTTTTCTGCCAAAACTGCTCAAGAACCATAATGTTATCAAATCAAGATACCCGTTAAAGAAACGGTTCCAGCCCATAAATTTGGACTTACCGAACTTTCGTGCTTGATGATGTACAGGCTTCTCGCCAATCTTATCAAATCCTGCATTCTTGGCAAGATATGGTATATATCTGTGCATTTCGCCATACACTTCAATGTTTTTCACAACATCTTTACGGTATGCCTTCAGCCCACAATTGAAATCATGCAAATTATGAATACCGCTCACCTTACGCGCTGTGGCATTGAAAAGCTTTGTAGGGATGGTTTTGGAAAGAGGATCTCCCTGCTTGCGGTTTTGCTTATACCCGGAAACAAGATCGTAGCCATCTTCCTTAATCATGCGATACAGTTCCGGAATCTCATCTGGAGAATCTTGCAAGTCGGCATCCATAGTTATGACAACATCTCCTTGAGCTTTCTTGAAACCACAATACAGAGCTGGACTTTTTCCGTAATTACGACGGAACTTTATTCCTTTAACAGCATCATGCTTTTCGCTTAAATCTTTAATAACATCCCACGACTTGTCGGTAGAGCCATCATTAACGAAAATAACCTCATAGCTAAACCCCTTGCTTTTCATCACTCGCTCTATCCATGCATAAAGCTCTGGTAACGACTCCTCTTCGTTAAATAGAGGCACAACAACTGATATATCCATAATATTTATATTTTCTTTATTATATGTTCTTTATTCTTCGGGCAAGAGCTCCAATAGGAATACTCAAAAATATGCCAAATATAATATTAAGTGTAAGAAACTGAAATGCTATCTCTATAGGACGCAACGTTGATATTGTTGTTTGCAGCAGAGTTATAATCTGCTTGGCATCCATACCATATACTTCCTTCACCACTTTGGCATATTCGGGCTGCGACAGCGTACTTATGTATTGGTTCATCAAATAGCCTTGGTCTATGAACTGGAAATAGACATACTGTGCCACAGCCAAAAGAAGAGAAGCATAAAAGAATATCAGGATTGAATACAGAGTGGCACAACTAAAAGTTATGCTTCCGCCAAGCACCACATCCCGAAATTTCCGGAGCCGTGTATATCCGGCAAAAACAGAAGTCAGCCCCAATGCTATTGCAACAATGTTAAGTATTTGTAATTGGAACTCACCAATGAAACAAAAGAAGCTCGCTATCCACATTGCTCCTATTATCGCACCATCAATACGCGCATAAGCCGTATAAAGTCTGAAATTTTCATTCATTATCGTATTGTTTATCTTTCGTTATGAAAGGTATAGAACAATATATCCACACCTAATCTTATGTTTATTGATGCAAAAGTACTTATTTTATATCACATATATGCCGTATACTCATTTTTTATTGAAAAAATTTTGTTGTTTAGGTAAAAAGCATTACCTTTGCACCCGCATTCAAGTAAGACGGGTAAGTCTTGTACGGTCAGCTCCCTTCGAATCCTCCAGGACGGGAACGTAGCAAAGGTAGTTGGTTGTAGCGACGCGATACAAGTAGCTTGCCCACCCGCCTCTTTAGCTCAGTTGGCCAGAGCACGTGATTTGTAATCTCGGGGTCGTTGGTTCGAA
>CAKQCV010000076.1 GCA_934217675.1 uncultured Prevotella sp. | reverse complement strand
ATGAACTGCTGCGATAAAATTCCACAGCTCCGGGTTGACGAGAAGTATTTGATTCTGTATGCGTATGCAGGCCGTATTTCCAATGAGGAAGCAGACTGGGTTTCTAATTATGCAAAGAAAAAGAACCTGAAGGTTTATGCAATCGGCGGCATTCAGAAATGTGCAGACCGTTTTGTGGACTGTTCGCCGTTTGAGGTTCTGGCCTATTTTAGAAATGCAGAAGAAGTGATTACCGATACCTTCCACGGCAGCATCTTCTCGGTGATTACGCACCGGCCGTTTACGACGTTGATTCGCAAGAGCGTGGGCAGCAGCTACGGCAATGAAGAAAAATTGAGCGACCTGCTGGAACGGTTGAATTTGGTTGACCGCATGACAACGAAAATTGAAGATGCGGAAACCATCAACGAAAAGGCAATCGATTATGCAACCGTTGATGCACTGCTGAAGGCACATCGAGAAGTGGCGATGGAGTATCTGCGAAGAAATTTAGAGGGCTAAAATGGAGAATGTGTCGAGGATAAAAGAAAAGTGTGTGGGATGCAAAAGCTGTAACCAAAGCTGCCCAAAACACTGCATCTCTATGGCGGAAAACAACGAGGGCTTTTGGTATCCGTCCGTGGATGAAAAAAATTGCATTGAGTGTGGGCTATGCTTGAAAAAGTGCCCGGTTGGAAACACAAATTTTCATCGAAATAAGCCGCAAAAGGTTTGGGCGTGGCGCAATAAGAATGATGCAGACATTATGCGTTCTGCATCCGGCGGTGCGGCAGACAGCGCGGCGAAAACGGTTTTACAAATGGGCGGTGTGGTTTACGGTGCCGCTTATGATGAGCAGCTGACCGTGAGCCACATTGAAGTGACAGCCAGCGCAGAAAGAGAAAAACTCCAATCCTCTAAGTATGTTCAATCTGACCCAAAAGATAGCTATGCAAACGCCAAACAGCGTTTAGCGGAAGGGAAAACGGTACTTTATACGGGAACGCCCTGCCAGATTGCAGGATTGTATGCTTTTCTGGGCGGCGACCATGAAAATTTATATACAGTTGACTTGATTTGTCATGGTGTACCCTCCCCGAAGTTCTTCAAAAAGTATCTGGAATACCAGAACAAGCAGACAGCGGGCAGAGTAATCTACTTCGACTTCCGCTCCAAAGACAAACGAGGCTGGGGCACACAATATCTGCTAAAGACAAAGACAAAGACAAAGACAAAGACACTCTCCCTTGATCGCTATGGGAAACATTTTATGGATGGCGATTGCTATAGAGAAAGCTGTTATCAGTGCGCCTATGCGAACACAAGCCGCGTGGGAGATTTGACGGTGGGCGACTTTTGGGGAATTGCCAAGAGCCATCCGAGCTTCAATTCGCCAAAGGGAGTGTCCAGTGTATTTGTCAATACCGAAAAAGGGCAAAAGCTCTTTGAAATGATGCGCCCTCTCGCAGAAGTGGAAGAGGCAACGCTGGAAGAGGGCATGGTGAAGCAGGGAAATCTCATAAAGCCGAGTTTGAGGCCGAATGAGAGAAATACGTTTTACGAGAAAATTGATGAGGATAATTTTATGGATAACTTGAAAGTGGGTATTCAGCCCAAAGAACGGTTAAAAGCTGTGATTCCGGCTGGCGCAGTTAGACTCCTCAAAAAGTGGGGGGGTGGGGTAACAGAAGAAAATTATAAAGTATCTATTATTGTACCAGTATATAATGTGGCTCCTTTCCTAGAAAAGTGCGTGGAATCTATTCTGTTGCAAACATGGGACTTTATAGAAATTATTTTGGTTGATGATGGTTCAACAGATAATTCTGGATTAATATGCGACCAGATGAGGAAAAAGGACGATCGAGTAAAAGTACTTCACAAAAGCAACGGTGGCGTAAGTGCGGCTCGAAATTCTGGAATAGAAATGGCAAGTGGTGGCTTTATTTGTTTTGTTGATGGTGACGATTATGTGATGCCAGACTATGTTGAGTATATGTTGGAGCAGATAGTCAAAAATAAAGCTGATATCGCACTGACGACACAAATGTTTGGAAACTTTGATGAAAAACAAGTTGAGCGTGACGAGATTAAAATCTGGAATGGCGAAGATGCGGTAGAAGCAATTCTATGCTATCAGGTTCCGATTGGTTGCTATTGCAAATTGTTCAGAGCAGATTTTTTAGAGGATGTCCGTTTTATTCCAGAAATATTTATAGGAGAAGGATTTAACTTTAATGTAGCTGCTTTTCAGAAAGCTGACAAAGTTGTTGCAGGAAAAAGAAAAACTTATTATTATCGCCGCGATAATCCAACAAGCGCGATGACAAAGTTTTCGATTAAAAAGTGCGAATGTGGATTATGGGCTTTGGATGTAATCAAGCAGAATTTAACGATTCACTCAAAGAGAGTTGATGTGGCGTGGACATATGCCAATTGGAGAACACACTCGGATTTTTACGATATGTGTGTTCTTGCTAGGGTAGAAAAAGAATACCCAGAAATGTACAAAAAATGCTTGAAAGTGACAAGAAAAGATGCTTTGTGTGCATTATATGTGCCGACATCGAACCAAAATAAACTAAGAGCAGTCATTATGTGGGTATGTCCGGTAGCGATTCCGTTTGCTATGAGAGTTAGAAAATTAAAATACCATGTTAATGTAAGCAATCGCTAAACATTTCAATTCAATGGATTTGTGACTGTGAGGATAATGAAAATGAAGAATAAAAAAATCAAAGTGGCGATGGTCACAAATCATTTCGGTATTACCGGAATTGGAACAGTGATGATGAATTACTGCAAGGCATTGAATAAGAATAAATACGACTTAACCATTCTTGCAGGAAAACCAATTTCAGAAAAATATGAAAAGGAATGTCGGGAAAACGGCATCCAGTTGGTGGCACTTCCGTCACGCCATAAAGAAACACTCAGACATTACATTGTGTTGTGGAAAGCACTAAGAGAGGGACGCTATGACATTGTACATGATCACGGTAGCAGTTCAATGATGGCGATTGAACTTACGATTGCTAAGCTTGCTGGTATAAAAATTCGAATCGCACATTGCCATAATAAAGTAGTCGGTAGTGAATGGAAGTATAAAGTGTTAAAACCGATTTTTAAGTATAGTTATACGAAAGGATTGGCCTGTAGTCGTTTAGCGGGAGAATGGATATTTGGAAAGGAGCACTTTCAGGTATTGACGAACGGCTTTGATACCAAAGCGTTTATATATAATGAGGCGGGTAGACTTAATATACGAAGGCAATTAAATATTGAGTCCAATTTTGTAGTAGGACATGTAGGAAGATTTAACAATCAGAAAAATCAAGAGTTTTTGTTAGAGGTTTTTAGAGAGGTTGGAAAAAATAGGAGCGATGCAATCTTACTACTTGTTGGAACAGGACCTGATTTAAAAAAAATAAAAGAGCTTGTAGCGGTTCATCCCTATAAAGATAGAATTATTCTTTATGGAGAATCGGGCAATATGGAACAATTGTATTCTGCAATGGATGTGTTTGTGTTTCCTTCAAAATATGAAGGTTTAGGACTTGTTGCAGTAGAAGCACAGATAAATGGTTTGCCATGTGTAATAAGTGATGTCGTGCCCAGGGAAGTTGTTGTAGGAGATAATGTGAATTTTATATCGCTTGATGAGTCAATATCTACATGGTCAAGTGCGATTGTAGGCAAGTCGGCTACAAAAAAATATAGACAGGACTTTTATAAAAACAATCAAGAATTAATTTTGAATTACGACATAA
This sequence comes from uncultured Prevotella sp., assembly GCA_934217675.1. Classification (GTDB taxonomy): domain Bacteria; phylum Bacteroidota; class Bacteroidia; order Bacteroidales; family Bacteroidaceae; genus Prevotella. The sequence goes on along the minus strand of CAKQCV010000076.1, from coordinate 7,276 downwards.
ATTATTGTGCGAATTCTTTGGAAAAAGTATATCAGCAGAGCATGGGAATTTCATAAATGGAGTATTAATTATATGTTACGGCACTGCTTTGACGAAAACATAATCAATGGAATTTATATAGAATTGATTCTAGGAGATATAGGGAAGGTGGATGAATGACTCTTTTTTCAATTATATGGTTTGCAGCGATTCTTTGGGGATTTACGAAGAAAAATATAAAGTATATGTTATTCATCACACTGCTGTTCATGACATTTCAATGTGATAATGTAATAGCAATAGGAGGAATTAATGTTGGCCCACAGCTGCTAACTTCAGTGGTATTTGTGGTCAAGGTTCTTTTTAACAACAGAGGAAAAATATATCTCCCCCAAAAATGTGCTCATATATTAATCACTGTATACATGCTTTTAGCTGCTGTATTGATATCGTGCATTTATAATGGAATATTTGATGAAAAAATATTAAATATATGTCAGCTTATAATCTACATCATGTGTTTTACTTTCATTTTATTAGAGAAATGTGCTGTAGATAATGAGACAATATATCGCATACTTCGCAAGATAATTATATTCCTACTAATTATGGGGATGCTTCAGCTCCTTACTACGATGGGAATATTGCCACTCAGACCAATATTAAAACCGTTATTCTATAATGACAATTCGACGACGGTATATTTTAATCATAGTGGCTACAAACGAATAATGTCAACATTCATGGAGCCTTCTTATTTTGCTGGATTGCTTGTGGGGGCATTTTATTATTTCCTTTCTCTGAGAGAGCGGTGGAGAGAAAATTATGTGTTGTTGATTGCCACATTCATTGAGTTGCTGTTTACTACTTCATCAACGGCATACGCAGCATTCGCAATTGTTGGTATGGTGTTTGTTCTGCTGCAGGATAGAATTAAAATACAGACCAAAATTGGAATTTTGGTGATTGCAGCTGTAGGTTTGGTGATTCTATATTTTGGATTTTATGGTTTGCTTGATTCTGCTGTTTTTTCTAAAACAGAATCAGGATCCTATTTGACAAGAACTAATATGAATAAGGCTGCATATAAGTTATATCTTGATTCTGTATGGTTTGGAGTTGGATATAAGAAAGCAAGAGGAAGTTCCATAGTCTATTCGTTGCTTGCTGAAACAGGACAATTGGGATTAAGTGCTTATTTTCTCATGAATATCGCTGTTATGAGTCCAATTATTACAGAGAACTCTACTCATAGAACGGTTAGTACTCAGTACATTGCTATTTTGTTTGCGGTAATGAGTGTTTTCATATGTCAACTTGTGGCCTGCCCAGATGTTGACTTGTGTACCTATTGGTTTTGGATGTATTTGTTTGCTATGAGCCTTAAGTGGGAAAGTTTTCAGAAGAAATCAAAGGATAGGAAGCCATGAGCAATCGAAATATATATTGACTATTTAAAAGTTATCTGCACATTCTTTGTAGTATATATTCATGCCGGAATAAATATAGGTATCATAAATTCAATTAGTACAATCGCAGTCCCAGTATTCTTTATAGTTAGTGGTTTTTTATATCAGACGGTCACTGTAAGAAAAGCAAAGCAAATAACACAAGTGCTTAGAATATTAAAAATATTTCTAGTTTCGTTTATGTTTTACATCATGTGGTCAGGAGTTATATTACAACTGATTAAGGGAGAAGATGTGGAACTAGGAAAACAACTGTCTGTAGTCGGAATCGCTAAACTACTATTTTTGAACGCTCCAACTTATGGGTATCACCTTTGGTATCTGGCAGCGTTATGTTATGTGCTGGTAATTGAAGCTGCGTTAGATACAACAAGGAGTGAGAAACTAAAGAGAGCTGCTGAGCTGTGTTCAATTGCGTTATTAGCAATTGGTATTATTATACCGATAGTATGCAAAGCGCTTGATTTACCCTATAGAATTGAGATTGTACGAAACTTCCTATTTGAAGGATATCCAATATTTCATATTGGAAGAGTTATCTCTACGAAATGTTCTGATGATACAAAGAGCAAAAATAATGGAGTAGAAGTTAAGAATCGTAGTTCGTTTACAATTTTTGTCATTATTACACTCTTCCTAATGGTGGGGCTATTGCTAGAACGGAGCATTTACGACAGTTTGGGAATTCAGGCGCCGCTAACAATTTTCACCATTGGGCTTGCTGTTGTTTTGGTCTTATGGGCGATATTTTTAAATAGTGATTATAATGCGGTACATTATCAAAAATATTTCAATGAAAATAGAGAAAAATTCAAATTGATGGAATTTAAGCTTGGGGGGGGGAAAAAAGCACTGGTATCTATTTGATACACGTATTTGTTCTTTCAATTATAAATTGTCTTTTGTCAATTGAGGATGGTTTATTTAAAACGATTATGTGTTTTTGTATTTCTGGACTATTTGTGATTGCTTGGGAGCAGATAGTTAATATAATTAAAAAACTAAAGAAGCACCGGGGATAGAGCCACTAGTTATTGTAAAAGAGAAATAATCTAAACGTTCATATCCCTTAAAACTATAGCATGTGAGGTAGCTTTAATGAAGAGCTTTGTTAAGAATTTTATATATGCATTCGGTGCACAATGTGTATCAATGCTTGCAAGTCTGACAGTGACATTTATAGTTCCAGCGCTAATAGGAGTGAAAGAATTTGCATATTGGCAATTGTTCCTTACCTATGTGACTTATGTGAATATATCAAGGCTTGGTCTTATGGATGGACTTTATCTTCGCCTTGGTGGAGAAAAATATGAGAATCTGGATTATAACTTACTATCAATGGAACGCCGCGTTTTCATTATGTTCCAAACTTTTGTTGCAATTTGCATTTTAGCAGGAATCTTGCTGCTTGATTTCGAGGGAGATCGAACATTTGTCTTAGTTGCTTGTTGCGCTTGTATAGTGATAATCAATGCTAATAATTTCCTCGGGTATATATTGCAGGCAGTAAATCTTACAAGACGATATTCGGTTGCGGTGGTACTTCAGAATGCCGCGTGGTTTGTGGCAGTTCTTATTATTCTTGTGTTGAAAGTGTACAGCTACAAAGTAATTATTGTTATGTATATTCTAGGACATATTTGTGGCGGAATATATTTGGCATGGCATACTAAGGAGATTGTACGGCATCGAAAGGCAGACCTTAAACTAGTCTTTGCGGATATTAAGGATAATATATCATGCGGAATTAAGCTGATGGTAGCAACATATGCAGGGAATCTTATTATCAGTAGTGCGAGAATGATTATAGATGCATCATGGGGTGTAGAGGTATTCGGATATTTTTCATTCTCTTTGACATTAGCAAATGTGTTTCTTACTTTTATCAATCAGGTGAGTATTGCAATTTTTCCAGCTTTAAGGCGAGTTAAAAGTGAAAAGCAGCAGGATGCCTATTATTTGATGAGAAATATATTGAGTCTTCTACTACCGATTGTAATGCTCGGATATTTTCCGATTACAATTATTGTACATTTAATTCTGCCTCAGTATGAACAGAGTTTGGTTTATCTTCCTATTTTCTTGCCAATATGCACATTTGACGGAAAAATGCAGATGATGTGTACCACATTCTTTAAATCTCTTCGTAAAGAAACGATGTTGCTTTGGATTAATCTTTGTACACTTGTGGGTAGTATTGCTCTAGCATGTGTAGGGGCATTCCTTATAAGAAATGTGGAGTTTGTTGCATACAGCATCTTGATTGTTATTGCCTTAAGAAGTGTTGTTTCGGAACTAATTCTTGGTCATATGATGAAAAATAACATAAGACATGAACTCATACAAGAAATAGGCTTAGTTGCTATTTTTGTGGGATTGACGAAATTCTTCAGCGCTGCATATATGTTTGTTGTTTTTGGAATTATTTATATTATTTATCTTAGCTCCAACAGAGTAAGAGTAAAGAAAATTGTGCAGATGAGCAGGTCGCTGAGATAAAGATATTATAAAAGAGGAAAGGAAGAAAAAGGACAATGAGAATAATAACAAGCGTGGGTTATTATGGTACAGGCTCCAGTGCGGTAACTGACTATCTGAAGGAATTCAGTAATATTAGTTTGGCAGGAAAAGGTTCCTATGAGATAAGATTTGTTCAGGATCCGGATGGCATTTCGGATTTGGCATATCATGTGGTTGAAGACAATCATCGCCATAACACCAGTCATGCGATAAAAAGGTTTATAAAATATCTGAAATTTCTAAATGGTGGACTCTTTACAAAGAGATATAGAAAATTTTTTGGAGAACAGTTTCTTTCGTTGTCTATGAATTATGTGAATAGCATAGTGGAATTGGAAAGCAAAACATGGTGGCATTATGATCAAATCGAAAAAGGAAAGTTTTTCTATACAATGGATATTGCCTATGGCAAGCTTTCTCGCATGTTCAGGACAGAAGGCGGAAAATCATTGTTAAAAGGAAGAGAAAAAGCCTATTACACCTCCATCGACAAGGACGAATTTTATACGATTACCAAACAGTATCTTGACACTTTGTTCGAACAGGCAAATGTTAGAAAGACCCCTAATATTATAGTAGAGCAGTTGGTACCGCCTTCGAATGCAGGAAGGTATCTTCAATTTTTTAATGATTTGAAAATTATTGTTGTCGAACGTGATCCGAGAGATGTCTATATATCTTCTCGTGATGTATATGATGAAGGAATAATTCCAGCTGAAACAGTGGAAGAGTTTTGTAAATGGTACAAGATTACGCGAAAGCATAGAGATTATGAACCGAAAAATGACAATGTTCTGTTTATCCAATTTGAGGATTTTGTATACCACTATAGAAAGACTGCAAAAAAGATAAATGAGTTTCTTGGTTTAGATGAGAAAGACCATATTGAAAAGCGAAAATACTTTGATCCGAATCGTTCTATAAAGGGTACACGCCAATACTTAAATAATCAAAAATATGTGCAAGATGTAGCTTATATAGAAAAAGAACTGGAAAGATATTTGTATACTGACTATGATATGGAGGCAGACATATGAATATAGCATTGATTCTAGCAGGTGGAATAGGAAGTAGATCGGGTGAAAAAATTCCAAAGCAATTTATTGAAGTAAATGGTAAGCCACTAATTATACATACAATTGAAAAATTTGAATGCAGTAAAGAGATTGATGGAATTGTCGTGTCTTGTATTCAAGGAGTTTGGCAGGATAAACTTAAAGATGAGTGTAAAAAATATGGAATTCAAAAATTATTGGGAATATGCGATGGCGGAAGAACAGGCTTGGAATCCACACAGAATGGAATAAAATTTCTTTCTTTCTACAATGACAGAGATTTAGTATTAATTCATGACGCTGTTCGCCCTTTCATTGATGAAAAATCTATTTCTCAAAATATAAGTGTTGCACTGGAGCATGATGTTGCCATGTGTTCTGTTGATTGTGTGGAAACTCTTGTTCACACGGTCGATGGTATATGCTCTGATAAGGTGATTTCAAGAGACGGGATGAAAAGAGTATTAACACCGCAGACATTCCGACTTGGAATATTGAGGGAACTTTATCAAGGATTGGACTGTTCCAAATCTGAATGCCCATCCACATTTGTTCTATATATGAATGCAGGAAAACCCGTATATTGTTCAAAAGGTAGTGAAAGAAATATCAAGATTACATATCCGGATGACGTGAAATATTTCAGAAATATGTTTGAAGCACCTGACAAGTTTGAAAAAAGTATTTGAATTAACCGCAATACACACTGGACTTAACAATAAAACAGATTAACTTAGATGTTTCTGCAGAGTAATATGTACTTGTAGTAAGTATTCGTGTTTCTTCGATTTACTTGACGAAAACTTGGAAGATGCAAGACAAGATTCCATGAATGAAAGGATGTCTATGATACATATCAGGGGGCATATTGTAGTAAGCCCCCTAAGCGTTTTTCTTCAATTACTAAGAATCTATTCGGCTTGTGGTTATAGTATAACTAAGCATCTGACGCCACAATCGACTGTAACTGAACCATTCGATGCTTCATCGTTGCGGCAGCTGATTGATGTCGCTACCCTCAGAATTTAGTATATCAACAGTACGGATAGGAAGCAAGCAAATCATTTACAAGGGCCATGCTTTTAGCATGACCCCGCCATTCAAAAGTGCTACCTCTACGTGGTGAGTGGCAGGCAACGGAAATAACAATCCGGCAAAAGCACAATTAGTAAGGAGGGAGATTCAAGCAGAAGCCAGATAAGAAACTGGTATAGCATGTTAATCTAGAGAATCCAATGAACGACTTCGACCCGAAGCGCCCGATGTCAGAAAAAGCACAGTGTGTTTCAACTGATACCGTAAAAGCGAAGCGCGGCCGACCGAAGAAAAAGCCTGATTATGACAGAGAAAAAGAAATAGATGCTGTGCAACAGAAGGTGATTGACCTTTTTGGTGAACCATATGATGATCGTGTTGAACGCTCAGAAGCTGCTCCAAGCATCAGGGATATTGCAAAGGTGCTGAATATAACACCGATCACTGTCCGCAAGATGCTGATCACTGCAGGATATTATAGCACAAAGCCCAGCCGTAAGGTGCAGAAACTATATGAGCAGGGATGCACGATTCAGGAAATTACGGAGCAAACAGGGCTAAAAAGAGCTTCTGTGCATGCGTATCTTCCATATACAAAAGGAAACTACAATCTGCCGGAATCACCTTTAAATGCAGAGCGTAGAAGAGTATATCGGAAAAGAATTGCTGTTTGTGAGAGACTTAGAAGAGAAATGAATTCTCCAGCAGCTGAAGAGTGTCTGTGGGATGCAATTATGGCTTATGCGGGTTATCGCTTTTTGACAGAGAAAGGCTTACCCTTAAAGTACACCGTGGAAGGTGGAGAACTGTTCTTTAACCGGAAAGAGAAGAGTGTTACTAAGTCGAGTGTAATACTGGCGTTCAAGCAGGCAAGGCGTATTCAGGAAACAGAGGGTTGCGTGAGCGGCCCCAAGAAGCTGGGAACTTTTGGCGTGAGTTATTTATACCCAGTATTTCTTCGGATTGGCGTGTGTTCGAAAAAATCTGAAAATTTTTGAAAAGATTTTTAAAGGGCGTAAGTTGGGTTTTATTATAAACGGCTGGATAGGCATGAAAAATAATGAGTACTCATGGACTGTCTTGAGCAGTCTTGAAACCTAAAATGACCTAAAATGAACCGCGCGCGTAAGCCCGGCGGAGGTCGGAAGCCATCAAAGCCAGAGTACAGTGCAGCCAAGAATCTAGCACAGCAAATGAAAGCGGCTGCTGACCTTTATA
>CAKQCV010000075.1 GCA_934217675.1 uncultured Prevotella sp. | reverse complement strand
TCCGTACACCGCAGCTAACATCTGCAGCACGAACTTCACTTATACATCGCGGTGACCCTTCTACTGGTTGGAGTATGGGATGGAAAGTATGTCTGTGGTCAAGATTACTTGACGGAAATCATGCTCTAAAACTTATTGGCGACCAGCTTACACTGGTACGCAATGAGAAGAAAAAAGGCGGAACTTATCCAAACCTCTTTGACGCTCACCCACCATTCCAAATCGATGGAAATTTTGGATGTGCTGCGGGTATTGGAGAAATGCTGCTGCAAAGCCACGACGGATTTATATATCTGCTACCCGCATTGCCTGATGCCTGGAAAGATGGAAATGTAAATGGATTAAAGGCAAGAGGCGGATTTGAAGTCAGCATGACATGGAAAGACAATAATATAGTAAGTGCAACAGTAAAATCTGAAATTGGTGGAAATCTACGCATCCGCTCTGCTGTTCCTTTGGTTGGAAAAGGACTTAAAGAGGCAAAAGGCGACAACAAGAACCCTCTGTTCAAAACTCCAGATGATATCAAGCAGAAGATAAACTATCCTGACAAGATAGAGAACATGCCGACACTTAAAAAGACGTATCTTTATGATATAAGTACCAAAAAGGGACAAGTGGTGGAATTAAAAGCCAAGAAATAGTATAGTAAAAGAAATAAAATCAGAATAAAAAGAAATGAAGAAAACACTATTCATCGCAGCCTTGATGCTGCTCGCCACAACTGCTGTGAATGCAGCTAAAAAGGCTATATACAAGCCTTGGGACAACGGAAAGCTGAAAGTATCTGACAACCAACGGTACATCGTGCATGAAAACGGAAAAGCTTTCTTTTGGTTGGGTAACACTTCGTGGCTAATGCCTGAAAGACTTAACAGGGATGAAGTTGAATATTTTCTCAACAAAGAACGTCAATGCGGATATAATGTTGAGCAAATTCAGGTATTGAATGCTATACCAACTTTCAACGTATATGGTCAGCAAGCCAACAACAAGGAATTTGATTTCAGCAAGGTTTCAAGACCTGGAGTATACGGATATTGGGAACATATGGACTATATTGTTGACCAAGCAGCTGCAAACGGCATATATATTGCCATGGACTGTATTTGGGGGTCAATGATTGGTGATATGGATGTTAAGAAAGCTACTGCCTACGGTAAGTTTCTTGGCGAAAGATACAAGAATAAACCTAATATTATATGGCTTATAGGAGGAGATATTCTTGGTGACAAATCACCAGAAGTATGGGATGCTTTGGCACGTGCAATAAAGAAATATGACAAGAACCATATAATGACATTCCATCCAAGAGGCAGAACGACTTCTGCCAGATGGTTTAACGACCGTGAATGGATGGATTTCAACATGTTCCAAAGTGGGCATCGTAGATATGGACAACGCAATGGTGACGGTGACTACACAATAAAAGACAATACTGAAGAGGACAATTGGAGATATGTTGACATGAGCTTTGAAAAGAAGCCTCTGCGACCTGTTATTGACGGAGAACCTTCGTATGAAGACATTCCACAAGGATTGCATGATTTCTCTGCTCCACGATGGATGGACTATGATGTGCGTCGCTATGCCTACTGGGCTGTATTTGGAGGAGCTTTCGGTCATACATATGGTCATAATTCAGTTATGCAGTTCATGCGTCCTGGAGTTCTCGCATCGTTTGGTGCAGAGAAACCATGGTGGGATGCGATGAAAGATCCTGGTTACAATCAAATGAAATATCTAAAATGGCTGATGCTTGCTTTCCCATATACTGAAGGAGAAGGCGACCAAAGCATTATCGCAGGACAAAACGGGGAGCGTTACGATAGAATTATAGCAATGCGCGGAAATGATTTCATGCTAATCTATAATTATAGCGGAAAACCTATGAAAATAGACCTCACGAAAATCAGCGGTAACAAAAAAAACGTTTGGTGGATGAACCCATCTAACGGAAAACTGACATTTGTAGGTGAAATGGATAATAAAATAACTGATTTCACCTATGATGGAGCTTACTTACGCAATAGTGACCGCGTTCTTATAGCTGTTGACTCAAGCAAAAACTACTTGAAGAAGGAACAGACAGAACTTGAAGAAAAAAACTAATTCACAATAAACCACAAAAAAAGAGAATGTGTAAATTTGCACATTCTCTTTTTTTGTGTGGTTTACAACATTGCATAGATAAACAGCACATAAAAACAAGACGCTCATTAGGCAAATTCCAATTTAAACGCGTCTCCAAGTTTTTTTATTGCCGGATTTAATTTGCAAAGTTTCTCATAAAGTTCCTTTGGCGACAATATCTGCTTTACTTCCTCCGGGCGTGCAAGGCGCAAAACAAGCTTAAGGTCATCATTGCGAAGTGTCTGGATAAGAGTATTTTGTATCCTTCCCTTTATTTTTTGTATGTCGTCAAGTAGCATTTTATTGTCTACAACAACTTCAACTTCTGGATATTGCGTAATTGTCGGCATAAGATTTTTCATTCTTGTTGCTGTACCAACCATTGAAGCTGGCATACGATTACACATTGACATCCATTGCAACACCAACATGTCATCATTGAATTCATTATGTTGACCAGTTTGCTCAATTTCAGTTTCCACTTCATAAACAGGTTTCTCTGGTCCTTTCCTTAAATTTGCAAATGATTTACCTATGGTGCCAAGTTTCAATGCCGGCCTTTTAGGAGCCACAGGTGTACCTTCGTTCACAGAATTTATAGAAGATATCAGACTTTGCTGCTTATCTTGATTTGTATTTTCTTTCTCCAGTTCTTTTGGTGAGTGTACAGCTCCAGCTTGCACAACTTGATGCTCACCATGTTGTGTGGCAGTTGCAGCAACAGCCACCTGCTGGACTGTTGAATGCTGCAAAGATGCTGTAAGTTTCTTAAACAGGCTTTTTAATCTCTTGGGGCTATGCCCCGCAGATACTCCATCATCATCCGGTTGGGTTATCTGAGCAATTCTGATAAGAGTGAGTTCCACAAGCAAACGTTTATTGGAACTTTGCCGATAATTCACATCACACTCGTTCATTATTTTCAATGCACGATAAAGAAATTTTGTAGGGCATTTTGCTGCCTGTTCTTTATATTTCGCCACCTGTGCATCACTAACTTGAAGCAAAGGTATCGTTTGAGAATCTTTTGCCATAAGCACATTCCTCACGTGGCTTGCAAGTCCACCTATAAGATTTCCGCCATCAAAGCCTTTTGCCAAAATGTCATTAAGCAACACCATTATCTCTGCAGCCTTATTTTCAATTGACAAGTTTAAAATCTTAAAATAATTATCAGAATCAAGAACATTAAGATCTTCAATAACCTTAGCATACGTTATATTTCCCTGACAGAAACTTGCAGCCTGGTCAAATACCGACAAAGCATCTCGCATACCACCATCAGCCTTTTCTGCAATTATGTTTAGAGCCTCATCCTCGTAAGTAATTCCTTCTTTTTGAGCGACCATCTTCAGATGATTAATTATTTCAGGAACAGACATTCTCTCGAAGTCATATATTTGGCAACGAGAAAGGATAGTTGGCAGTATTTTATGTTTTTCTGTAGTGGCAAGAATAAAAATAACGTGTGCTGGCGGCTCTTCAAGAGTCTTCAAGAATGCATTGAAAGCTTGCGAAGAAAGCATGTGGACCTCATCTATAATGAACACCTTATATTTACCGACCTGTGGCGGTATTCTGGTTTGTTCCATGAGAGTCTTTATATTATCCACAGAATTGTTACTCGCTGCATCAAGTTCAAAAATATTAAATGAACGTTGCTCATTGAATGCTTTACAGCTCTCACACTCGTTACAAGCTTCGCCGTCAGCAGTAGGATGCTGGCAATTTATAGCTTTTGCAAAAATGCGTGCACATGTTGTTTTACCAACACCACGTGGTCCGCAGAAAAGATAGGCATGAGCTAATTTGCCACTTTTCACTGCATTTTTTAATGTTGTTGTCAAGGCTGTCTGCCCTACTACAGAGTCGAATGACATCGGGCGGTATTTCCTTGCTGAAACTATGTATTCTCCCATATTAATATATATCTTAAAAATAGGTTGTGATAAGACTTACTTCTATTACCAGACCTCAGCCTATATTATGCAAAGATAGTGCAAACCGATAGCAGAGATGCAAGCTTGCTTGCAATCTATGCCGAGGTGCAGCCTATATTATGCAAAGATAAAAATAATTCCTCAAATACACAATTCATACTTAAATTAAATAAGAATATACATATAGGCAGCCTACAAATACAGCCATGATAAATATTTTCAAAACATTCTTTACTTTAAACATTATACATCAACTGTGAAATAATGCCAACACAGAACGGAATTACAGTTTTTTGTATTACCTTTGCATCATTATTCAATAAATAAGAAAATGAGTCGCATAAACCCTATTTGGAGTTTTATTTCACATAATCGCTATTGGATTGTAATAATCATTGGCGGATTGCTTGTTGGTATCATTGATGACAACAGTTTCCTCACACGCATGCAATATGCAATACAAATAAACGAACTGAACGAACAAATAGAAAAATACAATAGCCAATACGAACGCGATGAGCAAAAGTTGAACGAACTGCGTCGTAACCCAAAGGCTATTACAAAAATAGCAAGAGAGAATTACATGATGAAAGCTGATGACGAAGACATATTCGTACTTAGCGATGATGAAAAACAAGATAACACAGAAAATGAAACAACTGAATAAACTACAAAGCATAATAATGCTAATTGGTGCTTGTCTGATGGTAATTGGTGCAGGACTGTATGTTTTTGGAGAACATTTTATAGCACCAATGATATTCACACCAGGAACAGTTATGTTTGCAGCAATGCAGATAATGCAAAAATACGAGGGAACGGATACAACGCTGCGAAGGTTGAGAAAAATCATGCTCACAGGTTGTGCTTTTTTTATCCTGGCAGCAGTGCTAATGATAGAGAATTCATATCATTTTATATTTCCATATTTCATGAAAATGGGAATAGACGGATACAATGCTTACGTTAATTATATACATAACAACTGGGTTGTAGCACTTCTCGTGGCTGCAATTCTGCAGTTATATTCCTCAATGAGAATATCATCAGAATTGCGCAAACAAGAATCTAACAATGTGGGAAATTGACAAAATGGACAAAAAAAAGCTAAAATAACTTAGTGTTGTTTTAAATTACATGAACTAATTTCCACACTTCAACAATACATATTACATTTGTATAGTATTACGAAAACAGAATATGAACAAATTATTTTACGCTCTCATCGTGATTGCCACCATGACGCAAATGTCATGTAAAGGCTCATACGACATAAAAGGAACTTCAGATGTTTCCACACTTGATGGAAAAATGCTGTATCTAAAAGCATACAGCAACAGCGACATGAAAAATATAGACTCTTGTGATGTTGTGCACGGACAGTTTAACTTTAACGGTCCTCTTGACTCAACAAAGCTTGTTACTCTTTTCATGGATGACGAGAGCATAATGCCAGTTGTTCTGGAACAGGGAGATATATCTATCAAGATTGACAACGGGCAACAAAAAGTGTCTGGCACACCGCTAAACGACAAACTCTCCAAATTTATTGAGAAATACAATCAACTGGAAACACAAATGAATGAGCTTGGACATAAACAAAGTCAGGCTATCATGAACGGAGAAGATGAAAATATCACAAATGCTCGACTTGCACAAGAGGCACAAAACATTGCTGAGAAAGAAGACAAGCTTGTCACATCATTTATTGTCGAGAATTTTGATAACGTGCTTGGACCTGGAGTATTTTTCATGATGACTGCAGGTAACAGGTATCCAGAACTCGCACCTTGGATTGAAGACATTATGAGTAAAGCAACTGATAACTTCAAGAATGATCCATACGTGAAGGATTATTACGAAAAAGCTCAGCAAAACCAAAATATAATGAACGGAATGGCAACATCTGAGGATACGCAACCACAAATGCCTCCTGCTACAGATGCATCACAACAGGCACCAACACCTAATGAATTGGCTCAGCCTAGTCAGGAAGGTGAAAAATAAATATATAATATACTTACATATTAAAAGAATACAAGAAAATGTAGAATTGTTTGCAACTATATATCAGCTGAAACAGTTCTACATTTTATTTTTATATAAAAACAAAAATCATGAGAACATTAATAAAAGGAGCTACAATAGTAAATGAAGGCAAACAAATAAAAGCTGCTGTAATCATTGAAAACGACAGAATTGTCAATATAACAAAAGAAGCAGAAAAATTTGGATGCACAGTTGACAAAGTAATTGACGCTACAGGATGTTTTCTAATACCTGGAGTTATTGACGACCACGTTCACTTTAGAGATCCTGGGCTTACACACAAGGCAGACATGGAAACAGAAAGTAAAGCTGCAGCATACGGTGGAGTCACATCATATTTTGATATGCCAAATACAAAGCCGCAAACTACGACACTGGCAGATTTGAATAATAAATTTAAAGAAGCAGAAAAGAAAAGCCACGTTAATTACTCTTTCTTTATCGGAGCAACAAACAATAATATAAATGAGCTAATACAAGTTGACAAGCATCTTGTGCCTGGAATAAAGTTATTTATGGGCTCATCAACGGGTAACATGCTTGTTGATCATGAAGAAGCTCTACGACAAATATTCAGCAAAACAGATTTGCCAATAATGACACACTGTGAAGAAACATCAATTATAAACGAAAATATATCGAAGGCAAAACTAATGTACGGAGATGATCCGTCAATAGAGCACCATCCTGAAATCCGTAGTGAAGAAGCTTGTTGGCAATCAACAAAGCTTGCAGTTGCACTTGCCAAAGAATATGGTTCGAGACTTCATGTGGCACACCTTACAACAGCCAAAGAACTGGAACTGTTTGAACAGTTTGATGAAAAAGACATTTTATCTGGCAAGGAGTTCCCTAAGATTACAGCTGAAGCAACTGTTGCACATATAATGTTCTCATCCGACGATTACGACACATTAGGGGCAAAGATAAAATGCAACCCTGCAATAAAAGGGAAAAAAGACAGAAATGCACTACGCAAAGCTCTCTCTACCGGGAAAATCGCTGTAATAGGAACTGACCATGCACCGCACTTGCTGTCAGAGAAACAAGGAGGATGTTGTAAAGCCATGTCTGGAATGCCAATGCTTCAATTCTCGCTCGTTGCAATGCTGAGTCTCGTTGATGAAGGAGTGATAACAATAGAAAGGCTTGTAGAACTTATGTGTCACAATCCTGCATTGCTGTTCAACATTGATGAAAGAGGCTTCGTCAGAAATGGATACAAAGCCGATTTGACAATAGTAAGACCTAACAGTAAATGGACTGTTACAAAAGATTGCATACAGAGTAAATGCAAATGGAGCCCGTTGGAAGGGAAAACTTTCAATTGGAAAGTTGAACACACGTTCTGCAACGGTCAACATATATTAAACAACGGAGTATTTGATAATGAATGTCATGGCGAAAGGCTGTCATTTAGAAAATAAATAAAAAAAAACAATATATGATTGCAAGAATTATCATACCTATAGTGTTGTTGCTCATCATATCAGATGTGTATGTTGACAGACATCTGTTGCGACACACTCGTCGAAACAGAAAGGCAAAAAGAACAGCATGGTTTATACAAAGCATTTTTATGCTTGCATACAGTATATCACTGGCATCAACCAAAAGTTTTGCACCTCAAGATACAGATTGGCTGAATTGGTATTTATTACTACTCGGATTATGGGCTTTACCTAAGTTTATATTTACTGTATGCTCATTTCTGGGATGGCAACACTGTGAATTTCACCACACTAAAACAAACTGGGGAAATCCGATAGGAGCAACTATTGGATTTTTAACAGCAATGATAACAGTTTACGGATATACTTTAGGGTTTAGCAAAATAGAAGTAAGGCATGTTGTTTTTTACTCTAAAGATTTGCCTGACAATTTTGACGGATATAGAATAGTTCAGTTCAGCGATGCTCATGTAGGTACTTATTCAGCATCAAGAGAACATATACTGAAGGCTGCTGTTGACAGCATCAACAAACAAAAGGCTGATCTTGTTGTATTTACTGGAGATTTACAAAATATGACTCCATCAGAGATTGTTCCCCACGAAGCCCTACTTAGTTGTCTGCGCGGAAAAGACGGAGTTGTATCAGTGCTTGGAAATCACGATTATGCCTATTATCTCGATGCTGACGACAAGACAAGAGAGGAGAATTGCAAAAAAATGGTGCAAATACAGAAGAATATGGGATGGAAGCTTCTGATGAATGAGAATATAAGAATACGTCGCAATAACGATTCTATTGTCGTTGCAGGCATGGAATACGAAGGAAACAGCAAAAAAGTTCCCAATAAAGGGGACATAAAAAAAACTCTGGATGGCATAACAACAAAAGGGGCTTTTATTCTAATGCTTCAGCATGACCCAACAAGTTGGGAAAGTGATATTCTACCTCATTCCACAGCACAACTTACATTAAGTGGACATACCCATGCAGGACAAATAAAAATTTTCGGCTGGTCTCCAGCATCTCTTCTTTATAAACAATGGGGAGGAATGTTTTACATTGGAGACAGAGCAATAAACGTTAGCACAGGACTTGGTGGATTTGCACCTTTTAGATTCGGTTGTCCTGGAGAAATTGTTGTTGTCACACTGAAGAAAACATAACCGTTATGCAAATATTTGTTATGATTGAAGAAAAATTGGTAAATAAAGTAACAATTATCAAGTAAAAAAGAACAATATAACACTTTAATTCATATATTTGCAACAAAAATCAATAAGATATGATAGCATCTGTATTATTTTTAATAAGTGTATCTATTTCTGTCTTTCTCTTTGTAAAGTAGCAGAAACAATAACGGTATAAAGTATTACATTTATCCGAAAGGTAGGAACAAATAGCATCAATACCTTTTGGATAAATTATTGTATGCTGATTTTGCACCATTTTTTATACCTGAAGATTAAAAATACAAACGTTATCGTATATCAAAAAGAAAACCTGCATTACAATTATCTTTCATATTTTTTTACCCAAGACAAAGTTATTACATTAAATGTTTTTTTAATATAAAAAATATATATAACTTTGCATATATTAAATATGTCAAACAAAAACATGCATAATCTACAACAACCAAAAATTGTGCATAATCTATTGTTACAACAAAAACTTTAGACCAAAAAATGCACTACAAAAATAGAATTTTAAACACTAACAAAATCAAATAACTTTAAAGTTTAATTTATGACAACAAAACAATTATCACTACATTGCAAGACTTGGGGAATTCTATGCCTTGCTGGTGGAGCGCTAACGATGGTGTCCTGTGCACAGGATGGCTTCGATGATGAGAGTTTCGACAGTGGAGTGTATAACACACAGCTTGAAGCGCCATCTGTCGATGACATAAAAATCACACCGAGCACAGACGGAAGCATGCAGACTATCAGTTGGCCGATAGTATACGGTGCCGGAGGCTATCATGCAATCTTAACAAATACAGATAACAATGAGGTTGTAAAAGACACGCTTATTGACGGTATCTCGTTTGCAACAAAGCGCGAAGAGGACATGAACTACAAGCTCTCACTTGCTGTACTTGAGAACAAAGAAAAGAACAACAAGGGAACAGAAGCTGTGGAGAAGACTTTCAACACATTTAGCGCATCGTTCCAAACAATACCAGCTGGTGATTTGGCAACATACTTTAAAGAGAATCCTGTTCCGGATGAAGCAACAACAGAAATGCTTTATTACGACTTGCAACCTGGTGCAAATTACACTCTTTCCGAAAATATTGATTTTGGAAACAAACGTGTAGCACTGCGAACCACAAGTTCGGATAACCACGCCAAAATTACATTTACTGGAAAGGTTAGCATAAAGACCGGCACACTGTTTACCATAAAATATGTAGACATCGATGCCTCACAATCAGAAAATCCTGTTATAGCACTTTCTGACACACCTGATGAAAGCATAAAGGCAGCAACAGGAAAAGGTGACTACTACAATATTCTTGGAGCATTGACACTGAACGGATGCAAAATAACAGGAGTGAACAACAATCTCGTTTACGACAACAACCAAAAATATTGTCTTGAGTCGCTGGTTATAACGAACTGTGTCATTAAACTGACGAGCAGTGCTGCAACAAACATAGCAGGAAACGCCATTGTCTATTTCAAAGCCGGTTATGCAAACACACTAAGCGTAAAGAACTCTACAATGTGGAATGCAGGTGATGCTGATGCCAAATACTTTGTTCAATACAACAATAGCGGACGTGCTGACCGTGCCGGATACAATAAACAATATGTTACATTCCAAAATTCAACATTCTACAATATAGCCAAAGCAGGTCAATGGGCAAACTATTCCGGCTTCAACGGACAGAAATACTCTATATTCAATGTTACTAACAACATATTCGTAAATTGCGGAAACAAAGAAATAGCACGACGCATAATGGGCGGACGAGGAGCTTCTAACTATCCTGACGGACAAGTAACATTTGACAACAACACTTATATGTTTGATGGAGAGTTTGAAAGCGTAAACGGAATTGTAGACCCTTACGACATGAGCGGAACCGCAATCGAAGAAGATCCTGGTTTCAAAGATGCAGCAAACGGCGACTTTACCGTGAGCGGAGCAACACAGCTGAGCCGCAAGACTGGCGACCCACGTTGGCTTAAATAAATAAAAAATTAACCGAAAAACAAAAGACACATAATATGAAAAGAAAAACCATTATCAGTTTATGCTTCGGCTGCATGGCTTTGGTTTCTACGCCTATATATGCACAGCAGAACCAAACTATAAAGGGTACGGTGGTTGACCAAAATGGAGAACCTATCATCGGTGCTTCAGTGCGCGTTGTCGGTGCAAAAGGCGACAACGTTGGTGTTATTACTGACCTTGACGGAAATTACTCTATCACGGCTCCTAAGGGCACAAAGGTTACTATATCATATATCGGATATCTGCCACAGACGGTTACACCTGGTGGCAAAACCCAACTGAAAGAGGATTCTCAAAACCTCGACGAAGTTGTCGTTGTTGGTTATGGTGTACAGAAAAAAGCACACTTGACTGGTTCTGTAGGAACTGTTGACATGAATGAGCTACAAGACCTCTCAAGTGGTGGTTTGGCAAGCATGCTCGAGGGTCTTGTCAATGGTGTTAGCGTGAGTGGTGGCGACAGCCGTCCTGGCGACAATGCGTCAATCAAGATTCGTGACACCAACTCTCTCGGTGATGTCGGCGTAACAGCACAGTCTCCTCTATAT
>CAKQCV010000074.1 GCA_934217675.1 uncultured Prevotella sp. | reverse complement strand
CTGTACAAGCGGTTTGGATTGCCATCGGCGGATAGAGACTGGCAGAGTATGTTTGAAGGGCGTAATTCGCTGGAAGATATTCTGCAAGAGGCATGTATGCAGGTGAATGCTCACAACTGTAGGTTGGACGTGCTGATGGATGGCGATGAGGAGATGATGAAGATTGTCAGCCATGAGCGTCAGCAACGGATGATTATGGATTCCTACGGCTATAGTCTTGTGGAGAACGACAAGGGACAGCAGGGCATCAAGGACAAGGACGGCAATATGATATTGGATTGCCTATACAAGAAGATAGAAGTGACCAATGACGGCTTTGCCTACTGCTATATCCGGAAGAAAGCGGGGCGGAAAGAATGGCTTGACTTGCGGAACGGACTTTGGTTTGTGAAGAAACCGCAAAGCGTGAGATTGTTGGGCATCGACTTCTGCACGGAGGATGGCAAGAGACTCTATCCTCGTATCCGCTCGAAGTTCATTGACGAGAAAGCCTTTCTGACGGTGAAAACACTGGAACTGCAAGTGGGTACAGGACTGAACTGGAAGCGCAGGTTCATTCCTTGGGATGAGCCGAACAAGGTATATTACTATAAAGAAGGTGTAAATGACCTGAGGCTATACTATGATGATGACGATAACTATGTGGCGCAGGAGAACATAGGCAGTCCGTTGATACCTGTACCGTCGCAAGAGTTTATGGCAAACTTCTGCCACCAATGTGCCGAAAGATATGAGAAGGAACAGGCTGAACGGAAAGAAATGGAAAGGACAGCCGGGCATTACGACTCATTCTCCAGCACGAAAGACTTGCAGAAAGAGGGGCGGATGGAGAGAGACGGTATCGTATATATCAAGCGTTTCTACAACCAGAAAGAAGCCTGGATAGATATGGTGACAAATAAAATCTTCCTGTCAAAACCGACCACATTCAAGCGTGGATTTGTGAGTTTGGTGAAAGAAGGCGACTGGTGTTATATCAGAAATATCCCAGGGCTTGCAGACACCCCATTCAGACCATGGGAAATCAGGGCAGACGACAACATCTGTGTTATCAACAATGAATTTTTAGTAACCAAGATAGAATTGCTTCAGTGGTTCAAGATTATGAGAAGGACGGATGATTTCTCCTACTTTGTGGTACAAGAATATAGCTACAAATATCATTACATTCAAGATGATACGGAAATCCAAATTACCCAATTTGATGGCGAGGGGCTGAAAATGAAAAAAGATGGAATGCCTTATACACCATTTGTGTGTAGGGGATGTGTAGCAGACAGGCATAAGTGGGATTGAAAATTTGACCCCTTTTGCATTTCTTATATTCTTGGATAGAAGGGATATATCATCAATATTATGTTAGTAAAGGATAAAGTCTTTTATGTGTTCATTAACGAGACATAAAAGACTTTATTACTATAAATATACATTTTTATTTCTTTTTTTCTTGTTGGTAAAAGTTTAAAATCCTATATTTGCATACGAACTTTAAACCTTACACTTATGGATGAAAAACTTTTGCTACTTGGTGATGAAGCCATCGCTTTGGGAGCTATTCATGCAGGACTTTCGGGCGTTTATGCTTATCCTGGAACTCCATCAACAGAGATAACAGAGTGTATACAAGGCAACCCATTGGCTGCCGAGAGAAAAATCCACTGCCGATGGTCGGCAAACGAGAAAACAGCAATGGAGGCTGCACTCGGAATGTCGTATATGGGAAAGCGTGCCATGGTGTGTATGAAGCATGTCGGAATGAACGTGTGTGCCGATGCTTTCGTAAATTCGGCAATGACAGGAACAAACGGTGGACTCGTTGTCGTTGCTGCCGATGATCCTTCGATGCACTCTTCGCAAAACGAACAAGATTCAAGGTTTTATGGTAAATTTGCTATGGTGCCGGTGTTTGAACCTTCTTCACAGCAAGAGGTATACGGCATGATGAAGGATGCTTTTGATATGTCGGAAAAATATAAAGTTCCTGTTGTGCTGAGGATGGTTACACGTATGGCACATTCTCGTGCCGTTGTGCAGACTGCAGATGTGCGTGATATGAATCCTATGTCTTATCCTGACAATCCAAAAGATTGGGTGCTCTTGCCTGCTGTGGCACGCAAGCGCAATGTTCGCTTGACGGGGATGCAAAAGGATTTAGAAAAAGCCTCAGAAGAATCCAAATACAACAGGTTTATAGATGGAAAGGACAAATCTTTGGGTATTATAGCCTGCGGAATAGCGTATAACTATCTGATGGAACACTTTAAGAATGGTTGCCCTTATCCTGTTATAAAGGTTTCGCAATATCCTTTACCTGTCAATGCTGTCAGGAAACTTGCCGGGGAATGTGATTCCATTCTTGTGCTTGAAGACGGGCAACCTGTAGTTGAGGAAATGTTGCGTGGAGTGTTGGAGCAAAGCATACCGATAAAAGGCAGACTCACAGGTGAAGTGCCGCGTACTGGCGAACTGACACCAGACAACATAATATCAGCCCTCGGACTAAAAGACGAAGAGGTTTATCCACATTGCGAACTCGTCGTTCCACGCCCGCCAGCATTATGTCAAGGCTGTGGTCATCGCTTTATGTATGAAGCACTGAACAATGTGTTGAGAGAGTATGACAACAGTAGAGTATTCGGAGATATCGGTTGTTATACACTTGGATTCTTACCACCTTATCAAGCACTACACTCTGTTGTAGACATGGGCGCATCTATAACAATGGCAAAGGGCGCAGCCGATGCAGGGCAATTCCCTTCCGTTGCCGTGATTGGTGACTCAACTTTCACTCACTCAGGAATGACCGGACTCTTGGATGCCGTGAATGAAAAAACAAACATTGTGGTTGTTATTTCCGATAATCTTACTACAGGAATGACAGGCGGACAAGATTCTGCAGGAACAGGCAGAATAGAGAGTATATGTCTTGGTATCGGTGTAGAACCAGAACATGTGCGTGTTGTAATACCGTTGCCACAACACATGAAGGAAATGGAGAATGTGATTCGAGAAGAAATAAATTATAAAGGAGTGAGCGTGGTAATCCCACGACGTGAGTGCATACAGACGGCTCGCCGCCATAACAAGAAAAAATAAGGAGGACATACTATGAATACAGACATTATTCTTTCTGGAGTAGGAGGACAAGGTATTCTTTCTATTGCAACAATTATAGGAGCTGCAGCAATAAAAGAGAATCTTTATATAAAGCAAGCAGAGGTGCATGGTATGAGTCAGCGCGGTGGAGATGTGCAGTCAAATCTGCGCATCAGTTCAGAACAGATAGCATCCGACCTTATTCCACTTGGCAAGGCAGACCTCATCATATCGCTTGAACCAATGGAAGCAATGCGCTATTTGCCTTATTTGAAAAAAGACGGATGGATTATAACCAATACCACGCCGTTTATAAATATCCCTAATTATCCGGAACTTGACACATTGTTGCAGAGCATAAAAGCCTTAAACCATCATGTGTCGCTTGATGTGGATAAAATAGCGAAAGAAGTTGCTTCGCCACGCTGTGCAAACATTGTGTTGCTTGGTGCCGCTTCACCATTCCTTGGAATTGAGATTGAGAAGATTGAAGACGGAATACGCAGCGTGTTTAGCAAAAAGGGGGATGCTATTGTCGATATGAATTTGAAAGCATTCCGTGCCGGATTAGAAGTTGCTGATGAACATATCAAAAAATAGGGTAGGCTTATGAATATACCTTTCGATAATAAAACAGTTGACGATGTGCTTAGAAGTATGCACATTTCGCGAGTTGGAGATGCAACAATTCGCCAAACGGTGGCTATATCCGAAGAACTGGAGAAAATCACAGGGCAGAAGTTTGTGCATCTTGAAATGGGTTCGCCAGGTTTGGAGGCAAGCAGTATCGGTATAGAGGCACAGAAGGAGGCACTTGACAGTGGTGTGGCAAATAAATATCCCAATATAGTAGGAATTGCTCCGTTAAAAGAACAGGCTTCACGTTTTATAAAGGCATTCCTTGATATTGACGTAAAACCAGATGGCTGTGTGCCAACGGTTGGCTCGATGATGGGTACCTTTGCCTCGTTCATTGTAACTACGCATCTTAATCCCGAAAAGGACACAATATTGTTTGTCAATCCCGGATTCTCAGTGCAACCACTACAGGCAAAAATCCTTGGATACAAGCGTGATACATTTGATGTATACAACTATCGTGGAGAGAAGTTGCACGATGAGCTGGAACGCCATCTTGCCAAGGGAAACATTGCAGCAATATTATACTCTAATCCTAACAATCCTTCGTGGGTTTGCTTTGCAGAAGAGGAGTTGCAGTATATTGGTGAACTTGCCACAAAATACGATGCCGTGGTAATAGAAGACCTTGCCTATTTCGGTATGGACTCCAGAAAATACATAGGCAAGCCGTTTGAACCACCGTATCAGAGCACAGTGGCACGCTATACGAAAAACTATATGTTGATGCTTTCTGCATCAAAGATTTTCAGTTATGCAGGTGAGCGTGTGGCAACAGTTGCCATCAGCAATGATTTATTTAATCGCGTTTATCCTTACCTGAAGGAAACATTAAACATGGATACCTTTGGCAATGCATTCATTTACACCATATTATATTCTCTCTCGTCAGGAGTTTGCCATTCTGCACAGTATGCACTTGCAGCAATGTATAAGGCAGCATGCGATGGTAAACTTGATTTCGTGACTGATAATAGAGAATATGCACGAAGGGCGGCAAAACTGAAGGAGATATTCTTGCGCCATGGCTTCCATATCGTATACGATAAAGACCTTGACCAAGATGTGAGCGATGGCTTCTTCTTCACTATCGGTAGAAAAGGATTTACAGGCGATGACTTGCTGGCTGAACTTATTCATTATGGCATATCTGCAATCTCTCTGCGCACAACGGGTAGTGAACAGCAAGGAATACGTGTGTGTACATCCATGCTTAAAGATGAGCACTGTCCTTTACTTGATGAGAGACTTGCTGTGTTTAACGAGAAATATCCTATAAACTAAATAAGGATTAACGATGATGAAACCAAATTATGTTTCAGCAGCTGAAGCTGCAAAACTAATAAAAAGTCATGACCGGGTGTTCATTCAAGGCAGCACGTCTATACCAGAGGTGCTGATAGATGCCATAACGGCTCGTGGTAAGGAACTGCATGGGGTTGAGATGTATTCAGCCTTTGCCGTGGGCAGAAGAGATGCTCCTTATGCTACAACAGAATTGCGTGACAATTTCATTCCACGAAGTCTGTTTATAGCCAACAGTATCCGTAAGGCTGTAGACCGTGGCGAGGCTCAGATTATTCCGTGCTTCCTTGGAGAAGTTCCTGCTCTGTTTCGTGAAGGGTATTTACCACTCGATGTTACATTGCTCAATGTTTCACCGCCAAATAAAGACGGATATTGTAGCTACGGTGTATCGGCAGACCTTGCTTTCAGTGCAGCAGAATGTTCAAAGACAGTAATTGCACAGGTGAACAAGCAGATGCCTTTCTCTTACGGAGACCCACTTATTCATATAAATGATATTGATGCTTGTGTTGAAGTTGATGACCCGTTGGTAGAAGTGCCTACAGCAGTGCCAAACGATAAGGAAAAGAAAATAGGACAGTATATTGCAGAACTTATCCCTGACGGTGCTACGCTTCAAATAGGAGTTGGCGGAATACCGAATGCCGTGCTTAACGGTTTGCGCAACCATAAAAATTTGGGCTTACACACAGAGGCTATGACAGATGGTGTGTTGCCACTGATAAAGAGTGGAGTTATAAACAACTCGCAGAAAGTTGTGATGCCAGGCAAAAGCGTTGCTTCGCTTGCTCTCGGCTCAAGGGCTTTGTATGATTTTATGGACTACAACGAAGATATGGTGTTCAAGGATGTGGCATGGACAAACGATCCTTTCCGTATTCGTCAGAACCCTAAAGTAATGTCGATAAATTCAGCTATCGAAGTGGATTTGACAGGTCAGGTGTGTGCCGATTCTATAGGAACACGTCTTTTCTCAGGAGTAGGAGGTCAGCACGACTTTATGTATGGCGGAGCCTTGTCGGAAGGAGGTAAAACTTTTATAGCCATGACGGCAACATCAGGCAAAGGAATCTCAAAAATAAAACCGGTATTGACAGAGGGGGCAGGAGTTGTAACAACCCGTTTCCAGACACAGTATGTCGTGACAGAATATGGTGCTGCATTCTTGAAAGGAAAAGATCTTGCCCAACGTGCCCATGCCCTTATTAATATTGCTGCACCAGAAGTTCGTGAAGATTTGGAAAAAGCAGCATGCGATAGATTTGGATACAGATTTCTGAGAGAGAATTAAAAGAAAACTGTTTGCACTATATCATAATTATAAAATTACAAATAAAAGGTGCCGACTTTCAATATGTGAGTCGGCACCTTTTTATTTTATCTTTTACATAAATAAGGTACAATTGTGTTGGCAACACGTCTTTTATTGTAGAAAATATGAAAAAAATAATACTATCAGCATTAACTCTGCTTGCGGCAGCCTCAGGCGCAGTGGCAGAAAATACCGATGTGTTCACTCATCGGCAGTATTTAAGTGGACATGGGTGTGACGACATGGTGCAGTGGGATTTCTTCTGCACAGGTGGAAACAATTCAGGTAAATGGACAAAGATTGGCGTACCTTCATGTTGGGAGCTACAAGGCTTTGGAACATATCAATATGGAATGAAGTTCTATGGCAAGGCTTTTCCAGATGGAATAGCTGACGAGAAAGGTATGTACAAGTATGAGTTTAAACTACCAAAAGAATGGGCAAACCATCATATAGAATTGGTGTTTGAAGCTTCTATGACAGATACAGAAGTGAAGATAAACAAGCGTAAGGCTGGCTCAAAGCATATGGGAGCTTTTTACCGCATCACATACGATGTTACAGACCGTGTGTTCTTTGGCGACAAGAAGAACCTTTTGGAAGTAACGGTGAGCAAGGAAAGTGAAAATGCCGGTGTTAATCTTTCGGAACGCCGTGCAGACTATTGGAACTTTGGCGGAATATTCCGTCCAGTCTTTATAGTTTGCAAACCAGCTCTGAATATTGAACGTACAGCCATTAATGCAACAGCAGATGGAAAGTTCAATGCTTTTGTTTTACTGAACCATATAATAGAAGGTGCTAAAGTGAAAACAACCATTAGTGATATGAATGGCAAAAAAGTTGCTGAAAATATTACTGATGTGCGCCATGGCAGTGATCATGCAGATGTTTCTTTCTTGGTGAACAATCCAAAATTGTGGACAGCAGAAACCCCAAACAGATATAAAGTTGATTTTGCTCTTATTGATGCCAATGGAAAGATACTGCATGTTGAAAAAGACAAGTTCGGCTTCAGAACAGTAGAGACACGTGAAAGTGACGGCTTGTATATAAATGGGAAAAAAGTAAATATACGCGGTGTTAACAGGCATAGTTTCCGTCCGGAGACAGGACGCACGCTTTCATATCAAAAGAATCTTGAAGATGTAGAGCTGATAAAAAGTATGAATATGAATGCCGTGCGACTTTCACACTATCCTGCAGATCCGGAATTTTATGATATATGTGATAGTTTAGGACTGTATGTGATGGATGAACTTAGCGGATGGCACGGGCATCATGAAACGGTGAACGGTCAGAAACTAATCCGCGAGATGGTGACACGTGACGTTAATCATCCTTCAATAATATGGTGGAGCAACGGTAATGAAAAAGGTTGGAATACAGAACTTGACTGCGAGTTCCATAAGTGGGATGTGCAGAAACGTCCGGTACTTCATCCACAAGGCAATTTCAGTGGTTATGAAACAATGCATTACCGTTCATACGGCGAGAGTAATGAATATATGCGTAAGCCAGAGATTTGGATGCCTACAGAGTTCTTGCATGCTTTATATGACGGTGGTGCTGGTGCCGGACTTTACGACTATTGGGAAGTAATGCGCAAATGGCCTCGTTGTGCAGGCGGTTTTATTTGGGCTTTGGTAGACGAAGGAGTAAAGCGTGTTGACATGGGAGGAATGATTGATAATGTTGGCAATTATGGAGCTGACGGCATTGTTGGACCTCACCATGAATTAGAGGGTAGCTATTATACTGTAAAACAGATATGGTGCCCAGTACAAGTGTTTATGCCAGAAAACTTTAACGGTACTCTTAATGTTGAGAACAGATATAATTTCCTTTCTCTAAAAGGGGTTAAGTTTGATTATGAATATGTTAAGTATGCCAATGCACAGAAAACAACATTAAAGAATGGTACGGTGAACGGAGCAAATATTTCAGCCGATACTAATGGTACTATTTCTGTTGGTGCAGCTCCTAAAGATGCTGATGCTTTAATTGTTGAGGCTACAGACCAGTATAAAAAGAACCTGTTCACATGGACATTCAAACTTAAAGACACTCAAAAACTGTATTCTGCAACAAACCAGAGTGGCAAATGCCCACAGATGCAGAATGGGGTGGTAAAAGCCGGTAATGTTACTTATACTTTTAATGAGAATGATGGTACATTGAGTAGTGTTGAAACAAAGAAAGGTAGCTATAAGTTCAATAATGGACCGAAATTCTTTGCATATCGCCGTACAGACCGTTCTATGGATCAATTCTATAATCACGATGACCCAGAGGCAGAGAAGAAGAAAACTACATATACAGAATATGCAGAACAGGGTAAATTTGACAAACTCACAGCTGCAGAAGGCAAAAACGACACTCTTGTTGTAACAGCATCATATAAGCTTGGTTCGTTGCAGAAAGCCGAGTGGCATATTGCACCGGATGGAGGTTCGCGCCTTGTATATACATATATTTTCAATGGCGTTGTTGATTTGATGGGAGTTAAGTTCGACCTTCCTGAGGATGAAGTAAAGCATAAAGAATGGCTTGGTAATGGTCCGTATAGAGTATGGAAAAACAGAATCCATGGTCCGCAACTTGGTTTATGGGGAAATGACTATAATGATCCTGTTCCAGGCGAAAGTTTTGATTACCCAGAATTTAAGGGCTATTTTGCTGGCGTGCAGTGGATGAAATTGCAGACCAAGACTGGAGTTATAACATTGGAACCAGGAAACTCTTCGAAAGACTATGTTGGCGTTTATCAGCCACGCGACGGTAGAGACCAGTTGCTTTATACTTTGCCTGAAACAGGTATAAGTATGATGCAAGTTATTCCAGCAGTGAGAAATAAGGTTAATACTACAGATTTGAATGGACCTTCAGCATTGCCAGTATGGGCTAACGGTAGCTATACTGGAGAAGTGACAATTCATTTTGAGTAAGAAAAAAATATTTAGATAAGAAAAACGGCTCAGACTACTCAGATAACACTGAGCGTCCGAGCCGTTTGATTTGTTGTAATAAATAATTAATACAAGATGAAAAAAATATCAGCACTAATTATATCTTCTGCTGTTGCATTTCCAACGTTCGCTGTATCAAATCAGCCACTGACAGAGATCCAAGAAAAAACAGCTGTTCCGTTGACGCTTGCAGCACATCCTACTTGGTATGAGCAATTTATGAATCCACAAAATCAAGCAAAGCCATGGACATTTTGGTATTGGATGTTTGGCAATGTGAGTGATGAGGGCATTCGTCTTGACCTTCACGCCATGCATGATGCAGGCATAAAAGGTTTCTATCTTATGCCAATAAAAGATCCAACCGACAGTAAGGATGGTTTGGGAGGAACATCACGACAATTGTCGTCAGAGTGGTGGAAAAGGATAAACACGGTTTTCAATACGGCAGATAGTCTTAATCTTGAAATGGGAATACACTTCTCTGATGGATTTGCACTTGCAGGTGGACCATGGATAAAGCCAGAAGAATCCATGCAGAAGGTTGTGTGGAGTGATACCATAGTAAATGGTGGAAGTTTTAAAGGGAAAAACAAGATAAAATTATCTTTACCCAAGAATATATATAAAGATTACTATGAGGATATTGCTGTTTATGCATATCCTGCAACATACGCTGACTCAAGGAAACCAAAGGCATCGGTAGATTTTCCTTTCAAATCGTCGAAACCTTGTGATATCGTTATGGAGTATGACAAACCATTCACGTTGCGTAGTGTTGAAATAGTAACAGGCGGAAACAACTATCAGGCTCATCGCTTTAAGGTATATGCATCAGATAATGGTAAAGACTATAGATTCGTCAGAGAGATATATCCCGCTCGTCAAGGATGGCAAAACACGGATGCCCTTGCAACTTATGCAATACCAGCAACCACAGCAAGGTTTTTCAAATTCCATTGGACTCCAGAGGGGAGTGACCCTGGTAGCGAAGACATGGATGCTGCAAAATGGAAACCAAATCTCAAGATTGGTGGATTTAATCTTGGTTCAGAACCTGTTGTTGACGGATATGAAGGAAAGTCGGGTGTTGTATGGCGTGTTTCAAAGAGTTTTCCTGTCAGTGACAAGGAATGTCTTGATCCGACAAAAATCATAGACCTTACAGACAAGCTTATGCTTTCAGATTTTAAAGATACACCTCTTGATTTCTCTCTTCCAAAAGGTAAATGGCACATTGTGCGCATAGGGCATACTTCTACAGGGCATACCAATGCCACCGGTGGAGGTGGAAGAGGACTTGAATGTGACAAATTTTCTGATGAGGCTGTAAAAAAGCAATTTGACAATTGGTTCGGAGATATTTATCGCCATGCTCCAGAGGCAAAAGTAAAGAAAGTTTTGAAGCGGCTTCACGTAGACAGTTGGGAAGCAGGTTCACAAAATTGGAGCAAGACCTTTTTAGATGAATTCAAGAAGCGTCGCGGATATGACCTGAAACCATGGTTGTTGCTTTATGCAGGAGTTCCAGTAGAATCTTCAGAGAAATCAGAAAGTGTTCTGCGTGACATTCGTCTGACAATTGCAGATCTTGTAAACGATGTGTTCTTCACTGAAGTGAGAAGTCTTGCTGATAAATACGGAATGAAACTATCAACAGAGTGCGTTGCTCCGACAATGGTGAGTGATGGACTTCGTCATTATCAATTTGCAGACTATCCGATGGGAGAGTTTTGGCTGAACAGTCCGACACATGATAAGCTCAATGATATGCTTGATGCCGTAAGCGGAGCACATATTTATGGAAAAAACATTATTCAAGCTGAAGGATTTACAGAGATTCGTGGCACATGGGATGAGCATCCGGCAATGTTGAAAAAATTGCTGGATCATAATTACTGTATAGGTATCAACAGTATTGTATTCCATGTGAATACGCATAATCCTTTTGTTGATAAAGCCCCAGGTATGACTCTTGACGGTATTGGCACATTCTTCCAGCGTGACAATACCTGGTGGAGAGAAATGCCGGTATTTGACAAATATATATCCAAGACACAGGCTTTGTTGCAATACGGAAAGCCTGTGAGCGACATCGCTGTATATACAGGTGATGAGATGCCTCGGCGTTCAATACTTCCGGAGAGGTTGACAACAACATTGCCAGGACTGTTTTCAGAGAAAGTGCTGAATGAGGAAAAAGAGCGCAAACTTAATGTCGGGCAACCGCTTGAGGTTAGTCCTGTAGGTGTTACCC
>CAKQCV010000073.1 GCA_934217675.1 uncultured Prevotella sp. | reverse complement strand
ACCCTGACTGGCGCAAACCGCAACTATACTCTTCGTGGTATGTATACGTTTAATACAGGTTTGAGCAACCGTGGATGGGCTTTCTCCGGAAACATCACATATCGTTGGGCAAACGAGGGGTATGTAGAAGGTACATTCTATAATTCGTTGTCTTATTTCCTTGGAGTGCAAAAGGTTTTCGGAGACGGCACACACTCGCTATCGCTTACAACATGGGGCAATCCTACGGAGCGTGCGTCACAGGGTGCTGGTACTGATGAAATG
This sequence comes from uncultured Prevotella sp., assembly GCA_934217675.1. GTDB lineage: Bacteria > Bacteroidota > Bacteroidia > Bacteroidales > Bacteroidaceae > Prevotella. The sequence continues at coordinate 11,584 of CAKQCV010000073.1, read as the reverse complement.
TACTGGATGGCTAACGACAGATATTATAATCCATATTGGGGTTATCAAAATGGAAAAAAACGCAATTCAAGAATAGTTAACGATTTTGCACCGACTGCTCTTCTTACGTGGGACTGGAAAATATCAGACAACGACAAACTGACAACTTCGCTGCTTGGCAGATATAGCATGTATAAAAGTACTAAGTTGAACTATAACAATGCCGACAACCCTCATCCTAATTATTGGAAAAACATGCCAAGCAGCTATTATGATATATGGGATGAGAGCAATACATCTTATCGCAACTCATCAGCTCTCGCTGGTTGGCACGAGGCTTACGATTACTGGGCTGGTTCGAAGGCAAACAGGCAGATTGACTGGGATCGACTATACTACTGCAACAAGCAGGCTGCCGCTCAAGGACAAGATGCAATGTATTACATACAGGCAAAACACAACAATGCCCTGAATATTGCACTCGCTTCTACTTTCAACAAGCAGATTGACAAGGACAAGACATGGAACATTGGCATTATCGGTGCAACGAACAAGGGTATGCACTATCAGACAATGGAGGATTTGCTCGGAGCTACACAGATGCATAACGTGAACACTTATGCTATAGGCACTTATGCTCCGGATGCTGACGAAGTACAGTATGATCTTAATAATCCAAACGGTATAGTTAAAAAGGACGACAAGTTTGGATACAACTATAACTTGCTCGTGAACAACGGCAAACTGTGGACAAGCTATGCCGAAAACTTTGGAATCCTTCATTATATGGTAGCTGCTAAATTAGGCTACACTTCAATGCAGCGCGACGGAAAGATGCGTAACGGTCTTGCAAAGAATAACTCTTACGGCAAAAGTCATACGGCGCAGTTTATTGACGGCGGATTCAAATTTGGGGCAAACTTGAATCTGGGCAGAGGAAACACATTCACTCTTGGACTTGGCTATGAACACAAAGCACCACAGGCTAAAGCGGCTTTCATTGCACCGGAAATCAACAACGACTTTGTGCGCAATCTGAAGAACGAACGTGTGTTTAACGCTGAGGTCGGATACCAGTTGCAGAACTCTTGGCTGCACGCTAATATCAATGCTTACTACAGCCGAGTGACAAATGCTACCGACTGGCAGAACTTTTATATGGATGACATTAACTCGTTCACCTATGTGTCTATCTCTGACATGAACAAAAGCTACTATGGTGTTGAGGCCGGACTGAAATTCAAGGTGACAAGTGCGTTCGACATCAAGCTTATCGGACAGATTAGCGATGCCAAGATTATGAACGACGGAAAACTGGAGTATATGAAGTCGCAGGACGCTACCGTTTACGGTGACGTGGCAGAGGGACTCGTTGAAGACCATATATATAATAAAGGTATGCGAGAGAGTGGAACTCCGCTCACGGCAGCAAGTCTCGGACTGAGCTATCACAGCGGTGGATGGTTTGTTGACCTCAATGCTAACTATTACGACCGCATTTATCTCTCTTATTCACCAAACTACCGTTATCAGACATCTTGCAAAGTGCGTGGCGATATCCTCAACAATGAACCTATACGCAGCAACCTTGCTCAGGCTAAGGGGCACGGCGGATTTATGATTGATGGCTCTATTGGCAGAAGCATATATCTGAAGCATGGATCGCTGTCTATCAATCTTTCGGTGACAAATATCCTAAACAACACAAATATCGTGACTGGCGGATATGAACAGAGCCGAAGCGACTACAGCACTCCGAAGTCTGACGGCACAGCAACAACACGTGCCTACAAATTCTCGAAGAACCCTATGAAGTTCTATGCTTACGGCACTAACGGAATGTTGAACATCGCATACAAATTCTAAAAAACTCTCACAGAAATGAAAATGACAAAATATATAAAGTTCATTATTGCGGCTATGCTGCTCAGTGGCGTTGCCACATCTTGTATGGATGACGACTGGAGTGACCCAACTGAAGGTTCTACCGTTGCACCTTACGGTAACAACAATATCGTGGAGGATGCCAGCAAAATTATATCTATTAAAGACTTGAAAGCCAAGACGGTGGATAAACTGGCTTCGTCGGTTGCCAACGATACTATCCGTATTACCGAAGACTGGCAGCTGAAAGTGCGAGTAACTGGCAACGATATAGCAAGTAATATCTACAATGAAGTAGCTGTGGAGGACGAGAGCGGTGAGGGTATCCTTATCTGTATACAGAAGGGCGGTCTCTTTGGTGTGCTTCCTGTAGGACAGGAGATTCTCGTTAATCTGAAAGGTCTCTATATCGGTATCTACGGAAACAATGTTCAGATTGGAACTCCTTATACAAACACCAGCGGCAGGACATTCCCAAGCCGCATGAGTTTCAATACTTGGAACGAGCACTTCAAAATTCTTGGCACTGCCGATGCTTCGAAGGTTGAGCCAGAGGAGTTTGATGTTACAAAGCTGAAGGATGAGGCTTATATCAAGTCGCACCGTGGCAAACTGATGACTCTGAAGAATGTTGAGATGGACAAGGCTGACGGCAAGCTTGCATGGGCTCCAGAAGCAGATAAGGATGCTGGAAACGGAGTGAGCCGCACAGTGAAAATCAATGGTAAGGCACAGTCGCTGATGGTAGTTCGCAGCAGCTCATACGCTGATTTTGCTGCAAAGGCAATGCCAACAGGAAAAGTAAATCTTACTGGCATTTTCACAGTTTATGCCACTAATCCTTCAAAGTACGGCTATACTTGGCAGATTCTTCTCCGCAGCGAGAGTGATATTGATATCATGACTGGCGAAGACAAAATTAAGTAATAACAGAGTAACAATTTAAATGTAAAAGAATAATTTATGAAAAAGATATTATATTCAGTGATGGCAGTGGCTGCCCTCACATTCTCATTCACCTCGCTAACAAGTTGCGAGGATGTTCCGGCACCTTATGAGATTCCGGGAGAAGGCGGTGATGATACACCGGATACTCCGGCTGCAGAGCCTGCTGGAACAGGTATAAAGACTGATCCGTTTAATGTTGCTGGCGCATTGAAGTATATAGAGAATGGTGGCGACGAGAATACGGATGTATATGTAAAAGGTAAGGTCGTTTCTGTAGTGTCTGGCAGTTATGATGCAAACTATGGAAGTTTGAAGTATTATATCTCTGACGATGGTACAGAAACCAATCAGTTCTATGTGTTCAATGGCTATGCAGGACCAAATAGAACAAAATTCTCAGGTGAGGATGCCCTTAAAGCTGGCGATGAGGTGGTTATCTGCGGTAAGCTTGTTACTTACAATGGTACTAAGGAGTTTACTACAGGAAACTATGTAGTGTCTATAAATGGAAATGGTGCTGGAACAGACCAACCTTCTGCTGGTGTTGCAATAGGTGACGGTACACAGGCTAATCCTTTCAATAGTGTAGCAGCCAATCAGTATGCTTCTTCTTTGGCAGCTGATGTGGAGTCAGACAAGGATGTATATATTAAAGGTAAAGTTGTTTCTGTAACACAGAAATATGGAGCTACAAGTTTTGGAACAGCAACATTCTATATCTCTGATGACGGTAAGGCAGACAATCAGTTCTGTGTATATCGCGCATTGTATCTGAACAATGCAAAATACACTTCTGGTACAGATATTAATGAAGGCGACGATGTCGTTGTTTGCGGAAAAGTGGTTAACTATAAGGGTAATACTCCAGAAACAGCAACAGGAAAAGCTTACCTTGTTTCTTTGAAGAGCAATGGTGGGGGAAGTGGTTCTGGTAGTGGCGAAGGTACAACAGGTGATGCATCATTGTCTAATGGTGACTTCGAAAACTGGACAAATGGACAGCCGAACAATTGGAAAACAACTTCTTCTGCATGTAATGCTACACTCAGTCAGAGTACGGATGCTCACAGTGGAAAATATTCAGTTAAGGTTGCAGGTGCTACACAGAATAAGCGTCTTGGATATAGAGAAATGACATTAAAGACAGGTGAGTATACTGTTACTTTCTACGCCAAGGCTGCGACGACAAAAGGTGCTTCTGTTCGTGCTGGGTATGTACCGGTAAAGGATGGGGCAAATCCTTCAGGAAGCGATTATAAATATGGAGATTTTGTGAATAATATAACAAATACAGAATGGGTAAAAGTTACATATACATTCAAAATTGAAACAGAAGGTACTTATAGTGTTCTTGTAATGAATGTAAAGAATCCTGGTGGAGATGTTTTGATTGACGACTACACCTTAACATTTGGTGACACTGTAATTATCAAATAATCATATCTATTAATTAAATCCCATCATCCCAATACGATGATGGGATTTTTCTATCTACTTAAATCTACACACAAAATACATTCTATGGAAATCAACAATGAATTATCGCAATAATTTTGATACACCAAGCTGACATGTTCTTGAGATTACTAATAGAACGACAGAAAATAGATTTCTTGAAGGATGACGGAATATGAGAAGAGATGAGTAGATCAAGGATAGCTTACTGGCAACAGCAGAATTGGAAGAAGTAAGAGATAATAGCTTTTAGGACAAATATTCCCTCTTCCCTCCACACAAAAAACAAAAAAATCCCCAATCACTTGTCTATTCTAAAAAAAATCATTACCTTTGCAACCAAATGCTGAAACGCAGCATAATTTTATAAACAAATAATAAAATAATTTAGATTAAAATGAAAAAAGGTATCCATCCAGAAAACTATCGCCCCGTCGTATTCAAGGATATGTCCAACGGTGATATGTTCCTTACACGTTCTACATGCAAGACAACAGATACAGTAGAATTTGAAGGCGAAACTTACCCAGTAGTAAAGGTCGAAATCTCAAGTACATCTCACCCATTCTATACAGGTAAGAGCAAGCTCGTTGACTCCGCAGGTCGTGTGGACAAGTTCATGAGTCGCTATGGAAAATCCCGCAAATAATATATATACAATATATAATTATTAAGGAAGAAATAGAAAGTGTGTTCAAGCGTAGTTGCATATGCGCATGAACACACTTTTTGTTTTTATGCCGAATCCCGTTCTCTTAAAGAGAATAAATGCAATTGTTGAGATAAGAACCAATATAATTGTAGAGGGAATAACCAATATATAATTATAAAGAGAAGAAACAATACAACTTTAAATAGAAAAGCAATATAAACTATGAATATTTTTAGGTGTATATCATTAAAAACTGTTGTATATGCCTCGCTTTTTGCTGTTATGCTTGCGTCATGTGGCGGCGATAACGATGGCAATGGAACAGGAGGAACAACCGCAGAGAGAAACGACAATAAAAACACCGTATATACCGATAAGGCAGCAACACGCATAGAAGTGCCGCATCTGCAAGGTGGAAACAGCCAATTTATCGCATACCGTACAAACGATAAATCTTTTGATGCCGATGGTGTGAACTACTGCGTGGAGTGGGATAAGGATTTAAAGAGCAGCCGCTGGTCGTGCTATATCCTGACAAAAAAGAATATTGCAGGCAATAGCAAGAGATGGAGTGGAGATAGATATGTTTCGCAAACGAGCATGTCTGCAGCTTATTTTTTTGATACGACAAATCTGACACTTGCTGACTATTATTATAAATCGGAAAACAGTAATGTGCGTGACTGTCTGTATGGTTCAGGTTTTGACCATGGTCATATCTGCAATTCTAACGACCGTACGTACAACAGTTATTCAAAGACTGAAGTTGGCGAGATAAACAAGCAGACTTTCTATTTGACGAACATGCAGCCACAATACAGTATTTTCAACGGCAGCGACCCAAAACACCAGTATAAAGGTCTTTGGCTGACGATGGAGAATTTTGTGCATAACTTCACATTAAGTAGCAGGTTTGGAACCAACGACACTTTATTTGTCTGCAAGGGTGGTACTATTGACCGTGAGGATCAGATATTAAAACGCATTGACAGCAAACTAATCGTGCCAAAATATTTCTATGCAGCCGTGGTGTGGAAGCGCACCAGTCTTAATGTCTATTCTGGCATTGCTTTCTGGTTTGAGCACAAGAATGAATATCATGGTGACGACAATTTGAAGGGCTATGCCATCTCTATTAGTGAGCTTGAGAAAAAACTTGGCAATAAAATTGATTTCTTCTGCAATCTGCCAGACCATACGGAGAAAGCTGTTGAGAAAACTGCTGCAACAATGGACTTCGGTTTGTAAAAAAACTCAAATTATCTATCGTCTGTTATCAGTTTTCAATTTAAATGAGTACTTTTGCAATAGTAAATCCCCTTATGCTTTGCTTTGAGAGAATAAAGGTGGAGTACAGGAAGCAAAACGACAGAACGACAAATAAAAACATAATAACAAAGAATAAAGAAAATGAATACAGTATTTGACTTTTCGGTTAAGGACAGAAAAGGAAAGATGGTAGCTCTGAAGGAGTATGCCAACGAGGTATTACTGATTGTCAACACAGCCACAAAGTGTGGGTTCACACCGCAGTATGAGGAATTGGAAAAGCTATACGAGAAATATCACAGTCAGGGATTCGAGATTCTCGATTTTCCTTGCAACCAGTTCGGACAGCAAGCCCCTGGCACAGACGAGTCAATCCATGAGTTCTGCAAATTGAACTACGGCACAGAATTTCCACGTTTTAAGAAAGTGAAAGTGAACGGAGCGGATGCAGATCCTCTTTACAAGTTCTTGACATCACAAAAAGGATTTGCTGGATGGAATGAGAATCATCCGTTGGCAAAAGTACTCGACGAGATGTTGTCAAAGGAAGATCCAGATTATAAAGAAAAGTCGGATATCAAATGGAACTTTACGAAATTCCTTGTAAATAAATATGGAATGGTTGTAGAGCGTTTTGAGCCAACAGAAAGTATAGATGATATAGCAAAGAAAATAGAAGAACTATTATAACTTTCATATCTAATTATAAATTATGGAACACGTAAAATGCGCTATTATAGGTAGCGGTCCTGCGGGATACACTGCTGCTATATATGCTTCAAGAGCAAACTTGAAGCCAGTGGAGTATTGTGGATTACTTACAGGCGGTCAGTTGACACAAACCACGATGGTTGAGAACTTTCCAGGTTATCCAGAGGGAGTTATGGGTGGACAAATGATGAACGACATTCGCGAGCAAGCAGAGCGTTTTGGAGCAGACATCCGTGATGGTGAGATAACAAAGGTTGATTTTAGCAAGGCTCCTTATAAGTTGACTACAGATGATGGTACGGAGCTTGAGGCTGACACCGTAATAATCGCTACTGGTGCATCTGCAAAATATCTCGGACTGCCCGATGAACAGAAATATAATGGCATGGGTGTATCAGCATGTGCCACATGCGATGGTTTCTTCTATCGCAAGAAGACGGTTGCCGTGGTAGGTGGTGGTGATACAGCATGTGAGGATGCTCTTTATCTTTCGGGATTGGCAAAGAAAGTGTATCTTATTGTCCGCAAGCCATTTCTTCGTGCCTCAAAGGTTATGCAAGAGCGAGTGCTTAACACAGAAAACATAGAAGTTCTTTTTGAACACAATACAGTTGGCTTGTTTGGTGAGAATGGTGTAGAGGGAGCACATTTGGTAAAGCGTAAAGGCGAGTCGGACGAGGAGAATGTTGACATTCAGATTGATGGATTCTTTCTCGCTATCGGTCATAAGCCAAACTCTGATATATTCAAGGAATGGCTTGAAACTGATGAGACAGGTTATATAAAGACTATCGAAGGCACACCACGCACAAAGATTTCTGGAGTGTTTGTTGCCGGTGACGTTGCCGACCCTGTATACCGACAGGCAATAACAGCAGCAGCAAGCGGTTGCAAGGCTGCACTTGAAGCCGAGAGATATCTAATGAATCTTTAAGCTATTTATATATACAGAAAAAAGGATGATGCCATTGTGCACCATCCTTTTTTAGTATGTAAATTCGTTATCTTCTTCCACCGAAATGTCCGCCACCGTTAGAGCGCCCACCACCGTTGGAATTGAAACTTCTGTTTGAGCCTCCGTTGTTTCCTCCCATGCTTCTGCTCGGACTGAATGTTGAAGCCGGGCGTGAGTTCTGTATTGAACTTTCTCTTTGTATAGATCTGCGAGAAGAAGACGAAGAAAAATTATTGTTCATTTTTGCTGGTCTGTTCACTGTTTCACGAGTACTGCTTTGTATTCTTGTTATTTCTTTAGTTTTTTCGTTGCCCAGATCAGCTCTTTTCATTGTTCCTCTTTTGCCATTGTTGTCTATTCTGATACCAGAGAATCCGCTGTTTCCCCTGTTGTTTCCGCGATTGTTTTGACTGTCGTTTCTATCAGAATAGTTACCGTTGTCGTTAGGTCTTCTTCCGTTAAATCCGCTGTTGTCGTTTCTTCCCGGTCTTCTGTTGTTGAAGCCATCATTGTTGTTTCTGTCATTTCTTCTTCCACCATTGAAGTTGCCGTTGTCGTTCCTTCCCGGTCCTCTGTCATTTCTTCTGTCAAATCCACCATGATTTCTTGAACCCTTAAAGTCGCCACGGTCAAATCTGTCTCTCATTCCAAAGCGACTCTCGCCAGGTCTCGGACCGAAAGTTCTTCCATGATACCAACTTCGTCCTCCGTTCATTCTCCAACTGTGTCCTCCACAGTAAGTTGTATAGAAAGCCGGTCTGCCAAAATAGAAATATGTGCGGTGTGGATATCTTGCATATATGCTGAACCTCCATACCCCGTTTGTCCATACCAGCGGACGGTAGAAGTATGCAGCAGAGCAGAAAGCATCATACTGCCAGTCCATGAGAATATAGCTAAGATCAAGATTTCTCCTTGTCCAGTAAGTTCCATACAGGTCATCATAAGTGTTTATACTCATAAGATAATCAAGATTAACTTCGTATGCTGCTTCATATTGCTCATCGTTCAGATTAAGCTCGTAAGCCATCTTGTCTGTAAGGAAAAGCGCTCTGTCTCTTGCCTGTTCGTAGCTCATAGCCATTGTTGAAACAGCAACGGTGAGCAACATAGCCATAGATAATATAAACCGTTTCATAATCATTCTGTTTTTAGTTGTTTTTTATTTCTGCTGCAAAGAAACAAATAAAAACTGTAACCAAGCAAGGCTTTTCCCTAAAAGTGCGGGGAAAATCCCTACATAATGCTATTCTTGTCCTTTCTTTCTTAAACATTGTTTTTCTTAGTGTTATTTATCTTGTGTTTTTAGTGTATTATCATAAAATTGATTAACTTCGCACATAATTTGCAATTAAGGGAAGAAAATCAATCAATGAAGAAAATATTATTTGCTGAACTGTTGTTTGCCGTTGTGCCCAATAATAATACCAAGGCACATACATTTTTAGATGATGTGAATCATGAAAATGTAACGACAGGTAACTTGGAATACACAGTTGAGGCTCAGACATCCTTTTCCAAAGGAAGCACCCCACTATGGCTTAATGCAAATAAGTATGGATTAAGCTCTCTTGATGATAACAACGGTTATCTTCGTGGTGAGTTATTGCGCAGCATCAACAATGACGCAGACAAGAAAGTTGGATACGGGTATGGTGTAGACATAGCCGTGCCATACAACTATACCAGTAGCTTTGTTGTTCAGCAAGCCTTTGTTCAGGGCAGATGGCTCCACGGCACCCTGACCGTTGGCAGTAAGGAAATCCCGATGAACTTGAAAAACAACAGTTTGAGCAGTGGCTCACAGACATTTGGCAAGAATGCCCGTCCGATACCACAAGTCAGACTTGCACTTGAGGACTATTGGACAATTCCTCTAACAGGCGGTTGGTTGCAACTAAGGGGGCATGTAGCCTATGGAGTCCTCACCGACAACTCATGGCAGAAAGATTTTACTTCCAGAAAAAGCAAATACGTGACCAATACCTTATACCATTCAAAATCAGGTTTTATCCGGATAGGGAAAGAAGATGCTGGAATGTATCCGTTTTCTGCTGAGGTAGGACTTGAGATGGCAACATTGTTCGGTGGAAACTCCTATCAGGTGGCATCCGATGGCAGTGTGAACAAAATTGTGGGCAGAAAAGATTTGAAAGCATTTTGGAATGCATTTGTACCCGGAGGAAAAGATGTTACCGACGGAGAAAACTATAAGAATGCTGAAGGAGACATGCTTGGAAGCTGGATGTTGCGCTTGAATTATGAAGCACCAACGTGGAAAGCAGGCTTGTATATGGACAAGTTTTTTGAAGACCATTCAGCGATGTTTCTTCTTGATTACGATGGGTATGGCAAAGGTGACGAATGGCAAGTAAGAAAGAAAAACCGTTATATCCTTTATGATTTGAAAGATATGATGCTTGGAGCAGATATTAATTTCAAATACGGAAGCTTGTTGAAAAACATTGTTGTGGAGTATCTCTACACCAAGTATCAGAGCGGACCTATCTATCACGACCATACCGTGACAATCCCCGACCATATAGGAGGAATTGACAACTATTACAACCACAACATATATTCAGGTTGGCAACATTGGGGGCAGGTGATGGGCAATCCGTTATACCGTTCGCCAATATACAATACCAATGGCATAATAAATGTTGAAGACAACAGATTCATGGCATTCCATGTGGGTATTGACGGTAATCTGTCAGCCAACGCTTCATACCGTTTGCTTGCCACATATCAAGAAGGTCTTGGAACATACGCTTCGCCATATCTCGACAAGCGTCATAATATAAGCTTCCTCGCAGAGGCGGCATATAAGTTCACAGGCAACACTCTTGGCGGATGGTCGGTAAAGTGTGGATATGGAATGGATTTCGGCGGAATACTTGGCAGCAATGCCGGTTTCCAGCTTACGGTTTCAAAGAAAGGAACATTTAGTTTTTAAAGATTGATTTTTACGGTTAAATGAAAAAGTTTTTATTCCTGTTACTCTCTGTTGCAGTAGCTTCAGGCATGTTCAGCTCGTGCGAGTTGGAAACATCCGGTGCTGGTGCCTTCGATGGCATGTGGCATTTGGTCATGGTCGATACTGTTTCTACAGGAGGCAAACTCGACATGTCGAAAAAAAGAATATATTGGTGTTTTCAATATAAGTTGATGCAGACAGACGACAAAGACGGTTCTTACCAGCCTATTCTGATGCGTTTCTCTCATGAGCATAATGCCCTGTTCCTGACAGAGCCTTATGTTTACGACCGTGAAAATGGTGATAAACCGATAACCAACGAATCAGAATTGTTCTTTCTAACTCCTTATGGAATAAATAAAATCAATGAAGAATTTAAGGTTATCAGCATTTCTTCAAATAAAATGCAGTTGCAGTCGCAGATGCTGAAACTTACTTTCAAGAAGTTTTAGATTATACAGCTATCAAAGACATCTAAACACTCCCCAGCAGAAACAGTCTTTGTCAATATACAATCAATATGTGATGAAGGATCCTTTTCAGTGCAGTCATTGCTGCGGAGCCTATAGTTAGCACATAGAAAGCCGTAAGCTTGCAGCAGCCAAGCCTACGGCTTTCATTCTTTAACATAACGCTCTAAAGTAGCCACGGGCGAATAAGAGAGGTTGGAACGTAAACAGTTGGGAATGAGTAGATTTGCACAAAGTTGCCAAATCGACATAAAGCAAGCGAGTGAGGAATATTGAAGTAGTTC
>CAKQCV010000072.1 GCA_934217675.1 uncultured Prevotella sp. | reverse complement strand
GCTCTTGACGTGAACCTGGGTGCTGCCGACGAGTTGGCACGACAATTACGACTCAGAGATATGGGCGGAATTATCGTTGTTGACTTTATTGACATGAACCTTGCTGAAGACAGGCAAATTCTTTATGAGCGGATGTGCAAAAATATGCAGAAAGACCGTGCACGACACAATATTTTGCCTCTAAGCAAGTTCGGACTGATGCAGATAACACGACAAAGGGTTAGACCGGCTATGGACGTAAATGTTGAAGAGACTTGTCCTACTTGTTTCGGAAAAGGAAAGATTAAATCAAGCATACTTTTCACAGACCAACTGGAGAATAAGATTGACAAACTTGTGAACAAGATAGGCGTCAAGAATTTCTATCTACATGTTCATCCGTATGTTGCCGCATACATCAATCAGGGTTTCGTAAGCATGAAGAGAAAGTGGCAAATGAAATATGGATTTGGCGTGCATGTCGTGGCTTCGCAGAAACTGGCTTTCTTACAGTATGAGTTCTATGACAACAAGAAGCAGTTCATAGACATGAAGGAAGAAAGCGAAACCATGTAAAAAAGCTATATAAGCAAAGCGTTTGACGTTTCCGTTACAAAGGAAGGAATGTCAAACGCTTTACTTTTTTATTTATTTTTCAATTACACATGGCTGTCATTTGTTGCATCACCAGGCATTGACTTTCGGAAAATTTTGTAGTTCAAAGCCGCCACAACAACACTCATCAACGGTGAAAGAATATTGAAGAAACAATATGGCAGATAAGTAAATGTTGAAACACCCAACACCGTGCTCTGTGTCATACCACATGTGTTCCATGGCACGAGGACGGAAGTAACCGTCACACTGTCTTCTGTAGTGCGACTAAGCAAGCGCCGCTCGTATCCCTCACGGTCGAAGACATCCTTGAACATATTGCCTGAGAGCAAAATGCAAAGATACTGGTCGGCAATGGCAATATTAAGCATAACACCTGTTGCCGCTGTACATCCAACTAAAGAGGTGCGTCCTTTAACAAGATGGATGAACAGGCGGGTTATTCCACCCACAAAACCTGCTGCCGACATGGTGCCTCCGAAACACATTGCACAAATAATGAGCCAGATAGTATCCATCATTCCTGCCATTCCCCTTGTTGAAACAAGATCGGAAAGTATGGCATTGTCTGTGTGGAGCGACGTACTGCCATAAACACTTTTCATAGCAGCACGGAATATAGAAGAATCTATTTCCCTGAAAACATCTGTCTGGAAAAGGCATCCTGCTACTACAGCCATCAATGCCGACACAAACAGTGTTATTACAGGAGGTATGCGCCGGGCTATAAGCACAGCCGTAAACAACGGCACAAGCAGTAGCCATGGAGTTATATAGAAACGCGACTCAAGGGCTGATGTGAATGTTGCTACCTCGTTGGTGCCACTTGTGTCATAAAGAAAGCCGGCAACAGTAAATGCCAATACCGTTATTGTTATCGAAGGTACCGTTGTTATAAGCATATATTTAATATGGGTGAACAGTGGCACCCCTACTCCACCTGATGCAAGCGTAGTGGTTTCGGAAAGAGGAGAAATCTTATCACCAAAATATGCTCCAGATATTATTGCGCCAGCTATCCATCCCTCGGAGAATCCTTGCGCCCTGCCAATTCCCATCAGAGCTATACCTATTGTGGCAATCGTTGTCCAAGAGCTTCCTGTCATCACACTGACAAAAGCACAGATAACGCATGTGGAAGCAAGAAATATATCTGGATGAATTATCTGCATGCCATAATAGATAAGCGTTGGGACAACACCGCTCAGCATCCACGCACCGCTCAGTGCTCCTATCAGCAATAATATTATCAAAGCACTTGACACGCTTGATACATTTTTCGTAATTGCTTTCTCGAAACTCGACCAAGGTACATTGAGATATAACATACCTACAAGCACGCAGAAGGCGGATACCGTGAGCAACGTTATTTGACTTGCTCCTTCAAGTGAACTGCTGCCAAACTCTCTTATGGTAAGGGTGAGCATTGCAACAAGAACCGCGATAGGTAACATTGACAAACGGGCTGACGGGCGTTTCTTTAATGCTTGTTCATGTTTTGTCTTACTATTCATCTTAATATATGTAATACTTATATGCCTTCAAAAGCACGCTTTGCTTGAACATAACATTTCTTTATATCTATCTCGTATGGATAGAACTCTGCATTTTTGCGGATTCCTTTCCTAACTTCGTCTATTGTTCCTACAATTGATATATCAATAAGATCTTCTTTATACATACGCTCTATTATTGGCATAAGCTGGGCAGCACGCAAATCATACAAAGCCCATACAAGCATACCATTAAGATGATAATCAGTAATTTCAGACTTTGTTCCGTCGTTCATAGCTCTAACAAGGAACTTTCTCAGAATTTCAAATACTTCAGCTCGCTTGTCTTCCCATCTGTATGCAATATTTACAAGAGCCTCAAACACATTTACTTTCTTTGAATTATTGAATTTTTTTTCGTAAAGGAAAGATTCAAGTTTTGACAAAGCTTCCTTGCCAAGCTGTATCAATGTTGGAAACAGATAGAAAGTTTCACCTTCGCCATAAAGTTCACTATATGTGCATAGGTCAACTTTCAGTGTTTCAAGTGTTGCATCAAGACTTGCCGTGCTGTCGCCCACCACTGAGAGCAAAGCTACGGCATGCGGTATTGCATTTATATATGTATTGTATTTTCTAACCGAGTTGCCCTCATCTCTAATCACACGCAAACCATAAAGGATAATCTGCTCCAAGTCGCGTTTCAAACTGTCGTGAGGCATTGCAAGTATTTTATCGATATCCTCTTCAAGTAGGTATAATCTGTTTTTCTTTAAAGAAAGGATTTTGAACAGTCCACGGTTTTCAAGTTTTACCTCTGTGGGCAGATTATCATTCTTATAGGTATATGGTCTTGAATTGTAATCATAAAACTCATCAAGCTCATCATCATTATTTGTGCTGTCGGTATCTGCATCATCATCTTTTTGGATTATCCAATCGAAATCATCACCAAGATTTTTCTCCAACAGAGGAAGATAGCTATTTGCTTCAAAGAGGCTACTGGCAACAAGGTAATGCTTTCCGTCCTTGCCAAAATTATATTCTATCAATGGTATATCTTCTGTATCATCTTCAAGGAAATACTGAATCAATGAGAAATCACGACAAGGGGCTATTCCTGCCTCTTCTGCGTATGCTATAGCTCCATATATGATGTTATGGACTTCATCGTAGGTTGCCTTACGCATTCCATTTTCAAGACATTTTTCAGCTATTGAACCATATTCTTGTTCATCTACACGAAGCCGGTAGGAACAGTCTTTAACGCCTAAACACCATGTATCAACAAGAAATACTCCAAAGCTAACGTTACCACCAGTATGCTTCCTCGCAACAACAACATTGCCATACCCTATTTTGAAAATATCATCACTAACGAAACAGTCACCTATCTCAACCGAACGCATCCGCTCTTTAATAAATCTCTCTGGAGAAAGGAATTGCTGTTTTACTTTTGCTTTTTTCTTTGCCATTTTTTATAACATTATTTTATTTGGCAAAAGTAATCAAAATATTTGGCATGGGCAACAAATGGATATGAACAGAGAAAAGAAAAAGAATATTGGAAAACACTTCCCATACTTTTATCTGAACTTGTATCATAAAAGCATGGGAATGTTACTTTATGTTTTTTACCACTCAACTTTGTCATTCAATATAACACCATCAGCAACATCTTCGGCTGTGAATGTGTTGCTGCGATACTGCACACAAAGCATTACCAATGGTTCTGTACCATTATTGCGAACAGAGCGTTTTGCGGCAGGAGCTACTCTAACTACGCTACCCTCGCCTACAGAGAATACCTTACCGTCTACTTGATACTCGCCCTTACCGCTAAGGAAGAAATACAGTTCCTCATGTTTTTTATGTGTGTGGAGGAAACCAGTTTCTGTGCCCGGGGCAAACGACTGGAAAGAAAATTCACTACCGGTTGCACCTACTTTTACACCCCCAAATACTTTTCCTGGAATTTTAACCTCTGGTCCGAGTTCCATTACATATTCTCCTAACTCATTTAATTTGCCAAAATCTACTGCAGTGGCATTCTCCAACTTAACGATTGTCTTTGCTTCTTTCATTGTTTTTTGTATTTATACGTTTTTCTTTTCAACAATGCAAAGTTACTGTAAATCATATTGTTGTGCAAGAAGGCACAAATGGGTGAGATAGTTACCTGTGAGTAACTATTGCCTATATCCGCCAATTTTCCACATGCGTGATTAACCAAGATTAACTTTGATTATTAACCTACATAAAGTCAAATTCAACTATTCCATTTTATCTTGTTGTGCGTTTTCCATAATATCTAACTGTTGTCTCTTAAATTAATGTCAGCAAGCTTTACATATTACTATAAATGCAAAATATTAGTAGTACTTTACCAACTACAATTTCATTTTATACCAATCTTTCGTCTTCTTCATGGAAACAAAAACATATACTATATATTCCCAACAGAACTTATCAAGATTACTACTTTTCAATGATATTGAGAATGAAATCACATTATGATATGCTATCATGAACTTTGGAATGGAAATGGCTAATAGTCCTTTTATACTACAGTATTTCCAAAGCAATGGCTGCACATGCCTCAGCATCCGCCAAGGCATGATGGTGATTTGTTAAATTATAACCGCAACGTGCTGCAATAATATCAAGATTGTGACGTCCATTGGGCCATACCTGACGCGATTTGACAAGTGTACAATAAAATTCATAGTTTGGATAGTCCATTTGATATAAACGGAAAACGGCTTTCAAACAACTCTCGTCAAAGGCTTTGTTGTGAGCAACCAATGGCAGTCCGGCAATCTTTGGTTCGATCTGTTTCCATACATCCGGGAAGATTGGTGCATTCTCTGTATCAGCAGCAGTCAATCCATGAATACGACTGCACCAAAAGCTGTAATATTCTGGTTCAGGCTTTATAAAAGAATAGAACTCGTCCACCTGTCTGCCATTTCTGTATATCACTACGCCAACGGAGCATACTGACGAACGCTCACTGTTGGCTGTTTCAAAATCTATTGCTGCGAAGTCTTGCATATTACAATACCTTATTTAGATTGAAAAACGATTTCAATGCAAATTTATTGTACAGGTATCCCAAAATCAAACATGTTTTAGTGGAGTTTCTGTATATTCTTCTTTTTCTTCTACCATAATAAATATAAATCTACTGCAATTATTTCACCAATATAAGCTACAATGATTAACCAACATTAACTTTGACTTGTTTGCTTCTTTCCCAGTTATTGGTTACTTTTGTAGCCTAATATTGATTATAAAGGATTTAGAGAATGACTAAAGCCATAAAGGAAACGGTATTCACCGACTGCCCCATACGCAATGTGTTGACAAGGATATGCGACAAGTGGTCGCTGCTCGTGATGTATACGCTCAACCGTAACGCTAAAGAGCCGATGCGCTTCAACGAACTGCGAAGACTCATCCCTGATATCTCACAAAAAATGCTCACCAGCACGTTACGCACTCTTGAAACTGACGGATACGTTACACGGCATGTATTCGCAGAAGTGCCGCCAAGAGTGGAATACAGGCTCACGGAACGCAGCATGTCGCTCTTACCCATAACTAATGCCTTGATAGGCTGGGCATCGGAGAATATGGCAGATATTATCAATGACAGGAATAAAAACAAATAGAATATTATGAACGAGACACTGAAAACTCTTGAAACAAGAAGGAGCGTGCGCGGATTTGACCAAGAACGCATGCCGAGTGATGAACTTATAAACGAGATTGTGAAAGCCGGTGAATATGCACCGACAGGCATGGGTATGCAATCACCGAGAATTGTTGTAGTTACCAACAAGGCTGTACGCGACCGTTTGTCGAAACTTAATGCCGAAGTAATGGGAACTACTTCCGACCCATTCTATGGGGCACCTGTGATATTACTCGTAATTGCCGACAAAAACCGTCCTACTTATCTTTATGATGGCTCTCTCGTTATGAGCAACCTGATGAATGCCGCACATGCCGTTGGACTTGGCAGTTGTTGGATTCACCGAGCTAAAGAAATTTTCTCGTCTGCTGAAGGAAAAGCGATGCTAAAGGAATGGGGCATCGAAGGCGACTACGAAGGCATAGGTCATGTTGCCTTGGGATATGCACTGAAGCAACCTGCAGAACCAAAGCCACGCAAGGAGAATTATACGGTGTGGGTGAGATAAAAGTTTGAGTATGCTAAAGAAGATACTATATACCATAGCGTTGGCGAGTTACGTTGCTTGCAGCGTTCAGGCGCAAGAAGTGTCAGAATACAAACCGTTATTTGGAATAAGAGGTGGGCTCACTTTCGCTCCAACAGATTTTGAAGGAAGCACAATCGTAGCTCCAACTTTTGGTATGTCTGTTAAATTCAAAATATCAAAACAGCCTCTTTTCTTTGAGACAGGAGCATATTATACAAATAGATATATCTATGATGACAGTAACAATTCTTTGCTTTTCCCTGCATTATTAAATTATCATGTGAAGCTTAAAAGCGAATGGTGTATCCAACCTTTTTTCGGTCCATTTATAGCTTATGGATTCAATCAATCTGAATTTGACGGTGGACTACGTTGTGGAGTTGGATTCAGTAAATCCAAGTTTTATATAAACTGTGGATATGACATCAGTTTTAATTATAGTATTGACGAAGATGCAATTTTCGTTACTGCCGGATATAACTTTTAAAGGAGAATTTATCTCATAGAAAATTATCTGGTTCATCCGAATTTTGAAGTAATATATGTAGAATTTCCAAAACTAACACTGTACATAAATTATGGTCTATCGCTTGCCATATCAAAATAAAATAACTCTCGTTGTATAAGAGAACTGGAAAGTAGTGGAGGGAGTGGAATAGAAATGTATAAACTAAGTTTCAGCGATTATGATTATTGAAGAAATTATAAAATATAACAAACAATTTGTTGAGAACAAAGGCTACGAGAAATTCCTTACCAGCAAATACCCCGACAAGAAACTCGCCATACTGTCATGCATGGACACAAGACTCACAGAACTGCTGCCTGCAGCACTGGGTATCAAAAACGGTGACGCAAAACTTATAAAGAATGCCGGAGGACTGGTTATCAGTCCGTTTGACTCGGCGATGCGAAGTATTCTCGTGGCTATATATGAACTGCACGTGGAGGAGATTATGGTTATCGCCCATTCCAACTGCGGTGCATGCCACATGAACGGCAGGGAGATGAAAAGAGCCATGGCAGAGCGCGGCATCCGACAGGACGTAATCGACACAGTGGCAAGATGCGGCATTGACCTCGACCATTGGCTTGAGGGGTTCCACGATACGGAGGACTCCGTGAGGAACACGGTGGACGTGATAAAGCATCATCCGCTCGTACCGGCAGACATAAACGTGCACGGATATATCATAGACTCGGAGACGGGACTGCTGACGGAAGTGAAATAAATTGGTTATTTCCATCAGATAACAATAAATAACATTATCTTTGCATATAAATCACCAAAAGATTTAGATTATGGCAAGATTCATCAACCCTTTTACAGACATCGGATTCAAAAGAATATTCGGACAAGAGTTTTCAAAGCCGCTGATTATTGATTTTCTTAACAGTCTGCTTCTTGGAGAGGAACACATAACAAACATAACATTCCTCGACAAAGAACAACCCGCTCTCTTCGAAGACGACCGTTCACTCATATATGATATATACTGCGAAACTGACAAAAAGGAAAATATCATAGTTGAGATGCAAAACAAATCACAGCCTTACTTCAAAAACCGCAGCATCTATTATGTTTCAGAAGCTATTGCGAGACAAGGCGAGAAAGGCGCAGACTGGAAATATAAAATTGACGCAGTATATCTTGTGGCTTTTCTGAATTTCAGTCCTCTTGATTTTGAAAAAAAATTCAGAACAGATGTCGGACTGGCTGACATGGAAAGTAAAAAAACTTTCTCAAACAAAATAAGAATGACATTCATGCAGTTGCCTTTATTTACAAAAGAGGCAGATGATTGTGAAACAGACTTTGAAAAATGGATTTACGTATTAAAAAATATGGAAACACTGACAAGATTGCCTTGGGCCGCCAAAAGCGCAGTATTCAAGCGATTGGAACAGATAGCTGATGTAGCATCTCTTTCAAGACAAGAGCGAATGAAATACGATGAGGGATTGAGAAAATATCGCGACACATTATCCGTACTTGAAGGTGCAAAACAAGATGGATTAGCGGAAGGAAGAGCAGAAGGAAGAGCAGAAGGAATTAAGAAAGAAAAAGCAGAAACAGCAAAGCGGCTTGCAGCAATTGGTGCAGATATCAAGACAATTGCTACCGCAACAGGTCTTTCCGAAAACGAAGTTGATGCTTTACTCAATTAAACAAGCATGAATATAAACATTATTCGTACTGCTGAAACCACAGATTTGCCTGTTATCATGCAGCTCGTGGCTTCAGCCAAAGCCATCATGCGAAAAAGCGGCAACATGAACCAATGGAACGACGGTTACCCTTCGGAAGAAATCATACTTGAGGATATAAATGATGGCTGTTGCCGGATTATTATGCATGGCGATACTGCCGTTGGCTCATTTGTTCTAAAAGCTGGCCCTGACCCAACATACAGCAATATTTATGACGGACAATGGCTCAATGACGAGCCTTATCATGTGATTCACCGGATAACAAGCAGCGAGGATGCCCACGGAATATTCGAAGAAATGCTTGACTATTGTTTCAATATATCCCACAACATACGTATCGACACCCACAGGGACAATACCATAATGCGGCATCTGCTTGAGAAAAACGGTTTCACTTGCTGTGGCATAATTCACATTGCAAACGGCAATGAAAGGGTGGCCTATCAAAAGACTATAAATTAACAGACTACACATGACCACGGCAAACGATATTATCGAAACAATGCTCCAGATGAGGAACGAGAAGCAAAGGCTGATTCTACAAGGTTTCTTCAAAACCGGGAAAGGACAGTATGGCGAGAGGGACAAATTCCTCGGACTGAAAGTGCCGCAAACCCGCATGGTTGTCAAGGAAGCACGACACGACGTGCCACTGCGGGAAATAGAGACATTGCTCTATTCCGAATGGCATGAGGTGAGACTTTGCGGCTTTCTGCTCCTCGTTGAGGAGATGAAAGCAGCCCTGCCGAAGCGTAAGAGTACAGGATGCCCAGACCGCCGGAAGGAGATTGCCGAATTCTATCTGCTTCATGCTAAACAAGCCAACAACTGGGACTTGGTTGACTTATCGTGCAGCTATATCCTCGGCACGTTTCTACTCTATCCCCTACCCGACGGCAAGATGCCTCAACGCAATATCCTCGACAAACTTTCTGAAAGTCACAACCTCTGGGAGCAACGCATATCCATAGTGGCTACAGCTGCTCTGATTAAAAACGGAGAGTTTGACGACACACTGCGCATAGCCGAGAAACTGCTCCACCACCCCCACGACCTTATCCACAAGGCCATAGGTTGGATGCTGCGCGAAGTGGGAAAGAATGATATAGAAGTATTGCGCCGTTTTCTTTTCAAACACCACAGCGTGATGCCGCGAACCGCCTTGCGCTATGCCATAGAGAAAATGGAACCGGAAGAAAGAAAACGGTGGATGAAGTAAAAAAAGCGAATTTGTCTTGCTGACAATCATCATACATTATGAAACAACGAATACTATCACTTTTGGCGGAAATGAACCGCGGAATATATGAGAAAGAGACAGAAATCAGTCTGTCGCTATTGGCAGCACTCGCCGGAGAGAGCATTATACTGCTCGGACCGCCGGGAGTGGCAAAGTCGATGGTGGCACGACGGCTGAAAGAGGCTTTTCGTGGGGCACGCTCGTTTGAATACTTGATGTCGAGATTCTCTACTCCAGATGAGATTTTCGGTCCGGTTAGCATTAGTCAGCTGAAGAGTTCCGACTCCTACGTGCGCTCCACCGACGGATATCTACCTACTGCCGACGTGGTCTTCCTCGATGAGATTTGGAAGGCTGGACCTGCTATCCAAAACACTCTCCTGACTGTTATAAACGAAAAACTATTCCGCAACGGCAACATTGAAATGCATCTACCACTGAAACTTCTGGTGGCGGCAAGCAATGAATTACCGGCTCAGGGCGAGGGACTGGAAGCTCTGTGGGACCGCTTCATTATCCGACTGGAATGTAAGAATATACAAAAAGAAAGCAACTTCGACATGATGTTGCTTGCTACTGACGATGACAGAAAAGCCAATGTTGATGATGGGCTGAAAATTACAGAAGAGGAATACAAGGAGTGGACGAAAAGGATTGGAGAGGTGGAGATTTCTGCCGACATCCTTGAAACAATCCACAAAATACGTCGATCCATTAGGGCGGTGGCTATCAATGGTACTAACGAGAGAAGGGATGTATACGTTAGCGACCGACGATGGAAGAATATCGTCAGACTACTGCGTACCTCGGCTTTTATGCATAACAGGAAGGAGGTTGCCTTGTCGGATATCTTTTCGATATACAATTGCCTGTGGCAAGAACCTGAAGAGCGTGATGGCATACGGAGCATTATTATCGGTGCACTGTTCTCTAAAGTTAAAGAGATTCTCGCTAAGATGCAACAGGACTTGAAAGAGGACATCAGACTGCACCGTGCGGCTTCGGCACAGAAGCGCGTGTCGAGCCGACAAATGAAAAGGGATGCTGACAAGAAGCTATATAACAAATTCTATTACAAACTGCTTGGATGCTCTGCCGAGAATACTTTTATATTTGCCCAGGATTATCAGCAATTGCCACCCTACGGCAAGAATGCTCAACAGGGTGTTCTGTATCACGACAAGCGCAATTCATCGGTTGTAGTTATCCGTAGCTACGATGGATCTACGGCAGCTCCTATTGGCAGCCGACCTGTGGCTCTTACAAGAGACGACAAGTATGTTTATATCGACGGTGTGAGAATTGAAGTGGAACCGATTGCCGAAGGCGACAGTCTGCAACTGCCGTTTGCAGATGTTACTGACTCCGGCAGAGACTACTCTACAGAAATTGAGAGTATTGCCGACTATATATCTGATATCGAGAATGATATGGCGGAGAATATGTTTATCAGCGAGGACGACCACAAGGAGATTAAGGTTTATGTCGCCTCACTGCTCAAGGATATTGCATTCACACGACAAGATATAGAAAAGCTTTATGACTGATTTTCTGCATGCAGACGAATACTGGAAGAACCAGACTTCGAACAGCGAGACAATGAATCTGCCGCGCTATCTCAAGATGCTTGAGATTTTTGTGGAAACAGGAGAAATTGCTGGCAGGGGCGTGGCATGGGCGGAGGATGAGCCATGGAAGGAATATTCTGATCCTCTGCTGCAGTATCTCGTAAGACTGATGAGCGATGCTAAGACTAAAGCGATAGTGCTGGGCGACCGCTTGTGTGGCAAGATTTTCTTTACCACAGTTGGGCGGTTTATTACCGACTGCGTGCACTACAAGCAGTTTCTTTCGCAGCGCCAATGGACTGAACGCAACCGCATGAGCGAGGTTCTGCAATGGAGCACACAGAGGAGAACGGAACAACAGGCATGGCAGTCGCTTCTTGCCGAAATCGGCGAGAAACATGAGGACAATGGTTTCGACCGCGAATTCTTCGAAAGGCGCTTCAGCGAAGGCAAGTCGGAGGACATGGAAAACTGGGAGAAGATGGTTGATGACTGGAGCAAGGCTGCCGACGAACAGCAACATAAGGAATCGGCCAAGCATGTTTCATCAAGCGGAAATAATCTGGAAAGGACCTTGCCACTGCTTCTCGACAATGCACATAAATATGTTGAAAAGGAGAAGGTCTCGCCAGAGAAGGCAGTGCAGGCTTGGCAGAT
>CAKQCV010000071.1 GCA_934217675.1 uncultured Prevotella sp. | reverse complement strand
CTTAACAGAACTCTCGGACTTGACACTTATGACTATGGGGCAAGACAGTATTTCTCGGCGTTGCCGATGTGGGACAGGATGGATCCATTGTGTGAGAAGGATTATCATGTAAGTCCGTATGTGTATTGCACAAATAGCCCTACTAATAAATTTGACACAAATGGGAAGTCAAAGAATGGGATGGTGCAACTTATTTTATCTGTAAACGGAAAAGATTAAGCGATACAGAAGTTTAAATGTGACGAATTCAATAAGATTTATAACTTGAACATTAAACTCAACGGCAACATAATATACTATTAATGGTTAATTTTACAATTAATAAAGTTAATGTTAGTTATAATATTGATTAAGGTCAATTGTTTTTGATAATTGTTATTTATTTTTGCGAAAAATAATTGTCAATTAGCTGTTTGAGATACACTTTATCAATAAAGTCGAAAGAATTTAATATCGTATGAAAAAAGCAGTAAAAAAGGCATAATCTAATAACAGTAAAAAGTTTATCAAATCTAACATTAACATCATTATCTAATCTATGAGTGTTGAAAAGAAAAAAGTATTAATGGGTGCAGGTTTATATTCTGTGCTTGTTGCTGGAGCATTCATGTCGATGCATCCTATGCAGGTAAAGGCTGGTGGCATACAGAAAATTTCAGAGTATGCTTTGAATCAGAAGAAAGTAGTGAAATGCCATGTGGCTGATCAAAACGGAGAACCATTGCTTGGCGTAATAATCAAGCCGGTTTCTGGCAATGGCGGAGTGGTTACCGATGTTGACGGTAACTTCTCGATGGATGTTGCAAACGGAACAAAGGTTACAGTGTCGTATGTAGGTTTCAAAACCGTTACTGTTGCATTGAAGGACGGCATGACAATAAAGATGGAACCAGATTTGGTTGGTCTTGACGATGTTGTGGTTATCGGATACGGTACGGTTAAGAAAAAAGACCTTACAGGAGCTGTTACCACAATGAAAGCAGAAGACATCACAATCGCTCCTACGTCAAATGCAATGGAGGCTCTTCAGGGAAAGGTGGCTGGTCTTGATATTACTAAGACATCAGGACAGGTAGGTTCTGGTGTGAGTATTCTGTTGAGAGGTAGCCGTTCTATATACGGTGACAACTCACCTCTGTTTATTATTGATGGAGTTCAAGGCGGTAGCTACGAAGATGTTAACCCGTCGGATATTGAATCTATCGATGTGTTGAAAGACGCATCATCAACCGCAATCTATGGTTCTGCCGGTGCAAATGGTGTTATTATCATAACTACAAAGCGCGGTAAAGAAGGTAAGGCACGTGTGAATTTTGATGCCTACTATGGATTTTCCGGTACGCCTAACTTCCAGCACGGTATGGTTGGCGATGAATGGATGAACTATCAGCGCGAATCGTACAAATATATTCATGGTCAGGCTCCTGCCGATGATGCATCTTTGTTTGGAAACGTGGATTATCTGAATGCTTATCAGGCAGGCAAGTGGATAGATTGGGTTGACAAGATAAAGAATACGGCAACACAACAGAAGTATAGCCTTTCTGTTGCAGGTGGAACAAAGAAGACAAAAATTTTTGCTTCTGCCGGTTTCACAAAGCAAGACGGTTTGATAAAGACCGATAATCAGAAGATTTATCAACTCAGGATGAATATTGACCAGGAACTGAACAAGTGGCTTTCTGCTTCGTTCACTTCAAACTTGAATTATTCAGACCGCAATATGGGTAGCCGTCACACTTTCATAAAGGCAATGAAGGCAATGCCTCTTGGCGACGCATATACAGAAGACGGTGAGATAAATTATAAATACTGTGGTGGCTTGACCACTCCGTTAGGCGATTTTATAAAGAATCAGTATGATGAGAATGTGCGCACTACATATATCAACGTGTCTGGTTCGTTGAATTGGACACCGTTTAAAGGACTTTCTGCAAAGACAACGTTCAATGGTATTCTGAAACATGCAAGAAACGGAAAGTTCCGTGGGGAGAAGTGCAGTGCTACAGCACCGTCATACAGTTCTTTACCATTTGCAGAATCATCAAATACAAACAACTGGCAGTATAGTTGGGAGAATGTGATTTCATACAACAAGTCAATAGGAGACCATAGCTTTGGCGGACAGCTTATTTCTTCTTATATAGTAGGTGAAACAGAGTTTGCACGTGCCTATTCAAATGGTGTGGCACTTGATTCATACAAGTGGCATCAATTAAAGGGTGGAGATTCCAAAGCTTATTCAGAGTATCAGAAATGGCAAAAACTCTCATACGCATTCAGATTAAATTACTCTTATAAAGGACGCTATCTCTTCAACCTTTCAAACCGTTGGGATGGAGTGTCTTGGTTCGTAAATGATAATAAATGGGATATGTTCCCTGCTGTTGCCCTGGGTTGGCGTGTGAGCGAGGAAAGTTTCATGAAAGATGCAAGTAGCTGGCTCGACAACTTGAAGCTGAGAGTTGGATATGGAGTTACAGGTAACTCTGGACTAATGTCGACAGATAGAGAAAACGGTATTTCTGGAGCAAGTGCATACGCAACACAGTCAATACCGTACTTTTTCACAGGAACAGGTATGCGTGATGGAGCGCGTGCCAATGTGATACAGTATAACTCGTATGGCTCAAATACATTAGGTTGGGAGAAATCGTACAACTGGAATGTGGGAATTGACTTTGCAGTGCTTCGCAGCCGAATTTCAGGTTCTGTAGAATATTTCAATACTACAACGAAAGGACTTTTGTTCCGCCAGCAAGTGCCTATCACATCCGGAATAACAATGTGGGGTTCGCCAATCACAACATGGCAGAACATTGCAAAGACAAGAAACTATGGTATTGAAGCATCAATAACCAGTCATAATATTCAGAGAAAAGACTTCACTTGGAGCACCACACTCACAGCCACATGGTCTAAGGAGAGCATTGTATCTATGCCTATTGAAGCTGGATACTACCTTGACACAGTGAACGGAAAGAACCTTTTCGTGGGCAAAGCCATAAACTCGTTCTATGGTTACAAATATGCCGGAATATGGAAGACAAGCGAGGCTGAGGAAGCTGCAAAATATGGTTCAGAGCCAGGTTTGATAAAGATTGAGACAATTGACAAGGATGGTGACGGTGGTGTACATGCCTATGGTACTGACGACCGTCAGGTGCTCGGACACTCAAATCCTAACTGGGTGCTTGGATTCACAAATAATTTCACTTATAAAAACTTTGATTTGAGCATTCACACTATGGCACGTCTCGGACAGATGATTCAGAGTGATATGTTGAGCCGTTATACTGCAAGCGATGATATAACAGAGAACCAGCTCGCAGGCAGCGACTACTGGACAGAAAGCAACCAAAATGCATATTATCCACGCCCTGGTTCAGCCAAGAAACAAACAGCATACTATTCGGCTCTGACATTCGTTGACGGTTCATTCTTTAAAATTAAGAACATTACGTTGGGCTATACATTGCCTACGAATCTTGTAAAGAAAGCATACATGGAACGTGTACGCTTCTACTTCACAGCCTATAATCCTGTGATTTTCTGCAAGAGCATCCTAAAGGATACCGATCCAGAAACAGGTGGGTCTGATTCATTCCCAACATACCGTGAGTTCGTATTTGGCGTGAACGTTACATTCTAATACTCGTGTATGGAGATAAATTTATTAAAGTACAACAAAACAAAAAGACACAACAAAATGAAAAAGATATTTTCAACAATACTTGGTTCACTTCTCCTGTCAGGAGGCTTGACCTCTTGTTCTGGAATGCTTGATGAGTATAATCCTGGAGGCGGAACCATGGAGCAGTATGCAGAAACAGACAACTATATAGCATTTGTAAATCAGTGTTATTTCGCAATGACGAGATACTTCTATGGAACAGCCGACGGAACATCATCTTGGGGTAAGCCACAGGCTCTCTCTGCTGGATATATGGCTCTGTCTGAAGCTGAAACCGACCTTTGGACTTCTGCAGCAGACTTCGTGACAAACCAGCAACAGTACTTCTGGTATATGGGTGGAGCAAAGAATACTACATATACACAAGGATTCTGGAATTGTGCTTACGATGGTATCGGAGCTTGTAACACAGCTATTGACATGGCAAAATACAACAAGACATTCCCTAAAGAGCAACTTAATTCATATATCGCAGAAGCACGCATGATGAGAGCTGTATACTATTTCAATATTGTGGAGCAGTTTGGTGGAGTAGTGATGATTACTGATACAAAGGGTGAAAACATAACATACTCGCCAAAACGTACCGACCCGCTGACGATATACAACCAAGTAATAATTCCTGATTTGGAGTATGCAGCCGAGAATCTGAAAGTCGGAACAGACGCAACTACAACTGATCCACCAAGAAAGGCAGCCATTGCATTCCTTGCAAAAGCTTATCTGCAGAAGACACGTTGGGACTCTGACAAGAAAACTTGTTATGAGAAGGCTCTTGCCGCTGCAAAACTGTTGATTGACGACTGTGAAACAGGTGGTACGAAGTATAATACATATATGTATCCAAATCTTTCCGATGTATTTGCCGAGGCAAACAACTATGAGAACAAAGAGGCTCTTTGGAAACAACGTTGGGCTGTGGAGGGAAAGGCTCAAGCTGGTTCCACTGGTCTTGCTAACCTTAACCGTAATGATGAGCGCTTCAACTGTTGGCTCACTCACTTTGGTGCACGACAGAATCTTGGTGAAGATCATCAAAAGTGGGAAGGTTCAAAGGAAGGTGACTTCATGCCGACACAGCATTTGCTGAGTCTGTTTGTACAGAGCGACGGTACACTTGACCCACGATTCCATCAGTGGTTCACCACAGAATGGAACTGTAACCGTGAGAGTGGATATGAATGGACACAGTCTGACTGTAACCAGTACGGAAAAGATGCTTCTATGATAGGTAAGAAAATTAACAATGGCGAACTTGCTATAAAGATTGTTATGCCACAAGATGCCGACTATGCATCAGAGGTTGCCAAAGCAAAAACCAGCAACTATCTGCTCGTTGACTATAACAAGTTGTATAGCGATACACAGAAAGAGATTATCGACAATAATGCCGACGGTTCTGAAAACCAGTTAAGATATTTCTGGCCTGTGCTAAACAAGCACAACTCTTCAAACTATATTGTTGAGTCTTATGCAAAATATCGTCTTGGAAACTTGAACGCTACATTCATCATGCGAACTCCTGAGGTTTACCTCATCGCAGCTGAGGCTGCCTTGCAGCTTGGCGAACAAGGCACAGCTCTGAAATATGTAAACAAGATACGTTCTCGTGCCGGAGCACACGAACTTGGCTCTGTTGACTTGAGAACCATTATCGATGAGCGCGGAAGAGAGCTTTGTGGCGAATACAACCGATTCTTCGACCTTGTTCGTGTCGGATACCTTGACAACGTCAATTATCTGAAGGAGACTCATCCGAACCTTGCAAAGTATTATGACAAGAATTATGTGCTAAAGCCAATTCCGCAAGGATATATCGATTTGATGAAGACTGGTGCAGACTTTGTGAACCCAGGATATTAATTGAACCTTTTTACTAAACATAGTTTTGCGGACATGTTTGCTGAATACAGCATTCATGCCCGCTTTTTATATGAAAAAACTTGCATTTGCAGCTTTTTAGTGTTACCTTCGCAATGAAAAACTAACCAATATAATAAAAATGAAAAGGAAAACAAAACAAGTCTTTGCCTTAGTGTTTGCCCTGATAGCAATGCCAACATTAATGTTGGCACAGAAAGGCAATCCGATAATTACCGATGCATATTCTGCTGATCCTTCGGCACACGTGTTTGGAGATACACTATGGGTATATCCAAGTCACGACAAAGACGATGCTCTGTCGTTTTCGATGGAAGACTATCATGCATATTATACTACAGACATGAGCATATGGCATGATGCAGGAGTAATCTTCAATCCGCTGAAACAAACCACATGGGCAAAAAGTGCTGCCTGGGCTCCAGATTGTGTGGAACGTAATGGAAAATACTATCTGTATTATCCCACAGACAAGAGGCATATAGGAGTGGCTGTAGGTAACTCGCCCCGTGGACCTTTTCATGACCCTCTCGGACATCCGCTTATTTCAATAGACTCTCCGGGAGTTGTATGCAACAGAGATTTCATTGACCCTGCCGTGTTTATAGATGACGATGGACAGGCATATCTGTTCATGGGACAGAACACCGTTTGTTGCGTAAAACTAAATCCAGATATGATATCATACGATGGAGAAGTGCATATTATAGAAGGAGTGAAAGACTTTTTCGAGGCTGTGTGGGTTCATAAGCGTGGTAATATATATTATATGTCATATTCTGATGGTCCGTTTCATGGGCATGAACCGCAAATAGCATACTGCACGTCAAAATCCCCACTTGGTCCTTACAAGTATCAAGGCATAGTGCTCGATCCTGTGAACAGTGGTACAAACCATCATTCTATAGTCAACTATAAAGGTCAAGACTATCTGTTCTATCATACCGCCGACATTTCACGGAGATTGGCTCCAGACTATCATTGTGGTGTGCGTCGCTGTGTGTGTGTCGATTCTTTGTTCTATACTGCCGATGGCAAGATAAAGAAAGTAAATCCCACTCTCAATCCAGAAAAGCTCACTCTTGCTCAAGTATCTCCAAATCGTAGAGCTGCGTTGATAGCTGGCAGCGTGATAGAGGCGAAGATAAGAAAAAACAATATATTGCTTTCTGGCGAAGTTGACAGACTGCGCTTGCAGCATGTTATAGACACATGTTCTCTTGCAGGAGGAGGTATTGTTACACTTCCTGCCGGTACATTCTTTATGGACGGACCGTTGAATCTAAAATCGGGAGTGCGTCTGCATTTGAGTGATGGTGCAGTGTTGCGATTTTCGGCAGAACCTGATGCCTACCTTCCTGTAGTGTTGACCCGTTGGGAGGGAACAGAGCTGTATGGCAGAAGTTCTATGATAAGAGCCTATGGGCAACACGATGTTGCAGTGACAGGCGAAGGAAATGCCGTGATAGATGCCAATGGTGGAGAAATGGCACGTTGGGGAATGCCTGGCGGAGACCCGAATTTTGAAGAAAATACCCATGGCACGCATGGAGAAACTCCCGAAATGCAGGATGTGAATCGTTTGAGACAGATGGGTGATGAGCAAATAGCTGTGGAGAAAAGAATTTTTGGAATGGGTACAAAATTGCGCCCGTGTGCAATAGAGTTCAATGCCTGCAAGAATGTTCTTGTGGATGGAATAACATTGAAGAACAGTCCATTCTGGTGTATACATCCGCTTTATTGTGAAAATGTTATTGTTAGAAATGTCAACATAGATTCTCATTATCCCAACAATGACGGTTGTGATCCAGAGTCAAGCCGCAGGGTGCTGATAGAAAACTGCACCTTCCGCACTGGTGACGATGCTATAGCCATAAAGGCGGGTCGCGATGCCGACGGCAGAAGGGTAGGGCGTGCTTCCGAGGATATCATTATCCGTAATTGTCGCTTCTACAGCAAGTGTAACGGACTGTGTATTGGGTCAGAGATGTCGGGAGGAGTAAAAGGCGTATACATGACAGATATAGAAATTGGCGACGTGAAGAATGCTCTGCTATTCAAGTCAAACCTCGACCGTGGCGGTTATATTGACAATGTATATGTAGATTCCGTTTCGATAGGCAATGTGGCAGGAGCGGTGTTACGCTTCGAAACAAACTATTTCGGCTACCGTGGTGGCAACTATCCTGCTCGCTATTCAAACTTCAATATAAACAATGTTACGGCAAGGTCGTCGTCTGCCTATGCCATATATTATGACGGTAATGAGGCGGAACCTATAACAAACATAACGGTGAACAACTTCAATGTAAAAACCGCTCCGCATCCTTATTACCTCTTTCACACTCAGGGGTGTTTGTTCAATAATTGTACTGTTGGCGGTAAAAAGCTGACAAGGAAGTTGAAAGAGAGTAAGAAACGCCAACAGTGTGATGTATGGTAGGTAAGTAATGCCGTTGGCTTACACGTTAAAAGTGGGCAACTTTCTGCACGAAAGTTGCCCACTTTTTATATCTAAGTTGCCGTGTTACGAATTTGTCGTTTCCCTGATAAAACAATTTTCCTTTTTGGTATATTCTATAAGCTTGTGGAATGTTTCATCATTAGCCAGCAGCTCATCGTTACCAATCATGACCAAGTGTTTTCTTGCCCTTGTCATTGCCACGTTCAGTTTGCGGTCGATTAAGGCATTTTCGTTTTCGTCCAGATATTCATTGTCGGTGAGAAATGCCAACTGATAGTATTTCTTTATGGTGAATCCGTATATTATGATGTCACGCTGACTTCCTTGATACCGTTCCACTGTGTCTATTGTTATGTCACGTAGACAGCGTGGTAGACCATACATTTTCAATTTGCTGTCAATGGCATTCCTAACGGTAGAAATCTGATTGCGGTAAGGCACGATTACTCCGATATATTTTTGTGTGTCGTAATCCTTTTCCGAAAAATTGTTTCCATTCTCTTCTTCCAATTTTATTTTATATGCAGTGCATACTATTTCAGCAATGATGTCAGCTTCGGTAGAGTTCATTTTGTCTGGTTCCTCAGGATTTTTTGTCGGGGAGCATGATATAAATGTTGTGCGCTGTGTATACAGTATATCTTCGATCCAGTTTTTGCCTTTGCCGATTGGCGAAGTGTCTTCTTTTTGATGAGGCAATGGTACAGGCTGCAGCTTTCCGCCATAGAATGCTTTATTTGGAAAATCTGCTATTCCAGGATGCATTCGTCCCTGTCGTGTAAGTATATGGCAATACTTGGTATTGTCTTTTCCGTAAATCTTTAGCAAGCGTTCAAAAAATGACAGTCGGCAATTGGTAAGTTTTATTTCGTTCAGTTCAGGTCCCATTACAGCAGATTCTGTTTCATCCTGCTGAACAACAGCCGGCAATTGTTTCTCGTCGCCTATAAGTACAAACTTCCCGATAGCATTTTCTTTACCATGTTTTGCCGACAGCAGTCCTACGATGTATGGTTCCAAAATTTGTGATGCCTCGTCAATGATTGCAAGTTGGAATTTCTTTAGAGAGAAAATCTCGGTGTGCGAATTCAATGCTGTTGTAGTGCCACAAACAACCCTCGCTTCTGTAATCATGCGTTGCACATCTTCAACCGTCTTACAATTTTCTGCCCGGCGGGAAAGCAAGTTTTCGTAGTATTCAGAGCTACAGCTGAAGTCGTTGCCCAATCGCAAGAAATCTATTCCATTCTCTTTCAGCTTACTGCATATCTCATCAACGGCACGGTTTGTATAAGCCATCAGCAATACAGAAGTATTGGTATGGAGCAATTGCTCTTTCAGAACATTCAGCATGCCGTAAGATGTTTTCCCCGTTCCTGGTGGTCCGATAATTATATACACATCCTTAGCCTGCATCGCTCCAAGTACGATGTCGTTAAATTCAGAATTTTCGTTTGTGGAATAGTTGCCAATGAGCTTTACAGAAGTGTCCGTTTCAGGCAATCGAGTTCCGAGAATAAGTTCTCGTCGCTCCTTGTTAGCTGAAAGAAAAGCATGCATGCTGCGGTAGAGTGCCGTGAATGAAGCCTCCATAAAGTCGTGTTCAATTGCCCACATGCAATCTTGGCAGTTGTAGTATTCAAACACCTTTTTGTGCTGAGCATTGCGTAGTCGTAGAGATATCGAATCTTGCTTTATTTCCGTTATCGTGGAGCGGAACACAATCTCCTGTGTTGCATCCGGTTCATTTCCTGTTTTATATGGATAAAATATAACAATGTCGCCAATGCGGAAATTAGCAATGTCGGTATCTACATCATTGTCAAAAACAAACTTCACGTCAGTAATCCTGTCATCCTTATATTTTGACGGCATTTGCATTACTAACTTCTCGTAAATGTTTCCGGCTTGCCTTTTCTCGGCATTTGATGAATTCCAAATTGCCGCGAAACCTGAATTTTCTTTTGTGCGGTTACCTATTTTTGATAACACATGCTCCGTAGATATGAATTGCAAGAACCTGAAGTAATAGGCCCGTTCCAAGTCGTCAGCCTTAAAAATGGGCATTAACAGTTCTGTCATCTGTGGCTTTTGGTATCTTTCCCAAAGAATGTTCCCCTTGGCTTGAGGAAACAGTGTGTTCGGATTTATATTCATCAGGGCATTCATGCCTTTTTGGGCATAGTGAAGCTCGGCCCATGCAATTTGGTTCCTTATCTTAATCGCCTCGAAAAGTAACTTCGGCGCACTGCCAAGTTCGATGAGACCATTGGTATATTTTGAATATAGCAGATATGATGCAATGTCTTCATACGATGCCTTGCCATAGGCATAGTGAAACACAGCCCTATATAGCAAAAGTTGCACATAATGCTTGAGTTGTTGCTTCAGAATTGTTGGGTTTGGCGAATACGCCCCTTTTCCGCTTTTCTGTTCTATAATTGTTTTTTTACTTAGATGTATAAAGTCCATACGCCCCTGTATGCCAAGAGTTTCACATAAGAACGAAGGTTCAAGAATAAGGTCGTTGGCAGACAGCGACTCCCTGTTTTTCAGATGAATGCTTTTTGAGTGCATTATGTTGTTTATGTTTTTCTGCTGCAACATGGCATCAGTATGGAAAGACTTGTCGATGTCTGTGCAGCAAGCAAGTGCAAGAGCATTGTCATGGAAAAAATCTTTCATGCTTTCGGCATACGTCTTGTGTTCACCGTATGCAGCCTCGTCAAGTAGTTGTCCGGCAAAATTTCCAAGCAGTGTGTGTCGCGTGTTGATGTTTGGCTTTATCCTTGAAAGCAAGTTCCATATAGCAGAGCATCCATATTCTTCAAAGCATCCAGCAATGGCTGTAACATTTATCAGATAATCAGGGTTCACTATTATTAGTTCGGGCATAAGTATACCATCGCTGCCACTTCTTGGGCGAATTATGTTTAACTGTTCCCCCTTGACGAGTAGCTTTCCGATATAGCTCCAGTTGCCATTTGAAAAGCGGTCGCTTTTGGCATAATTCACCTTTGCCGGTGCTCCATTGTCCGACCTTATAATGTATATATACTCATCATCCCATTGTTCTATTGTGCAGCGAAGCGACTCAACAGCCATTCCGCTATCATCTTTTAAACGTTTTAAGTATTCCGTTTGGTTTTCTGTAGGAAACTGTTCCTTTAAAGACTCAGGTATAGCATGACCGCTAAAAATATAATTTATAAATTTGCAAGTAGCCTTTAGGTCGTGTGGATAAGCGTCAGCAAGCTCAGAGTCGCTGATATTGTCAATATGTCTCAAGCGGTTTCTTGTGGCATTTATAGCTATTGCAAGTGAGTGGTCTTTGGTGTCTTCTCTTATTTTATATTCACGGATAAGATATTGGATTTTGGGCAACGGACCGGCAAATTTCACTGTTACCCCTTCAAGTCGCTTGTCTATTGCCTGAAAGAGCACCCTGCCAAGTGTTTGGTATTTTATTCTGATTTCTGTCTCTGGCTTTATTGCAGCCAAATCATCAAAGTAGTAAAAATTTTCGTTAAGCATATTCTGCAAATATAATAAAAATAACATTACTAAAGTTTCACAAGTGAAAATTCACAAGCGTGATTTAACGTAATTTTGGAATAAAAAAGGCTCTGAAGTTTGTGTATCTCACAGAAAATGAGTATCTTTATAATTGCTAAAGAATAAAGATAAAACTTCAAAGCCATAAGCAAAGATACAAAAATAATTTCAGATCTGCGAAGCTTTTTCGCAAAAAATGACGATAATCGTGCAATTAAGTGCATTATTGGTGTAATGGAACATATAAATATACGCTCCAACCAAATAGGAGTAGAGAAGAAAGAGAACAGCAAGTTTACCACTTTGTAGGTACTCAACCTCCTCATGCTCTTCCCGTTTTTTGTAGTCCAGAATGCGAGTCGATATTCAAACTCTTCCTTGAGTAAATTGTTCAATTGTGATAAAGACATGTTCTATCGTTTTATGAATGATGGCAATGTCAAGTGGCGCAAGTTATTGTATGCAATGAATCTTCAGCTGATAAAGAAGATATCAAGCAGCACAACTGTTCATCATGACAAGCCGGTTTGTTTGA
>CAKQCV010000070.1 GCA_934217675.1 uncultured Prevotella sp. | reverse complement strand
TGAATATGGCGTAATCAATTTAGCTGACTTAGATAGTACTTTAGAATGGTACAAAAATATTCACTCAGCTTTTGAAAAGTTTGGAATAGGTCGTTCCGCATGGTGTTATAAATCCTTGGATTTTGGTTTAACAGATGAACATACTAAACCAATCCTTGAAGATTTAAAAAAATATTTTTAATATAACATAATTAATGGTGTTAGTTATAACAACAAGAACTTTTTTAAGTTATCCAATAACTTGTAATTAGTATTCAAAACTATGAACTTCTATATTGATGAGGTTATTGAAGTAGTTGCAGGAACGGTAATATCTGATAGTGTTGAAAATTAATACTTACATGAATTTATGAATGCAGTCGCCGAATAGTCCCCTTTTTTGAGATGATAGTTAGAAACTTATTTAAAATGTGGATTTCTAACTAATAGGTTTAAGTCCTCATAACCCAAAGGTCGTAGGTGTAACTTAGAGATAACAATTAAATATAAGGCAATTGATACATGCTTGAAAAGAGATACTGGTAAAACAGTATCTCTTTTTTTATTTTCTACGCATCTTACAATTTTGCGTCATACAAATGCACGTATCTGTGCAAAATAAACTAAAAAGATCACCAGAATGGCTTGGAAAAGCTATTTTGGCGGTCTTTTTTCTGCCCTTTTGCTGGAGTGGAGAACCCTTTTTCCCTTAAATCTTACATGTAGAAAGTGAAGAAGAAAAAATCCAACTGCCAAAGGAGTTTAATTATGAGAATGACCAAAACCAATTACGATGTGAAGAAAAAAGCATTGGAGAACGGAGTGCGTTTGTTTGAAATCGCACAGTATTGCAATATCAGCGAGAGTTGCTTTAATGCACACATGCGTAAGCCACTTTCCACTGATGAACACCAGCTATTTATGGACGCAATTGAAACTATTGCAAATAGAAAAGACAAGTAACACTATCTTGGATTATAGTCCAATTTTACAGCCGTTTTATCATAGAAAGAGGTGCTAGAGATGAGATGTCGATACAAGTCAATCTTACAGCAGGCTGACAATGTGAAAGTCGATATAACCACCGGTGAACATTGTGCAGACTTGCCGAGCGAAAAGACAAAAGTAATGGTCGAGTATTACCCTGCTATCGGTAAGAACGTAGTCACAGCCAGCAACATGTTGAAACGGGCGAAACATTGCAAAAACGCTGACGAGTTGGCGGAGCATTTGCTTACGCCTGTTAATAAAGCTACTCGCAAAACATTGAGTACAACAGATAAACCCATTGCACCTACTAAAATACGCAAGCCTACTGCAAGCGTTGCTGATAATAACATATGTGATGTGGACAATAGCATTGCTGACGTTGATTACAGCACAGTCGATACAGAAACAGGCGAGTTATTTAGCTGTCGTACCAGCAAAAGCCTGCACCTGACATGGGTTCATGTTGGCAAAGAGATAATCGCCAGCTACAAGTGGGACAAGTGTCTATTCATCACCTGCACCATGGCAAGCCGTCCGTCTTATGACGAAATGAATCGTTTAGCTACTGGCTTTATAAACCGTCTGAAAAAGCAATACAGAGATGAATTTAAGGCGATTCACAAATTCTTAGAACCATGCGAAGACGGCAGTTGGCACGTTCATTACAT
Organism: uncultured Prevotella sp.; assembly: GCA_934217675.1. GTDB lineage: Bacteria > Bacteroidota > Bacteroidia > Bacteroidales > Bacteroidaceae > Prevotella. The sequence continues at coordinate 10,531 of CAKQCV010000070.1, read as the reverse complement.
TGCGTGTTTCTATGAGATACCAGAAACGTTTGAAAAGTGGGCGAAGAGATGGTGGGCAAGAAAGCAAGGCTACGAAAATCCGATGCAAGTTTTGATACGAAAAATCACCAGTCAGGACGAACTGGAAGCGATAATACATTATCTCAATCCGTGCTCCCCCAAAAAAGAACACCGCATTCCGTTTTATCCGAAAAACTGCCAGTGTATGCGTGGATACGGTGATTATGCAATGCCGGCAACAGCGACTTGTTCATTTGAAACAGCAAAAAAAAATAGTGGGCGATGAAACACCCACTAAACTCAAAAATATTAGAGTGATTGACGCCGATACCAACATCGAGTTGTACTATCGTATCGAGTATCACTTCACGTCTAATATAATAGCATACTGGTTGGAACGGTGCTACGATATGTCAGCAGATATACATACAAACGACACACCACCAGTGCAATCTCCGATGCCAGCACTGCCTGAAAAAAGCTATTGGGAAAATACAAAGTGCACGGAGCATAACACGGCGTTGTGGCAGGACTACAAGTACGCCAACACGGAGCGGATGTACGGTTAACTGAGTACAATTTTTGCCGTACAGAAAGCGAGTACCAAAAGTGCAATCAGAAAATATGGTTGTATGGATTTCGTATCAAAATTGAAATTAACGACCGGTTAAATTGGTACAGTCAAGTGAAAAGGAGTGAAATAAAAATGGAGTACGGTTATTGTCGCATCTCAACCCCAAAGCAGAACATTGATAGACAAGTCCGCAATATCCTTTCAGCATTCCCGAATGCGAAAATTTATAAAGAAATTTACACGGGAACAAAGACAACCGGACGAAAAAAGCTGGAAGAAATCGTCAAGCTGGCACGCTCCGGCGATACGATAATCTTTGATAGCGTGAGCCGAATGAGCCGTAACGCTGACGAGGGTGTCAACCTTGTTTTTATCAAAGAACCGCACATCAATACAGCGGCTTACAGCAAGGCTTTAAGTAGTACTGAGGGCTTGTCTGATACTGGAAACCAGATTGCCGATGAGTACATCAAAGCAACTCGCAACATGCTAAAAATTTTAGCTGAGAATCAAATAAGGCTTGCCTTTGAGCAATCCCAAAAGGAAGTGGACGACCTGCATCGCAGAACTTCTGAGGGGATTGAAACCGCACGAAGAAACGGCAAACAGATTGAACAGGTTGCAGGGCGAAAGCTACACGTCAAAAAAGCCAAACCAGCAAAAGAGATTATCCAAAAGCACTGCAAGAGTTTCGGCGGAACATTGAGCGACAGCGAGTGCATAAAGCTGGCTGGAATCTCACACAATACGTTCTACAAATACAAGCGTGAGTTGCTGGCAGAGATGATGCCGTGATGCGTTGCCTATCGTTACGGCGTGACGTAAACAGTAACGCTAACGATGCAGATAAGAGAGAAGCGTTGAGAGAGGGGAAGTCCTCGGCAGAGCAGATGCAAGACAGAGCCTTGCCCCTCGGAGAGCCACGTGTACCTTTGATGACGGTTCGCCGGTGTCAAAGGTACTAAGGGGCTACTCTTGAAAAGAGTAGCAGAACCCAAGCCTTGCAAGTCCATTGAAAGCTTGCGGACGGGCAAAAAGCCACGCAAAGCTACAAAAAGTGGTGAAAATGCGTTGCTTTTTAACGGTAGCAAGCGTGGGACAGTACAGTGCAGACAGCTGAGATTACAGGGTGTAGATAAAAGTAGACGGCTATAGGTATAGGCAAGGTATACCTAGGAGTGCAAAATCAACGAAAGGAGCAGTGCAGATGAGGCACATCAGTTATGTAAGAGGGAAAGGCAAGCTACGGCACAACAACAGGGACATCATTTTGCCGAACGTTGACAAGAGCCGGATAGAAAATAACATCACACTGAAACAACAAAGTTTAGCCGAAGCCTATGAGGAAATCTTCGGCGATGCGACAGCAGAATACAACAAAAAGCAACGGCGTTCGGATAGAAAAATTCAAAATTATTTCGAGAAATTTTTTGGTGAAAATCCAGAATCAATGCAAGCTGACACCATCTTAAAAGGCAAGGACAAAAGGCAATCGTTCTACGAGTATGTGGTTAGCTTCGGCACAATGTACGACACCGGTTACGCAAGCAATCCAGATATGGCTGCAACGTCCGTTGAGTGCCTTCAAGAGTACATGGCAGGTTTCACGGAACGCAATCCGCAGTTCTATATTTTCAATGCAGTTATACATCAGGACGAAGCTACACCGCACCTGCACTATGACATGATTCCATTCGCCGAGGGCTACAAAACCGGCTTGACAAGACAGCAGAGTATTAGTAAAGCACTGGAGAAAATGGGATACGGCACAGGGGTAGATGCAATTGCGAACTTCATGAAGTCGGAGCGAAATATTTTTCGTGAAATTTGTGAAAGACACGGCGTTGAAATTGCCAAAGAAACCAAAGGCAGAGGACACACTTACACCTGTGAGGAGTACAGACAAACAGCAGAAAAAAACAAGCAAGAAATTGAGAAACTCACGGAGAAAAAAGAACAATTGCAATCAGATGTGGAACAGGCTGCACTCAAAAAAGTTTCGGAGTTTTTGTTGGGAAAAGGCTCGAAAAAGGTTGCTGCTGCGGAAGCTATTATCGCAAATGCTGACGAGGTAAAGAGAGCAATGACACTCGAAAAAAGTCATGAGTTGGCACAGGTAAAAAAGCTAACTGACCAGTTGCAAGAGAAAGAAAAACAGCTGGATAAAACTGCACAGGAACAGGAGCAAACGGTGAAGCGACAAACCTACACAGCACGGCAATAGTATCAGAAAGAGCAAACGCTCTTTCAAAGAGAAGAAGCACTGCATCAAGCACAACAACAGCTTGCACAGCAACAGCAGAGGTTGACGTGGATGGCAAAAAGTCAGGCTCGTTATGAAGCTGAGAACCTGCTTGCAGGCGGTGGTTACGTGCGGAAGATTAACCATGACCAAGAACGTCTGATGCAGTCCAAATGCACGCTCAGACCGTCAGAGAGAACCCACAACAGGCACACAACGCCGACTATGATATTGAGAGGTAACTTATGATGAACGTACTGATTAAGCAATCCTGCATCGCCTACGACCCCGATTATGCCACAGTGGATAGTGTAAGCTACACCACCACACTTACCGCAGATGTGTCAGTGGCTGATGCGATATTGATTATTGGCGACTTCGTGAATGCATATCTGAAACACGTTGTAAAGAGAAACAACGCCAACTGCACAGAGGGTGCGTTGTCCTCGGTGTCAACTGACGGCGATACATATTCGTTTGCCGTAAAGGACGAACCGAAAACCTTGCAAAAAGAGTTTGACCTAGAAATTTAGGAGGAAAACAATGAAAAAAGAAACTACAGAATACATACTTGATTTTCGTTTTGGCGATGAGAAAATAACTGATTTGATGATAGCATATTTGAAAGAAAAGACAATAGAAGAACTCACCCAAAAAGAACATGCAAGCAATTGACTTTATGCGACTATTCAGGTATAATAGGAGTGCATGTATACAATTGCTTTGTCAACAGAATGAGTGAAAAACCATTAGCGGACAGAGCGAATATACTACGGCTTGTTATTGTAGGCTGTCACGTGAGGATATGACAGACAGCACCAGCGTTTCGATTGAAACGCAGAGAAAATTGCTGGAAGATTACTGTCAGTCCCATGGATTGACAATACACAATTTTTATTGCGATGACGGCTACACCGGCACGAATTTTAATCGTCCAAACTTTCGGCGAATGATGAATGATGTACACAATAATGTTGTAAATGTGATTGTGGTGAAAGACTTGTCAAGACTAGGCAGGGATTATATCGGAGTAGGCAAATTGATTGAGGAAACTTTTCCAAAAAGTGGTGTGAGATTCATTGCAATTAGTGACGGCATAGATACTGAGAACAGTGCGGACTACGATTTCATAACGCCAATCAAGAACGTATTTAATCAGTGCTATCCTGCTGATGTAAGCCGTAAAACACGTCAGGCGTTTAGGACAAAGGCGGTAAGAGGTGAGTTCATCGGCACGAATGCCCCCTACGGCTACTGCAAATCGTCTGAGGACAAGCACGTCCTTGTAGTTGATGAGGTAACAGCACCAATCGTCAGAGAGATATTTGAAATGGTTGCCTACAGGGGTTATGGTTACAACAAGGTAGCTCGTGTACTTAGTGAAAGAAAGATTCTGACACCGACAGCATATCGTTACCAGAATGACGGCAAGACTTACAACAAATACCCATACGATTGGAATCTTGTATCTGTAAGACGGATTCTGGAAAATGCCGAATATCTTGGTTGCATTATCAACGGCAAAAACAGAAGTTGTTGTTCGAAAGTAAAAAGGTTGTACCAGTTGACGAAAGTAAATGGATTATTGTAAAAGATACCCACGAGCCAATAATCACTGAAAGGCTGTGGGACGATGCACACGCACGTCTGAACTGTCGTAAGAGAGGGAGTATAACAGGTGGTGTCAATATCTTTGCAGGGCTTGTAAAGTGCGACAGATGCGGTTATGCACTCACTCTGGGTAACAACAAAGCCGGTAAGCACTATTTTTCGTGCAGTACCTATAAACGCAAAGATGCTTGCACATTGCACTTTATACAATACGATGATTTGTACCAGCTTGTCTTGTCTGACATTCAGAGTAAGTTAAGCTTGCTTCGTGCAAATGAACAGTTTTTCGCACACAGATTGTAAGTGGAACTGGGCAACACAAGCACATACAAGATGCAGGCGTTACGAAAAGAAGTGGACGAAGTCAAGAAACGCTTACAGTTGCTCGATAAAAAGTTTAACCAGATGTATGAGGATAAGCTTAATGGAGTGCTTCCTGTCCGAAAATTTCTCGAAATGACGAAACCCTCAGAATTTGAACACCAACAACTAACCGAGAAATTTTCCAGTTTAGAATCGCAGATTGCAACACCAAAAACAACCGATGACAACATTTCACATTTCATGAATATTGTTAGAATATACACAGAAATCAAGCAACTTGACAGTGAACTGCTTAATAGACTTATTGATAAAATTGTCGTTGGTAACAAAGTAAAAAGCAAAAAAAGGATACACCCAAAGAATCACGATATACTACCGTTTTGTTGGTGATTTGGGGAGTGTTGACCTCTCTAAGTGACATATACGGTCGTTGGTTCAAATCCAGCTCTCGCAACCATAACCGCACCGAAATTTTGATACAAATTTCAATACAACTTTTTTATGCAAAACGGCTCTATTCTATGAGGTTTCGGGAAAAGAGTCGTTTTCTGTTGCTTTACGGGTAGGGCGAAAACAACCGTTCAGATACACGAAAGTATACTAAAAGAAAACGGCATCAAACAGTCGGCATTTTCAGTAAGTTATTCTGTATATCACTGGTACTCCTATATGTAATCGATTTTGTGGAGTAATGGTCATCAAAATCAGGTTATATAATAATTTGCCAAAGCCGACTTTGATTTTCTTTAGAACGTTGCTTTTAAAAAAATATATTTTTGGAAAAAACCTTGACAAAGTAATCTATCTGTTATATAATATATATAAGTTAATATCAAAGTCCTATTTTGTTTAGTAGTATGTAGCTACCCGCTACAGAACCGATCCGACAGTTTAGTGATAACGGTTAGAATGCTAAAAATATATTTGTAAATGTCTCCTTATATTTAGGCTTATTCTATCCATATCATCCGTTCGGGTTGGTATGGATTTTTTATTGGCTTAAATATATTTTTAAGGAGGTAGTTACAATGGATAACTACATTAGTTTGAAGCCCTATTTTAGAGTGCTTGAATTTTTAGGAGGTACCGGAAACGGTAAAACAGAAATTGGAACGGTTCCAGCAGATTCAAGAGCTAGAAAGATTCTTATTGAAGGAGTTGGAAATACCAACTCAACCCTTAACGAGAGACTTATGGTTTTCACAACAGAGTACAGTGATAAGATGGTAATTGCGGTAAAGCAGGACGCAAATCCATTCAGCTGAAACCTTTTTACAGAGATTGTATCAAAGGCAATTGCAAAGGTTGTAAAAGACCTTGGAAAGGTAGTTGCACCAGTTGTTGGTAAGGATGAGGAAATTCTTGACGAGGCATTAAGAGACCAGCTTACTAAGCGTAATAATGTTAAGGCCATCCTTTCACTCCTTACAGATGAACAGAAAGAAAACTTTATTAAGGAAATTGTTCGTCTTTACTACAGATACAATCTTCATCAATACAATTATAGTATTTATAATACTGTAAAAAATGAGATGGCCGAGGTTGAGGTAAAGGAAAGTAGCAAAAAGTTTATGGCGGCTATTCAGCAGGAAGTTGAACGTACAATGGATTCACAGAAAGATACATTCAAGCGAGAACTTTGTAGAATCTGGGAAACACTTAATGGTAATCTTTCGAAGGTATTTTTTACATATTTCAGCAAGGTAGATATTTCAGGTGATGGCTATTACTATAAAGATATCATGCTTGATGAGCCGGACACAGAATTTATCAAAGCGATGTTTACAGCTAATAACATCCAAGCTGGTCAGCGTTTATCACTTGAGGTGCTCTGCAGTGAAATTGTAATTTATGTACCAATGAATAGAATGTTCTCTAAATTCATTTCAGATAACCCTATTACTAACAAGGTTTTCAGAGATAGTAATGATAACATTGTATTTGCAACACTTGATACTAAAGGATTATATCATGCCGATAACACTGACGACGAAAATGTGGATTATTGCTCTGAGCTTCTTTACAAGGGCGATGTAGATGCAATTGCGATGGTGGTACCGCTTGAAGGCGATACTAATGAGAAGAAGATTGGAGAGTTGTATCGTGACGTACTTAAGAACTTTAACAAGCAGATACCAGTATTCATGATTCATAATAAGTTGGATCTATTCATATCATCGCTTCAGAAGCAAGACTTTGATGATCCACTTTCAATCGAAAGTTTCGATGAAAAGGAGTTTACTGAGCTGGAACTTCGCAAGTGTATTGAAAATAGAATAATGGAACTAAATGGTGGTCTTAAGGTGGCACAGGTAAGAGCTAAGAAACGTATGGCAATTAAGTCATTAGCATGTTATCTTAAACGTGATGCCAGTTTTCCAGATGCATTTGTGAAGGATTATAATGTATTTGAAGCATATAAAATTATTCTTGAGGATATGGCGAAGTCTCTAAAGGAAAGTGCGTATAAGATTAAATTTGAACCTAACGAAGGAGGAGTGCCTACTCCAGTTGTCGATAAGAAGCGCCTTGCCGAGCTCATCCATGTTCATGTTACAGATAACTCTACTGACAAGAAAGTGTTCACACCAGGTATGTCTGATATCGCACTTAGCCTTGGAAAGACTCCTCATGGTAATGCATATAACGCTCTTAGACGTAGACTGAAAAATGGTGATGGTTACACATCAAATATTGATGAGGCTTATTTTTATAACTGTAAGTCTTTTTCAGTTAACTTTACAGCAAACCTTCGCAACTTCGTTTCTGCTGAATTTATTCATTCAGTAGTATTCCAGACACTTAAAGTCCATGACGTCAAGGGAACACAGGAAGCAAATGAGAAGTATATGAAGACTGTAGAAACTTATGTGAATCCTAAAGCATTGGTTAGTCTCTTGTTATTTTATAAGGCAATCCAAGAAGCAGAGAGAGAAGCTTTTAGTTTTAAGAGTAAGTTCCAAAACTTTCTTCAGAATTCTATGAATTATTTCAATTTAACACAGATTGATGAGGAAACTTATACAGCAGCAGTAGAACAGATTGTATTGGAGGCAGCACAGAAGGCTTTAGACCTTAATGTAACATTTAGATAAACTTAATGCAAAAATAGGGATAGAGGACTACTACACTTGAAGCCTGTTGAGAGCTTGTTAAATAGCAGACAGATTGCAGTAAAAGCCGGTTTGATATAATATCAAACTGGCTTTTGCTAAATAATGAAGATTAGAAATAAAGCAGTTCGTAAATCCAACACCTTTTAGCGTAATCAATACTATCTCTTATAATAATTTGAGTTGACTTACGCTTCAGTTTCTGTTCCGTCAAGGAATGTAAAGACGATTCTTCCGTCACTGTGGACTGTAGCTTTTTCATCGTAACGCCTGTCAGACTCAGATTGATTAAGTTCATCACGAATATGATTCAGCACATAATCCCACTTTTCCATGAGAATCAGTTCCAGTTCTTCAGCAAGAATATTCACCTTTTCTTCTTGTACATCTTCAAATTCATCGGGAGAAATAATGGCTTCATGGCTCTCATTGACATAATACTGGTCGTAATACGCTTAGGGAACTCACCATTTTCCAACTAAAAGATGCCGACACTCCAGAAAAACACCGAAACTGCGTTATCCCTTTTGGCGAAAGGCAGCTTTTTACTCGTGTTTTGACATTTGCCGACTTCAATATGTTCAATAAAGTCAGCCAATACCTGCGGAGTGAGTTCTGTAACGGCATCATACTTTTTGATTGCCTGCACAAACAGTTTGACCTTGTTGACAGACTCATTTTTCTCATGAAGTTTTCCTATGCGTTCTGCAACCAATGCGTTAAGCTGTTCTTTTTCTTCATCGTAAGTCCTTTTCAAACTTGCAAACAGCGAGTCGTCTATTTCACCTCTGACCTTTGCTTCAAACAAGCCTTGAATGTACTTATCGATTTCCGTAATACGAAGCTGGGATTTTTCAAGCTCCGCTAAAATAACCGCTTTACAGTCGTCAGACTTCTTCTCAACACGTTTCTGAATGGTCTTGTAGAATTCATCAGGATTGGCATTTGCCTTATAAATCACTCTCTGAATTGCCTGTAAGACCTCGGTTTCAAGATATTTCTCAGGAACACCATGAAAGTAACACCCTTTGCTTTTCCTGTAAGTTGTACACTCATAGCAATAAAGAGCGTTTTCGCTTTTTGTCCCACATCTTCTGCCGTGCATTCTTGCGTGACAGTCCATACAATACAGATAATCACCAAAAAGATACTTATGTGGTCTTGACGGATGACGTATTGTCTTTTCACGTCTGTCCTGTGCCATTTGAAACAGTTCACGACTGATAATTGCAGGGTGTGTGTCGGTAAAAATCCCGATCTTGTCACTTTCGTTGTAGATCACGGTTTTATTCTTATAAGAAGCAATCTGTGTGCGAAAATTGACCGTATCACCGACGTATTCCTGACGCTTGAGAATGGCAGCAATCGTTCCGCTGTTCCACAAATAAATGTTCTCAGCAGTAACCGCAATCCCTTTTCGTATTTTCTTGTGGTATTCCACTCCGACACGTTTTTCAGCCTGCAACTGCAATGCAATCTGCTTTGTCCCCATTGCATGATGCACATACAGTTCAAATATTTCTCGGACAACTTCCGCAGCTTCCTCATCTATCTGCCAATCCTGTTTATTCTCAGGGGTGTTGTAATACCCGTAAGGCAGTTTTGAGGTGATATGCTGACCGCTGTTGCCCTTTTGGCGTACCATGGAACGGATCTTCTTTGAAATATCTCTGCTGTACCATTCGTTCATCAGATTATTGATCGGCAGTAAATCATTCATTCCTTTGGCAGAATCCACATTATCGCTGATTGCAATAAATCGAACATCATACTTTGAAAAGTCGATTTCCACATACTGACCTACCATAAGATAATTTCTGCCCAGTCGGCTCATATCTTTGACAATGACTGTTCCAACCAGTCCGTTTTTGATGTCATTCATCATACGCTGAAAGTTTGGACGGTTAAAATTTGTGCCTGTATAACCGTCATCTGCGTAGTAAGAAAGATTGGTAAAGCCATTGGATTCGGCATAGTTTTTCAGCAACGCTTTCTGATGTTCAATGCTTCCGCTTTCCGTGTCAATTCCGTCATCGAAAGAGAATCTGACATATAAAGCAGTGATTTTCCCTGTCTGCATACTTGTTTCCTCCTATACCGACAGGCTTAAATTTGCTATTTCTATTTTAGCGCAGATCAGAAATAAACGCAACCAGAAAAGAGAAATTGTCGCCGGATCGTCACAGTCTGTAACCGGATTGCAACAATCAAAACAGTATGCGTTCTTCATATTCAGTTTTCAAGATTCTCAAGTTTTTCAAAGCATATAGCACGCAGAATTTTCAAAGCTTTATGCAGTTTTTTAGACATTGCCTGCCTTGATATTCCGCAGTTCACAGCATATGCTTTTATTGTTTTGTAGTTTCCATAATAGAAACCGATTATGACTTCAAATTTATCTTGATACAGATTTTTGAGCATCAGAAGTGCCTGCTGTAAAGCAAGCAGCTGAATATCTTTCTGATTGGGTGGAACGTACATATTATCATGATAAGTGATAACCATTCGTCTTTCACGCCGATCCAAATATTCCTAATAACGGAGCATCTTTCTGGTCTGCTCGTCTACTACATACAGAGTATTGAAGTCGGTATATGGTCTGCCTATGTCATCATCTCCGAATCAACAGACAGGCTTTTGAATTTGCTGTAGTAATCATAGCACAAA
>CAKQCV010000069.1 GCA_934217675.1 uncultured Prevotella sp. | reverse complement strand
GCGTTATATTGCTCCGGAGGTTATTCGCGGTGATTTTCCCCCGAATGTTCTTTCAGATAACTATTCATTGGCTGTACTTCTGTTTGAATTGCTCAGGATCGGTCATCCGTATATTAGTGATGATGTCCTCGAGGGAACTCCCGAAGATGAAGAAAGGGCCTATTCCGGTGAAGGCGAGTATGTAACGGAAGCCAATTCGACAAACATGCTTCCGGAAGAGACCGCGTTTACTGATAAACTTAGTAAACTGTTTGCTCGCTGCTTTGTGGATGGAAAGAAAGACAGATTATCGCGTCCATCACCGCGAGAGTTTGAATTTGCCCTCATAGAAGCAAGCAATAAACTAATACGCTGTCCACACTGTAATGCATGGCATTACGCAAGAAGGGATCAGACCATAGGAAAATATCTATGTCCGTGGTGCGAAGAAGAATCAAAGCCGCGCGCGTGGCTGAACTTTTATGAATATCTATATTCTGGAAGCAATGTGTGGGATATATCAGAGAGGCTCGGCGAAGAGCGGAAGAACAGCTATATTCTCAGGGATCTCGACCATAACAAGGTAAAGAACAATTATATTATTGACATCGACGGACATAATGATGGCATGATCGAATCAGAAGATCTCCTGAGTTTTCCACGCGGGAAGGATGGACATTATTATGTCTATAATGAATTTGGTAAAACCGGCATCTGGCTGCTAAGAAAAGAGGCGGCGCAAAAGGTTCATATTCTTCCAGGCAAGTATGAACTGCTTGAATCAAAAGATGAAATCTATTTTCTTGACGATGCTGGTAACGGGATAGCGCTCACAGCGGGAGATAAGCGATATATGTGCGCTCGTGTGGCGAGATTCGTGGAGGATAAGCAATGAAAATTTCAGATATCGCAGCTGCGAAACAACTAAAAATTAGATTTGAGATTCCTGACGCTCGTAGTAAATTACCCAAAGCAGAGGATACTTACCTATCTATTGAAGGAACAGATTTACCCTATGAGTTTATTATCCAGACCTTTGTGCAGCGGAGCAGCTCAAATCATGAAGCTGTAATTGGACGTGTAGACGCGTCGACTGCGGAGTATCTTCATGACCTGCTTATGAACCCCGATCAGGGAGGCCTTCACAGTTTTTTCGAACTGGAGAATGTTGAGGCGAGTTGGGTCGAAGTGCAAGCATATGGATTTGAATCCTTAACGGATTACCAGACGGACGTCATTCTCCAGATTCCGCGCGAGCTTGCCGAAAATTATACGGAACAGCGTCTCAGGGAAATGTTTGTGTGGACAGGTTTGGGAAAAGATGCGGTATTCTGTTTGAACTATAAGAATACTAGAAAAAATCAAACTGAAGTGCGTTTTCTGTCGAGAAAAGCTCAAATACATGCAATCAGTACCGCTCGAGGCATCATCGTTACTTCGAAGTCTCCATCTACGCTTCGGCGGGACGCTTATAGCGGGCTTCCTGTCAATATGTTTCTCGCGCCCAATGTACATTTTGTAGTAGATACCGGTTTATCATCAGAGATAGATAAGAAAATCTCAGATACCATTCGTAAGATGGCTGAACCTAAAGGATATTTGGACAGATGGACCGCATATGAAGAGTTGTCTGTACGGCTTCGCAAAGAAGAAGCGGATAGCTTTGGTAAGGTTTCATACTTTGGTGTGATTCGGGAAGATGATCTTGATCAGACAGTGCTTGAGTTTCAAATCTCAAAAGAGGACAGCGTATCTTTTGAACCGAACATAAGCCTTGAAGTAAGACGGTCAGAAGATGAAAACGAACGCGCTGTGTTTGCAGGCACCGTTACAAGAGTGAAAGCGGATAGCGTAGTAACTGTACTTAAAGCTACAAATGGCATATTTGAAGTGCCCAGCTCCGGTATATTAACTTTATCCACCTTTGGAGACAGAGTCATTTCAGAACGTCGTAAGCGGGCAAAAGATAGAATTATTCAAAAGGGGTCGCCAATCAAATATCTGGCTTCACTCGTTGAAAATGGAACCAGTCATTTTGCTGAAAGCTGGGGTTCGCATAAAGGCGTAACAAAAGAATTCAAAAAAAACTTTGAACGCAGCAAAATGCTTAATGAGATGCAGCGTGCTGCTCTTGAGGCGGCGATTAATACACCCGATATTGCCTTGATTCAAGGACCTCCAGGAACTGGAAAAACAACGGTTATCAAGGCCATACAGGAACGCTTTCGGGAGTTGTTTGAGGCGGAAGAACGCCGACGTCAGAGCGCAGATCCGGAATACACAACGCATAGTCCGCGGATCCTCATTTCGAGCTTTCAAAATGAAGCTGTCGACAACGCGATTGCCGATCCTTTGCCGGGAGATATGCCCGCAAACCGAAAAGGAAGAAGGGCGGATATTAGAGAGCGGAGCACTCGCGCACTTGACGAATGGTATTTACGCCTGAAAACGGAACTTGAGAGCGGATTAAATAACGAAGCTATGGCGCGCTTCTGCGCGACAAGAAGAAAGCTTGCGGATCAGTACTTTGCATATGTTAAGAACGGCGAAAGCATTGATGACGCAGTTCAACTGATTCGAGAATATTTAGCTCTCGGTGAAGAATGTTTCCCGAAAGAGACAGTGCGGATAGCACATGAAATCATCTCCGCATACAACAAAGGACAGTCAGTATCCGAAGACGATGAAGAAGCGGAGCTAATAAGACTCCTTGAAGGACAGAGAATCATACCAGAAGCCTATGCGGATGACGGTGAGGATCAGACCGGGAGACTATTGATCTATTTACGAAACCATCCCGCGCTGGACGTTGATGAAACTGACATTTCCGCAATTAATGAAATGTATTTTTCGGATGAATCAGACACCGAGGTTTACCATCGGTATGTTTCTGCTGTCGCCAAATTGTTGGATACTTATGGTCGAGTCGAACACAGGTTGAATTTAAGCGATACGGAAAGCATTAGCCAGTTTCTTTTGAAACTTGCTGATGAATATGCCAACGGAGTCTTGACCGCAAATCCTGACTTGTCAGCGAGAATAGCCATAATAGTTAGTGATTTTCTTGCGCGACTCGAACAGGAATACGATACAATGGTTGCAAAATATTCGCTGACAACGGCAGCAACTTGTCAAAGCGCATTAGACTGGAGGAATGATGACAGTCAGGTATATGATCTGGTAATTATCGATGAGGCGGCAAGAGCAAATCCCCTTGATCTTCTCATACCAATGTCCATGGGGAAAAAAATCATACTTGTCGGCGACCACAAACAGCTGCCACCCATGCTGGAACCGGATATTATCAAAAAACTTCAGGAAAATCCGGAGTTCAGGAATATACCTGATATTGAAATAAATTTGTTTGAAAGGCTGTTCGAGATTTTCATTAAGGAAAAAAACAGCCATATTAAGGCTATTCGACTTGAGCAGCAGTACAGGATGCATCCAGATATATGTCATTTTGTCAGCGATGCTTTCTACGATGGCACCCTGAAGCCCGGGATTTCAGCCGAAGAAAGAAAAAGTCCCCTTTCAATTAATCAGGGGAAGGCGCTGACCTTTATCAGTGTGCCTATTACGCGAGGTTCTGAAACAGGAGGCGGGAGCCGTTCCAGAATGCGTTACGCGGAAGTAGAGACGGCAATCAAAGAACTGCGGAGCATATTGCGCAACGATCCCGGGAAAAGGATAGGAATCATTACATTCTACTCAGCGCAAGCAAAGGCTTTTCTGGAAGAAATGCAAAAGTTTTTAGATGAGGAGCAGAAACGTTTGGTCGAAGTCGGAACTGTGGATGCCTTCCAGGGAAAAGAATATGACTATGTTATCCTGTCCGCCGTTCGCTCAAATGAGATCGAAAATAATCCGCAAAAGAGTGTGGGATTCTTGCTAAAGCCAAATCGTCTGTGTGTTGCCTTTAGCCGCGCCCAGAGACAGCTGATTGTTTGTGGGGATCCTAACACACTCCAGCAGATTGAACCTTTCGCCAAACTGATAAACCTTTGCAAAACCGGAAAGGAGGGATTGTACCGTGAGTGCTGATGTATTGATTTTCAGCGAAGGCAGAGACGATGAACAGAGACAATCTTATAATGTCCTTCTTCCGGTTTACGCAGTTGAATGCGAAGCCCACCCACCTGTTGAAACAGAACTAGACGCATATGAAGAAGCAGTCCTGAAATTCTTGAATATTGATTTGCCGCCGGCTTCTATACGAGACGCAATCAATGTTACACAAGGCATGCTCGACACTATCTTGTCACAGCTCGCGCAGAGTGGTTATGCTGAAAGAAAAAAGAATATCGGTTGGGTCATAACAGAAGCAGGTCAAAGATATCTGAAAAACGAACAAACCGAGGAACTGGTGTCCAAGAACAGCGAGCATGGGTACATGTTTGTTAGCGCCTTAAGGAAGGACATCCTGTGTTATTTCCACAAAGGACCAATTGACAAGATTCAGGTTAGGCAATCCACCCCGAATGATCACACACTGAGAAGAAATGGTAATGAACAAGAAACTTTTACTGGAATTTCTGTGTCCAGCCGGCAACTTGGCAGGGTATACGCCGCATGGCGGAAACTGGACGACAGACTTGCGGCAAACGATCGAAGTGAGCAAAGAAAGGAAAGCGTAGAAGAATCCCACATTATTGCGGAGCAATTGTTCGCGGATCTCGAGTCTTACGATGAAGTTGACGAAACGCCTTTACCGGAGCGGGTTGATACTCTACGGGATGGCTGCAATATCGAAGACCTCGGCGAAGTTAAGGAAGACAGAAAACGCTATATTAGAAAGCTTGAAACACCACACAAGCGCTTCTATATTCAGATATGCCTGATTTTTGACCCTAGTAAATTAAATGGATATGACACGGAATCTCCTTTTAGCAGGCTGGGTGGAATTGATACCCCCTGGTTTTTACGCCAGATTCAATGGATGGCCCGCAGTGAGGGAATAACTCTTGATAACACGCCATTACGAGAATTCCTGGATCGGGAGTGCGTAAAATTCGGCGGTACTGCTCCGCTGAAAGAAAAGGATGTTTCTGTACATATGCTGCAAGTCATTCCACGCCTTAAGTATCATCAGGAGATGTTCCCGGCACTATACAACATATATCCGGAACTGTACAGCCTCCAGCAGCGCGCTTCTTCAATTTTGGAAAAGGAAAGCGTTGTTACGCAGTTCTGTACAAAACTACTTGAACCGCTTTTCAACATGATTTTCAAAACCGTCCCGGAAAGTACATTACGTCGAATACGAGCTCAGATAAGAAGAGACGACCAGGCAGGAGACGCAAATCTCGTTTGCCAACGTATAGAAAATGCCACAGGCGTTTCCATGGCAGCGCTCGGATGGAATGTCGGCATGGTGATGACCGCGATAAGGCGTTTGGAACGCACTCATGGAAACAGCACCTTGGAAAAAGCAATCAATCTCTTAACGCTTTATGCATGTGCACCGTCTCCTGATGTTAGACGGTATATTGAAGCGGAGGACCTTTCAAATCATCTAATGAAGGTGGGTCAACTTAATGACATAAGGAGATCTGTGTCGCACGATACAAACCATCGGTTCAACGAGCATGACTATAATCAGTTCATGCAGATTGTCTATCCAATTGCGGATAGGCTGTTACTCGCAATTGTGGGAGGATGAAAAATATGGCCAAAAAGGCAAAACGTCAACCCTACAAAAAACCGCAGCAAGTGACGCCGCAAAAGCCTGAAAACACTGATTCCGAGGTCGCTTCGGGAGCGGTCGCCCTAGCGTCAGAAACTTATACCCCAGTAGTAACAACTACTGAGGTGAAGAACAGCTCCACTGAGTCGGAATTTGCTGCCAAGAAGGAGACTCTTATCAAACAACTCGATGAGGAAATCACCATGTATCAGGGCATGGTGGATGATGAAAAAGCAAAAGCAGAACACGCCGCCGCCGACGCTGAATCAGCGCGTTCTGCTCTTGCTGATGTGAATGCGCAACTTGAACCAGCACGCGCAGAACTCGATTCCTTGTTAAAACAGCAACGGGAAGCGGAAGCAGCTAGGGATAAGGCTGTTTCCGAGGTCGAGTCTGTTAAGACAAAAGCTGAACAGGAAGCAGAAAGGATTACAGCCGAAGCACAGAAGAAAGCGGAAAAGCAAGCTGCTGAAGCAACGGCTGAAGCGGCAAAAACGCGAGATCAGGCTAAAGCCAGAGCGCGAGAGGCTCTTCATGAACTTAGCGATTCTCTTGATAAGCAAAGCAAGAATCTCGAAGAGCGGGAAGGGCAGCTACAAGCTGACTGCGCTAAACTAAAAAAAGAACAGAAGCTTTTAAAACTTGATAGAGAGGACTTCCAGGGTGAAAAAGAGGCTTTACAGCGGCAGCGCGAGCTTTACAGCACGGCGAATCCAGCCTATTGTGAACAGCTAAAGCGCGAACTTGATGGCAAGGTGTCCGCGTATGATCAGCTTCTTGCCGACTATAATTCACTTCGCAGTCAGTTTGTCACATTGCAGGTTCAAGTGGATGAAATCCGAACTGAAGTGCAAGAACCTGATGGAAGCAGTCGTATATATTCCATGAAAGAACTCTTGGAACGCATTAGGCAGCTCACCTCCCAACTGGAGGTGCAACGGGATCTTTTGGATGATTATCCGGATGTTGAAAGTGTTCGCCAGCTTCAAAGCCAGGCGGCATTATGCAACAAACTCGAAAATCAACTGCGGGAAGCCGAGCACGATCGCGACACTTTCAGAGACCAGGCCATGGCTGGACGCAGACTCAATAGTGAGCTTGCAGCTGTCCGCCGGGAATTGGACGCGACATATGCGTTAAATGAGCATTTGTTGAATGAACTGGAGAAAAACAAAAAAGCGCTTGAAAACAGGACCGGCAACATTTGTCCCGCTCTGACAAAGATAGACGATGAGACCGAAGCTGGTTCCAACTGCCAGAAGCATTGGACTGAGCACAGACGAAGACCCCCTATAAAAACACTTAAGGAATTGGTGGAACTGGTGTATTCATACGCTGGAAGCGGCAATGCTGGTGAACGTTTGTACTATACAAGGAATGATATCCGAGCGTTCCTTGCAGGCATGGCGGTTAGCAGATTGATTATGCTTGAAGGCATGTCTGGTACAGGAAAATCCAGTCTGCCGAGAATATTCTCCAAGGCAATCTCCGGGGATCATCATCTAATCCCGGTTGAGTCTTCATGGCGTGACCGAAATGAACTACTTGGATATTACAACGATTTCAATAAACTGTTCAATGCTAAGACCTTTACAATCGAGCTGTATAGAAGCGGGAAAGCTCCGGACATTCCTACATTCATAGTCCTTGACGAAATGAACCTGGCGAGAATTGAGTACTACTTCTCCGACTTCCTTGCCATCCTTCAGGAACCTGATCAGAAGAAATGGCTTATTGATCTTGTTTCAACAGACATGAGAACCTTGCCGACGGAGTTGTCTTCTGATGTTGAAAAAAAACTAAGGGTGGTCAACACTACTGCGTTTGAAATCTGGCAAAAGAAACAAAGAGAACGTCAAGGCGACTCGAAGGTCTCGCTTTCGGAGCAGGAAGAAAAGGCACTTTTCGACCAACTTGCTCGTTTGGGGGCTTTGATTGGCGCGAAAGATCTCGTGGACGGAAGAAAGATTCGAGTGACGACCAATATATGGTTTATTGGAACAGCGAATCAGGATGAATCTACGTTTGAGGTCAGCGATAAAGTTTATGACCGTGCGCAGGTTATTTCTCTGAACAAAAAAGGCAAACCGGAAGGCTCTTATGACCATAAAGCCCAACCAGGCTTCATTTCCGTAGAGATATTGCAGCAACTGTTTGAAGGCGCAGGAGAAGGTAAAAGAGAACAGGTGGAAGAGCGGCTTGAGGCGATAGATACTGTACTAATGCAGTACTTTGATCTATCGTTCGGCAACCGTATTGTGACGCAAACGATAAAGTTCGTCGCCGTATATGTCGCGGCGGGCGGATCCCTTAACGATGCTTTGGATGCTCAGATTTCAACCAAGATTATCAGAAAGGTATTGACCAGCGACAACTCAGAAGGATTTATGGCACTGGAAGATGTCTGCAAGGACTATGAAAAAACCCTTCGGTTAATTCGGAAGCGTCTGAACGAACTTAATTGATCCTTCATTTCAGGAGTGGTAACCATGACAACGCTCAAATATCAGACACCTTTTGAGACAATAGAACTGCGGGAGGGAGAGATTGCCAAGTCTCTCTCTCCTGTAGGCAAGCTGTGCCTGTCCTCCATACCTGACGAAATCAAAGTTAACGATGAACAAGTATTCCCTTCTGATGAAAGAACGGTTGAGTGCAGCGGCGCTGTCAGGATTTCGATTCGAGAGGGAGAACAATGGCATCAATATTTGCTTCAGCCAATTTATCCTTTAATGGAGGAAAAAGATGCCAGAGCATACATTGATTTTATCAATGAAAAAACGCGATGTCACGATGATTTCGCTGACATGCGTGAAATCGAATGGGTTCAGTTTGGTTGGCTGCATTTGTTTGACAGGCTGTCGTTGAAAATTGCGGATAACAGCGAAATGCTTCAGCAGCTTATCGAATGTCTGCCCGCTTTACGAAATATCTGCAAGCGGCCGAAATCCCACCTGAAATCTGTTAATGAAATTCGGCCTGTTGATGCGGTAAAAAGAATCGGGCATGAAGCTATACCATACCTCGCTGCCCATAATGAGGATTGGGAAGCCCGTACTGCAACCGGTTTGAAACCGGCACGATTGTTTTCCAGAATTGAGGATGATGATTTTCAGATTTATGAGAACCGTGTCGTAAAAACAGTTATTGATATAGCATTACGGTTCCTGTGCAGACTTTGTCGAGATCTCCAGCAAATAAAAGATCAACTGAACGGGATCCTGATGAGCAGTGGTGTTTCAACCGCGAGTTTCGGATTTGATCTCAGTCACCAAAGATGTGTCAACACAATGATGGGGCGTCACGAAAACTCTGAAGACGATTATGAAGAACAGAATAATCAGGCAAAAAGAGTCGCGGAAGAATTGCGGCGTGCTACACAGTTGCTGAGAAGATACCGAGAATTAAAGCAGACCCGCTTGTATCGCCTACTTCATAAAACCAAACCAATCACAGGATTATTATTGCCCACGAATATTCTTAGAATGGATAAGAACTATCACAGGGTATACCTTCTCTGGTCTCCTCTGATGGCCGTCATGCATAAAATCTATACTGAGCCTCGCATTGGTGAAGTTGGCGCAAAAATAGCTGCGTGCGATCTAAATACTGCTTATACAAGCTTTCTACTGACACTGATCGGTTTTGCGGCACATTCTCTTGGCTTTGAAGAAGAAGCACCAAATCACTTTATTCGGAAATCGGACGCTGCTTACGTTAGGAGCAACATTCAAAAAAATCTCATTCAGGTCGAGGTTGGGCAGGAAGTCGATTATCATATTACTGTCAGCAGACAGATTTGCAGCCCGATTGAAGCGGGAACCGCGGATGGTTGCTTTTTCTTTGATGGTCAGGCAATACACTGGCACCAAAAACTCATGGATTCGGAAATCGAAAATTTTGCCAGAAGGCTGAAAACCAGAGAAAGCAGAGGCGAACAACAGACGGTAGAAGCCAGAAAGTACATATCGTTAAGGCAAGTAATGACTGAGGAAAATGCTTCTAAGCAAGCGCCTCATCATTTCATTGTGATTGTCCCCACGCTTGCTGCATTGGATGACCAAAGCCAGGTTCGCTTTGTGGATGAAATGAAATCAAAAGTTAAGGAAATCAAGGAGCACTATCATGCTGATGCGGCTTCAATTTGTATGCCGCTTTGCAGACCAAATGAACAAGCAGTTACTGATTACGGGTATTCCTCTTCTGGAGACATAGCATTTTGCCCTATCTCAATGTATGACATAAATTCGTATCGCAGACTTCGGCTAATGTTGCTTCGATTCATCACCGAAATGGAACGAGACAGGTGTCCTTGCTGTGGAGAGCAGATGATTCAAGATAAAAATGGCGGATATGTGTGCTACCACTGTGATAATTTGCAGGTAATCAACACTACATGTTCAAAATGCGGTTCGTCCTATAAATATCTCAGCTATGGACTGTCAGCTGAGACTCGACAAAAAATGTGCAATGAGCTTGATGGAAAAAACTCCAATGATGAAAGCAGCTTCTTCCGGCACGATAGCCTTTTTCAATATAAGAATATTGTTCCGATGCGTGTGAATCCAGACAGGGTGAGCCCTATTTGCCCGTACTGTGCGTCCGAAGATTGAAGCTCTACTTTCCTTCGATACTTGCCTACTGTTTTTTATCTTTTTCTTGTGATATGCTTTTCACGTCAGGAGGTGAGGCAATGCGGGATTATGCGTTTGGAAATCTGGTCACAAAACTGAGGACAGAACTGGGCTTTTCGCAGTTTCAACTCGGTAAGCTGATTGGCGTTTCTGACAAGGCAGTCTCCAAATGGGAAAACGGCAACGCAAAGCCGAGAATTGCAACTTGCTGCCGCCTGGCAGATATTCTGGGTGTTTCATTGGATGAGCTTCTATCCGCTGCTGGTTATGCGAGGAAAACACAGATGGAATCGCCCGAAGATAATACGGAGGCGGTATTGATGCGGGAAGAAAAAAGAATTATGGGAAGACAGGACTCTGAGTTGGAAAAGAGAATTGAGTTGCATTTAAGAACCGGAATGTCATCGGCTGATGGCGTTGCTTCGGCAGCTCAATACATCAGCCGGGCGGCTGAATGGGGGCATACGGCTATCGCTGTTACGGATTTTGGCGTTGTTCAGTCCTTCCCGGCTGCATTTCAGGAAGCAGCCAAGAAGCAGATCAAACTTCTCCCCGGCTGCGAAGGCTTTATGCTCCCCTCAGAAGATAGCCCGGTGGAAGATGGGTATCCTGTCATGCTTCTGGCGACGAACAGGGTCGGCATTATCCACTTGAATCAACTGATATCACTCAGTCATACATACTGTTATAAAGGATTCCCCTGCATTCCGAGAAAGTGGATCCAGACACATCGTGATGGATTGCTAATTGGCAGTGCCTGTGATGGGGGCGAAATCGCCCGAAGCATTTATGAGGGCATTTCTGCTGAAGTGCTTATGCGCATTGCTGCTTTTTACGATTATCTGGAGATTGAACCTGTTGAAAATGTGACAGATGATCCGGTGGAACAAATTCAACTCCGCCAACAAGTATCTGACACCATACTGCTCGGAAATGAGATCGGAATCCCGGTTGTTGCTGTCGGCGATGCCCGCTACCTTGATCCGGAGGATGCTGTTTGCAGGGCCGTGATCAGATACAACACCGGCATTCTGGACACAGAACCTCAGCCGTTATACCATTTTAGAACAACGGCTGAAATGCTCGAAGCATTCCACTTTCTTGGCAAAGATGTCGCTAAGGAAATCGTGATTGATGCGCCAAGGCGGATTGCGAATCTTGTTGACAGCCATCTGGCATTATTCCCGGATGAAGGTAAATCCTATCCTGTTTTACTGGACGCGAAAGAACACATTTCTGGGGAAGCCATGATACAAGCGCATTCGTTTTATGGGGATTCACTTCCGCCACAGGTTGAGGAGCGCCTGAGAGATGAATTGGCGATAATAGACCGACAGGAATCATGGACAATCTTCGAGACAGCCAGACTTGCTGTAGGGCAATCCAAAAGAGATGGGTATCCAGTTGGTACCCGCGGGACAGTTGGCTCTTCGCTCGTTGCCTGGTTGACAGGCATTTCCGAGATCAATCCATTGCCCCCTCATTATCGCTGTACAGCCTGCCGTTACGCCGACTTTGCTGTCAATGCAGCCCAGTATCGTATTGGTGCAGACTTGCCTGCAAGGAACTGCCCGATCTGTGGAAGGATCATGGACAGAGACGGATTTGCAATCCCATTTGAAGCCTTCTTTGGTTTGAACGGTGAAAAAGAGCCAGACATCGATCTGAACTTCTCAAGTGAAGAACAATGGAAGGCGCATGAATTCGTTCGAGAAAAGTTTGGCTACGATCATGTTTTTCGTGCAGGAACCATCGGTATGTTATCAGAACGGAATGCGGAAAAGTATACCCGTCAGTATTTCTTGGATCACCATCTTGATCCGGAATCCAGTGAGGCAGAAAGGGTCAAAGAGAAACTCTCTTACGCTGTGAAAACCACGACCGGTCAAAAC